>NZ_JASATK010000006.1:0-260646 GCF_038440275.1 Bacillus sp. OTU2372
TTATTGTTTGTTGACGTTTTTGTTTGTTTAGTTTTCAAAGAACAATTATCTTATTCATATTTGTATCGCTCAAAAGCGACTTCACTAATGTAACATGTTTCCCGACTCAATGTCAACAACTTTTAAAATTTCTTTTTTCGTTGTTTGACCGTCTCGCTGAGGACGAGAATTAATATACCATGATAAATAAATGTTTGCAATATAATTTTTAAACTTTTTTAAATCTAATCAAATAATATTGAAAAAGTAAGATGGTCTTATGGTCGGGACTTTCAGTTCTTCCCTTTACACCCTTATATAGTTTAAAATTAAAATACAACTTGAGTATTGGAAGTGAATTTTTATGAATACGGCAGATACGGATATATTGATTAAACTAGGAATTTCTGCAGTGTTTGGACTTATTATTGGTCTTGAACGAGAACTTAAAAGGAAACCAGTAGGCCTTAAAACAAGTCTCGTTATCTCAGTGGTAAGTTGTTTACTTACCATTGTTTCAATTCAGTCAGCGTATATGTTTCCAAACTCAGATAATGTGAAAATCACGATGGATCCGTTGAGATTAGCAGCACAGATTGTTTCGGGGATTGGTTTTTTAGGTGCCGGAGTTATATTAAGAAGAGGAAACGACAGTATCTCTGGTTTAACAACAGCAGCGATGATTTGGGGAGCTGCAGGTATTGGTATTGCAGTAGGGGCCGGATTTTACATCGAGGCGTTTGCCGGTGTAGCTCTTTTGATTATAAGTGTTGAATTAGTTCCTTTTTTAATGAAACTATTTGGTCCAAAGCAATTACGGGAAAAAGAAATTAATCTTCAATTATTTATCAGGGACCAGAAACAAATTGAGCCAGCTATATCTTTTTTAATGGGTAAGAAATATATTATCCGCCGGCTGAGGATTAAAGATTTGGATAATGGAGACCATCTAGTCCAAATCCTAGTTGCCGTGGATTATCGAGAAAAAACAACAGAGGTTTATGCTGCTGTTTCTGAATTAAATGGCGTGAAAAAAGTGGAAATTGAGAGTTAAAATAAAAAATATCATATTCTTTAAATTTCCACTTGCAAGATTTTTATAAGACAGATATAATTCTTCTTGTACCACATAAACGGGGGCTTAGCTCAGCTGGGAGAGCGCTTGCATGGCATGCAAGAGGTCGTCGGTTCGATCCCGATAGTCTCCATATTAAAAAACTCTTTGCGAAAGCAGAGAGTTTTTTTTATTTTGTGCTAACTATACTTTTCCAAAAATAGTAAAAAATTACTATTTTTTATATTTTCGCTTGCTTATTTATTTTTATTGTTACTATAATTAAAAATGAAGTTGTAATTTTAAGAAAAATCTGTTTTTAAAGAAGGGAGGGACTTTCTACTCTAGCTTCGTTTTTTGTTATACCATATACACCCTATGTCATGCTTATATGTAAATGAGAGGGGGGCTTCCCATTGGAGGCAAGGAAAACAAAGATCAATTCTGAAAGCGATTACACGACTATTGTTCATTCAGCTGCATTTCAAAAATTACTCTCCGAAAAGAAAAAGTTTATTATTCCAATCACGATCTTCTTCTTTTGCTTTTATTTTGCACTGCCTATTCTCACTTCCTATTCAACCATCCTAAATCATAAATTTATCGGAAGTATTACCTGGGCTTGGGTCTTTGCATTCCTACAATTCGTTATGACGTGGGGATTATGTATGCTTTATTCAAAAAAAGCAGCTAAATTTGATGCATTAGCAAATGAAGTGGTCCAGAAAGGAGGAAAGAACGAATGAATACTCCTGCATTTATCATGTTTCTTGGCATTGTTTTCGTAACATTAATCATTACCTACTTCGCTTCTAAAAAAACAAAGAATGCAAGCGAATTTTACACAGCAGGAGGGGGACTAACAGGCTGGCAAAATGGCATGGCCATAGCTGGGGATTATATGTCAGCAGCATCATTCCTTGGAATTGCCGGAGCAGTCGCCTTAACAGGGTTTGACGGATTTTTTTATAGCATTGGTTTTCTAGTTGCCTATTTAGTCGTTCTTTATTTGGTAGCAGAACCATTAAGGAACCTGGGGAAATATACTTTTGCAGATATGATTGCAGCACGTTTTGATGCTAAAAAAATACGCGGGTTCGCAGCTATGAATACAGTAGCCATTTCTATTTTTTATATGATTGCCCAACTTGTCGGAGCAGGTGCACTTATTAAATTATTATTAGGTTTAAACTACACAACCTCCGTTTTAATTGTTGGGGTCTTAATGACCGTTTATGTTATTTTTGGCGGAATGCATGCAACAAGCTGGGTCCAGATTATTAAAGCCATTCTATTAATGGGCGGTACTTTCTTAATCTCGATTATTGTGTTAGCGAAGTTTAATTGGAGTATCACTGATATGTTTGATCAAATGAAAACAGCTACACCTTTAAAAGAATCTTTCTTAAATCCTGGAGTTAAGTACAAAATCGGTCTTGATACCATCTCATTAAACATGGGGTTAGTACTCGGTACTGCCGGGCTGCCGCATATTCTCGTCCGTTTCTTTACGGTAAAAGATGCAAAAACAGCCCGTTCGTCTGTGGTGTATGCAACTTGGATCATTGGAATCTTTTATGTCATGACCATTTTCCTCGGCTTCGGTGCAGCAGCGTTTGTTGGAAATTCCGAGATTATTGCTGCTAACCCTGCCGGCAATATGGCCGCACCTCTTTTAGCCAAAGCGATTGGCGGTAATATGTTGTTTGCTTTTATCTCCGCTGTCGCCTTTGCAACCATTCTTGCTGTCGTGGCAGGATTAGTGTTAACCGCAGCGTCTGCCTTTGCCCATGATTTCTATAATGAAATTTTACGAAAGGGTAAAGCATCTGAAAAGCAGCAGGTTAGTATGGCTCGCTGGGCTGCAATCGGTGTTTCTGTCATTTCCATTATTTTAGCTTTAGGTGCTCAAACACTAAATGTAGCCTTTCTTGTCTCGCTTGCATTTGCCGTGGCAGCAAGTGCAAATTTACCGGTCATTATTTACACCATTTATTGGAAACGTTTTAATACTACCGGTGCAGTTTGGGCAATGGTCATTGGACTGATTTCAGCGATAGGATTAGTTCTTATTAGCCCGAATGTTTTCAGCCCTGAAGCAGGAAAAGCCATTTTTGTCGGGAATCCTATCTTCCCTTATACTACTCCGGGGATTGTTTCGATTCCACTTGGATTTATTGCCGGGTATGTAGGAACTATTTTTTCTAGACAAAAAGCAGATGTGAAAAAGTTTGATGAAGTGCTTGTAAAATCCAATACTGGAATTGGAATTCAAGGATAAAACAAAAGCGCAAGCGCCTTGATCAGCCCCGACAAGCATAAGACGAACCGGCCGAAAGGTTGCTTTTTAACCTTTTGGACGGATTGGCTTATGACCTCGAGGGGCTAGGCGCTGGAGCTGGACGCTTCTAAACCTGTAAATTATCCACAAGTAGTAAACCTATAATTTCCTTTACCATAACGGAGAGGGGCTGATCATGGATCAGCCCCTCTCTTTTTCTATCGCTTCCCTTTACTTCTAGATGGTGCTGTCGGTTTACCGCTTCCGCGATTGGATTTGCTGAAAGCAGAGTAGTTAGCCCGTTTCCCTTGACTATCTCTTACCCCACTAGCTTTCTTCGGTGTCTCCTTCTTAGGACCTCTGCTTGAACCCTCCGACCTTCTGTCATTCCCGCTTTTAGCCCTATTACGATCTTTTGAATCTCTATTCTGCCTTTCTCTTCCTTGACCACGTTTTTCTGTCGATGGATTACGCCGCCTTGCCGCGATGCCCTCTTCAGAATTCTCTTTTTCTTTATTGCCATTCCCATCATTTTGTTTTGGAATGGTTATAGATAGTTCTTTTTCAATTTGATCAAGTGCGGGCCTGTCGGCCGAGGAATAGAATGTTACTGCCAGTCCGGTCATACCTGCTCTGCCTGTCCGACCGATCCGATGGACATAACTTTCAGAATCCTGCGGTATGTCATAGTTAAAGACATGGGTAATTCCCTCAACATCCAGACCTCTTGCCGCGACATCCGTTGCGACCAACAATTGTATCTCAGCCTCCCTAAAGCGTTTCATGACCTGTTCCCGTTTAGACTGAGAAAGGTCTCCATGTAACTCATCACATGAAAAACCATGGGCCTTTAGTGCATCGTACAATTTACTGACCCTGCGTTTTGTCCGGCAAAAAATAACCGCTAAGAAGGGGCGATAAGTTTCAATTAAATCAATGAGTGATGCTTGTTTTGCTCTGTCGGTAGTATGAACCGCCATTTGCTTTACACTTATGGCAGGGCCCTGTGTTTTTTCAATCTGAATATATTCAGGTCTCTGCATATGCTTTTCTGCTAACTTTCTTACTTCTGGCGGCATGGTAGCTGAAAACAACAAGGTTTGCCTAGTATTTGGTGTTTCCTTTATAATTTCCTCTACCTCACTAAGAAAGCCAATGTGGAGCATTTGGTCAGCTTCATCTAATACAAGGAAATCTGTTTCACCCAAGCGTACTGTCTCTCTACGAATATGATCTAACAGACGTCCAGGTGTTCCCACTACAATTTGCGGATTTCTTTTTAATTTTTTTAACTGTTTATCAACGTCTTGGCCTCCATAGACCGCTAATACAGCTAAACCTTTTATATTCTCTATTAATTTCTCAATTTCCTCTGTGATCTGTAAAGCCAATTCCCTTGTTGGTGCAACTATAAGTGTCTGTATGTGCGAAGCATTTCGGTCTATTTTTTCAAGAATGGGCAAGATAAAGGCAAAGGTTTTACCTGTTCCCGTTTGTGCCTGGGCGATTACATCTTTCCCGTTCATCACCAATGGAATGGCCTGTTTTTGAATCGGTGTGGGAACCACGACACCGTAAGCGCGTAATTGATCCGTTAACTCTTTAGATATGCCTAGCGATAAGAAATCTGACAACAAATACCCCTACTTTCTAATTTACCTATTCACTAATATTGATTGTTTATCGTGGTAATTGCAAATATACATCCTTTTTTGAAACTAATTAACCATCATCTGTTGTAATTTTGGCTTAAAAACATTATAATTTTTAGAAATACCAACTTAATCAATCGGAATAATGTATATTTAATTTAATGGAGGGGTATGATGAGTCAACAACATTTTCTTATTATTCATGGGTTAGGCGGGAGCGGCCATGACCATTGGCAAACGTGGCTGGCGGACACTTTAACGGAAAAAAATTATCCAGTGAGTTATCCAACCTTTTCCACTTTTCATGCACCAAATCTAAAGGTTTGGTTAAAGGAATTACATCAGACGATGGAAACGATACCTGCCAATTCAGAACTTACCATTATCACACATAGTCTAGGCTGCCTACTTTGGCTTCATTATGCAGCCACTGCAACCAAAAAGTTAGCTAAGCGTGTAATCCTAGTTGCGCCGCCATCTCCAACGATCACACTTAAGGAGGCAGCATCTTTTTTTCCTGTACCTTTAACTAGCAGCCATTTAACAAGGACAGCAGAGGAAATATTGTTTATCCACTCAAATAATGATCCTTATTGCAATATGGAGGATGCGGGAAACTATTTAAATCTAGATCATCCTTCTATTGTCTTACCTAATGCTGGTCATATTAATCCGGCATCAGGTCATGGAAAGTGGCCATCAATACTTGATTTATCTCTAACACATAAAATGCCAATACTCAATTAACGCAGCGGAGTGATGTTGATCCATCACTCCTTTTTTGTACGCATATAAATTTAAAAGTCCAGGTTCACTTATAGATGTGTATTTATGGTAAGCTACTATTTATCTAGATCACCTATCATCCACCATCGATTATATCAATTTAAGGAGAAGATTTAATGGATTTACACCAACTCTATGTATTTACAAAAGTTGTTGAACATAAAAGCTTTTCCAAAGCGGCAGAAGATATCTTCTTAAGCCAATCAACGGTCAGTTCACATATACAAGGACTCGAGAAAACGCTGGGTGTGAAATTATTTGATCGTGTGGGCCGAGAAAGTATCCTTACTCCACATGGGGAACGGTTGTATCATTGGGCCCGTCAACTTTTACTTATTAAAGATCAGGCCTTGCTTGATTTAAAGGAGGGCATGACATCCCTTCGAGGAATGATTCGAATTGCAACAAGTTCTGTTCCTGGACAGTTTATGGTTCCGAAAATGATCAAACAATTTAGAGTGCAATACCCTGAGGTCATCTTTCATATCAACCAGTCTTCATCAAAACATGTTGTCGAAAAAGTCCTAAATGGTTCAGTTGACTTAGGGTTATTAGGCCAGAAATTCGAGGACGATAAATTACGCTACATACCATTATTAAAAGAAAAACTAGTCCTCGTTACCTCTAATGAAATCAGGATAACCGAACCAGTAGAAATAAATGAAATCTTACAATATCCTTTTATCATGAGGAATTCTGATTCAGGAACGAACGCTTTATTAGAAAGGTTTTTGAAAAAAAATAAAATTGGCAAGGACCAATTAAATATTGTTTCCTATATTGAGGACGGACAGAGTTTAATACAGATGGTTATTGAAAATGTCGGCATCTCCATCATATCAGAAGTAGCTGCGCGTGAATATTCCCGCCATCACATGTTGAAGATGTATAACATTCAGAACTTTGATGACGAACGATATTTTTATCTTGTCTATAATATTAATAAAACCCAATCGATTGTCTCAAAATTATTTATTGAAGGGGCAGCTGAATTAGTATAATTTCTGAATTCGATCTTGAACACAAAATAACAAGGGAAGAAATTTATGCTCTCCCCTTGTTTATAGCCATCTCCTTTAATTTGTTTTTATCTATTTTCCCTACGTGGGTTTTAGGCAGTTCCTTTAAGCGAATAAATTGTTTAGGAATTTTATAACGTCCTAACTTAGACTCACAATAATTTCTTAATTCTTCGTCCTCTATAGTGTAAGAGCTTTTTAGAGAGATAAAGGCAATTACCATTTCACCCCATTTTTCATCAGGGAGTCCAATGACGGCAGCTTCGTTAATCGCAGGATGATCGGCAAGCCAATGTTCTATCTCAAGTGGATACACATTTTCTCCTCCGGTTATGATCATATCCTTTTTCCGGCCGACAATATAAAAATAACCATCTTCATCCCGCTTGGCTAAATCACCGGTATAAATCCAGCCCTCCCTCATCGTTTCCTGCGTAGCTTGTTCTTGATTCCAATAAAACGAAAATGAATGTTTTCCTTTGATTATTATTTCTCCAACTTCGTTTGCCTTAGTCTCACAACCATCCGCTTTTACCAATTGGACCGAATTAAATAACATTGGCTTCCCAACCGAACCCCGCTTGATTTTTGCATCCTCGGGGCTTATATAAAAATTATTCGGCCCTGCTTCTGTTAAGCCATATCCTTCTTTAAAGGCTAACCCTTTTTTATTAAAAGCTTCGTAAATTAAGAGCGGGCAGGGGGCTGCTCCTGATAAAAAGACCTTCATATCTGGGAAACTGCACTCTTCGAACTCTTTCGTTTGAATCAATGTATGGTACATAGTTGGTACGAGAAGAACAATTGTACATCGATATCGTCGTAAAGATTCAACTGCCTTCGCTCCAGAAAAACTGTCCCCTATTACGACGGTTCCGCCACTCATCAAAATCGGAATGCTCAAGGCATTTAATCCTCCAGTATGAAACATTGGCAAATAGGTAATCGTTGTATCATCCATCGATAAACTCCAACTGACAATCGTGTTAATTGAATTCCAAAGGATGGCACGATGACTTAATACTACACCTTTTGATTTGCCGGTGGTTCCGCCCGTATAAATCATTGCCAATGGGTCTGTTTCCGAAAATGGCGTTTTTGAAATTTTATTGATGGGATAGGAGACTATCCTTTCATAACTCGTCTCTCCTACTAAAAAGGAGCTCAAGCCTTCGCTTGTTAATTTTGGAGTGAGCATTTCAAAATTTTGATGTATCCCTATTAAAATAGGCGAACAGTCCGCTAAGATGGCCCTTAATTCATGCTGTGATAACCGCCAATTCAAAGGTACAAAAATGGCGCCTATTTTTCCGCAGGCAAATAATAAATCGAAATGGCTAATATGATTAGGCGATAATAAGGCGATCCGATCACCTTTTCTAATGCCGCGGGCATAAAGCCAGTTTGCAGTTGCACATGCTCGCTCATTTAATTCTGAAAATGTCCAGGTTTTGTTAGTTTCCTCATCGATAATGGCATTCTTTCTAGGCGTTAATCTTGCTCTATGCTCCAGCCAATCCATTTCCCACCTCACCGAATAATCGCTCCTTCTCCACTAAATAAGATAGCTCTATTTTATCGGTTTTTGGTTACATTGGAGTTACAAATTGGTTTTATTAACAAATTTTCAGTGGATATTAACAAAATATCGAGTTTAGTAACAATTTTTCATTGGATATTAACAAAATTTTAGCTTTATTAACAAATTCCTTAAAGATATTAACAAATTACAAAAAACGACCCAATTAGGGCCGTAACTTGATCTAACATCTTCTCAGGCTATTCATCCAAAAATTGCGTAATAGCTGATAATAACTGCGGCAAATCATCCACCAGAGGAGAATGCCCGCAATTCTTTAATTCGATAAACCTCGCTTTACTACCTAAATCCTGTAGAATTTCATTGGTCATTTCTGCTGTTACCACATAATCCCTTTCTCCCCGCAATACCAGGACAGGAACATTAATGTCATCCACTTTTCCATTTCCTTCAACAAGCCCGTTATGATGATGACTGATATTAAAGGTATTATTGGAATGATGGACCTCTGCTAGATTGCGCTGCGTTCTCATATCCTGCAGATACTCCTCATAAAGTTCTGGTGCCGGTTGATTATGGGTATAAATCACCGCATTCCAAATTAACTTCAATAATTCCGTATTATTCGTATCATAAGCCGTCTGCACTGGAATCGTTTTAGATACATCTTTTTTAATCTCTTCATGTAAAGCAAAGCGACGCGGTTCGTCATTTTCATGTAGTTTACCGTCAAACGGATAGCCTCTCGTTGATTCGGATGCTAATAAAATCAGCTTGTTACAATAGCCTGAGTAATCAGCAACAAATTGCATCGACACTGCCCCTCCTGTTGACCAGCCCACAATGGCAAAATCCTTTAAACCAATCGCATCAACGAATAACTTCACATCATCGGAAAAATCTTTAATCGACGTAATTAGATTGTTATAAGTTGACTGGCCAAAGCCTCGTAAATCAACGGCATACAGCTTATATTTTGCATCGATATTTTCATAAACTAAATCCCAGTGCTTTGATGATGTCATATTTCCATGAATCAATAAAACTTTTTGTTCCCCGCCCTCTCTTTCTCTATAGGCAAGTGTCTCTCCATTCGATAAATGAACGTTCTTCATCGTTACGTTTACCACTGCCATCACCCTTTCCCCCATTTAATGGTCGTCGCTCCCCAGGCATATCCGATACCGGCACTTACGAGCACCACGAGGTCTCCATCCTTTACTTTCCCATCTCTGAGAGCAAGCTCCAATGACAAAATCTGATCGATTTGACCGATATGACCATAATCTTCGAGATATATAGATTGTTCAGAGGACAACCCCAATTCTTTTAAAACATATTCATGGGCTGATTTTTTCATGTGAAGAATCGCTAAATAAGAGATATCACTCACAAGATAACCACTTTTCCGTACAGATTCCCTAATCACCTTCAAAAAGTTAGCCATTGACTTTTGTTCAAGACGAGACTTCATTCCCTCTGGATCGAGAACATCGAGCCTATTAAGCCGCTGTTCAAGGGCTTCCTTCGTCAGCGGATTCTTTGTTCCGCCTGCTACAACCACCACATCCTCTGAAAAAGAACCATCTGTCATCAGCTCTGTTTCTAACAAAACATTTTCACTATGATTCTTTTTCAAAAGAATGGCTCCACCACCAGCACCAAGATTATACATAAAACGGGTCCTAGGATTCTGATAATCGATAAAATCGACGTTACGATAACCGCCTGCAAGCAAGACAGTCTGAATTCCAGAGTCGGCAATCATCAGACTCTTGGCCAATTTTAAGGCCATAACGGTCGTACCGCATCTTAATGCTGCATCAAATGCCCAGGCATTTAGTGCCCCAACCTCTTGCTGAAGCTTGATTCCCGCTGTCCATAGCGGATATTCCTTATGCTCCTCCCCAATATAAATGACAAGGTCAATATCCATGGGATTAATCCCGGCTTTTGCTATCGCCCGTTTGGCTGCGATAATCCCCATTTCACAGGTATGGTCATGTGCTCCTGGAACATACTTTTTCTTTATACCCATTTTTTCTTCCACAACATGCAGAGGGATACCTGCCATTTGGGCAATCTGTTTACCCGTCACATAATCCTCTGGCAGATAGATTCCTGTACTAAGAATCCCAATATTCAATGCTGCACCTCCTAGGCTTACACTTGTTCCGCCATTTCCTTCATATATTCCATCGCTTCCTCAAAACTTTCAAATAATGTTTCCCTTTCCAGTTGGACATGTGTAACTTTGATTCTCCAATGTTTTTTTGCAGTGTCTTTTTCAACCGCTGCCAATTGAAACCGGACGACGAAGGAAGCAATCTGATTACTCTCCATTAGTTCCTCCCTCTATCCTGCCACTTTTTCTTTACTTTTTACAGCAGTCTGTTTTTTTCGTTTCCACGGATAGGTGCTTAACGTCCCCACAATTCCTTTTGGGAAAAACATCACGACTAAAATATAAATAATGCCGAAGAAAATAATCCAGCGTTCAAAGATGACATGCTCCTTAGCAAGTGCAGTCAGCCAGTCATGGGCAAATTCAATTAACCCCGCCCCAATGATGGCCCCGACTAATGTTCCAACCCCGCCAATAATCGTCATTAACAACGCGTCTAACGTAATATCCATGGAAAACACACTGGTATTCACAAATCTTAGCGAAATGGCATATAAAATCCCCGCTATCCCAGCGATCACCCCGGAAACGACACTCGCCGCAATTTTATAATGCAAAACTTGAAACCCGAGTGATTCGGTTCGTTGTTCGTTTTCCCTGATGGCTTGGAGCACCCTGCCAAGCGGAGAATTGGTAAACCGTTTTAAGAATAAAAATATTGCCACCATGAGGCAAAGGCTGAGCCAATAAAAATGAGTCCGATCGATAAACAATTCAGGAACGCGGAAAGTAAATCCATCGTTTCCATATGTCATGGACCGCCATTTTTCCGCCAGCACTAAAAAGAGCCCCGAAAGCGATAAGGTTAACATGGCGTAGAAATGACTTTTTAGACGGAGAGTCAACAGACCGACAATAAAGCTTACCAACCCGGTAAGAACAATCGTCGACAAAACCGATAGGAAAAAGTAAGTCATCGTCGGTTCAAATTTTTTCATAAAAATCCCGATTGAATAGGCTCCAATCCCAAAAAACATCGCATGACCAAACGAAACAATGCCAGTAAAACCGATTAACAAATCATAACTCATCGCAAAAATAGCAAAGACAAATATTTGGGTTAATAAGATGAATAGATTTCTAGACTCATAAACAAATGGCAGCAGGATAAGAAAGGCTGCGATGACTAAAATAAAAGCAGTCATTTTATTTCCTTGGATCAATCTCATCTTCTCACCCCTCCCGCACCAAATAAGCCCTGGGGCCGAATAATTAACACAACTGCCATTAGAAGCATATTGACCGCCAGTGATAAATCCGGGACATAGTACGCCATGAATGAACCGGATAATCCTACTAAAATAGCTGCAAAAACGGAGCCCTTAAAATTGCCCATGCCCCCAATCACAACGACAATAAACGCTAAAATGGCAAATTCCATTCCCATTCCAGCATGGATCACACCCGAATAGGGGCCGAGCAGTACACCGCCAAGTGCCGCCATACCTGCACCAATCATAAACACAAACATAAACACCTTTTGAATATTTATCCCGAGTGCTTGAACCATTTCTTTATTCATCACACCCGCCCGGACAACAAGGCCGACCTTTGTGTTTTTAAGGATATATTGAACAGCGGCAAAAATAAACAAGCCAACTAAAATAATAAAGATCCTATATTTAATAACAATGACCCCGCCCAGTTCCCAGCTGCCCTTTAAATAATCTGGAGGCGAAGCCGTTAATTGATTCGGTCCCCAAATAACCTTTAACATTTCTGATAAAACAAGCATAAGACCAAGTGTAATTAAAATTTGCTGCACATGATTTCCGTAAACGGGTTTAATGATCCATTTCTCGGTGATGATGCCAAGCAAACAGCCCGTAATGATGGCCCCGGCAATGCCAATGATAAAACTCCCTGTCTGCTGATAAACCCATAGTCCGCTATACGCCCCCCAGGCAAACAGCCCGCCATGGGCAAAATTCAGCACATCCATCAAACCGAAAATTAGCGTTAACCCCGCTGCAAGTAAAAAGATCAGCATCCCCGTTGCCAGGCCATTTAAGGTTAAATTGATGATTAAGTCCATTTGACGGTCCTCCTTTCTAAGCGATGCCTAAATATTTTCGTTTCATTTCTTCATCTTCTTTTAATTGCTTCATGGTGCCATTATTTACTGTCCGCCCATCATCAATAATGTAAAAACGGTCACCAATTGTGCTCGCCATCATAAAATTCTGCTCCACTAAGACGATGGTTGTTTGATTCTTCATTTGTAAAATTGACTCCATTACTTTCTCAACAACAATGGGTGCCAATCCCTTGCTTGGCTCATCAATTAACAACAATTCATTCTCATTTACATAAGCTCTAGCAATCGATAACATTTGTTTCTGCCCGCCGCTTAAATAGCCGCCGGGTTTTTTCCAAAACTTCTTTAGGTCCGGGAACAATTCTAGAATCCAATCCATTCGTTTCGCTGTTTCCTCGTTTTCTTTTTGAATCGCCACTTTCATATTTTCTTCTACCGTTAAACCCGCAAAGATTCCCTGATCTTCCGGGACATAGCCGATCCCCTTTTTAGCAATCGTATAGGTTGGAAAGGCTTGTATTTGTTCTCCCTTAAAGGTAACGCTGCCTTTTGATGCAGGATTTAATCCCATAATCGTGCGTAAAGTGGTTGTTTTTCCAGCCCCATTTCTTCCAAGCAGAACTGTAACTTCGCCTTTCTTAACGTCAAAAGATATCCCTTGGAGAATATGATATTGACCAATATGTGTCTCTACTTGATCAAGCTTCAACAGGTCGCTCATCCAAATGACCTCCTAAATAAGCAGACTGAACCGTTTCATTTTTCATAATTTCTTCAGGGGTTCCATCGGCAAGCAGCCCTCCGTTAAATAAAACCATTACGGAATCCGATAAATCTAAGATCATATCCATTTTGTGTTCGATGAGGAGTATGGTCCGGCTGCCTTCATTCTTTATTCTTTTGATTACTTCTAAAATAGCAGGCACTTCCTCTAACGACATACCGGCTGTGGGTTCATCGAGTAAGAGGACCTCTGTTTCAAGTGCCAGCAGCATGGCAATTTCAAGCTTCCGTTTCTCACCATGGGCCAGGTTGATGGCAAGCGAATTCTTTTTATCATCTAGGAGGACCAGCTTTAGCCATTCCAACGCCTTCTCTTCAAACACCCGGTATTTTTTATGATGAAACAGCATCTGGTAACGAACTCCTGCTTGTGATTGAACAGCTAATCTGACATTTTCTAGTACGGTTAGATTCGGAAAGACATTGGTAATTTGAAAGGAGCGTCCAATCCCTGTTCGCGTCCGGGCTGTCGGGGAGAATTTGGTAATATCTTTTCCTCGATAATAGATTTTTCCGTTTGTTGGAGTTAATTGGCCGCTGAGAAGATTAAAAAAGGTCGTTTTTCCGGCCCCGTTTGGTCCAATGATCGACATAAAATGTTTTTCGGGGACGACAATGCTGACAGAATCTACAGCTGTATGACCGCCAAAGGTAATTGATAAATCTCTCGTTTCAATAAGAGTTGACATACTTTCACCACCTGATTTTTTAGCGTTAGAAAAAGGTAAGAGGGTGACCTGGTATAACTTGGTCGAACCCTCCTGTTTTTTAAATTCTACTTGTTCCGGATTGGTGGAGCTGTTTCCTCAGGAGTTAGTTCTCGAATCAGAACTGGAACTGGGTATGGAACACCATCCTTCTTTTCCAATTTAATGGCATACAACGATTGCAGGGCTTGGTGGTCTTCTTTCCGGTAGGTCATTTTCCCTTTTGGTGTCTCAAAGCTCATCCCTTCCATTGTAGTGATTAATTTGTCAGCATCGGCGTCCCCATTGGTCTTTTTCAATGCCTCAACAATGGAAATCGCCGCACTCATGCCGCCAGGCGTAAATAAATCAGGCACGTCACCGTTAAACCGCTTTTTATGTTCTGCAACAAGCCAGTCATTAATTTTGTTTTTTGGCAGGTCATGGTAGTAAACGGTAAAGCCTTCCATCCCAATCAGCGGCTCCATTGTGGAAAGAGCAGCAATATCTGGTGCACCAGTTGAAATCTTAATGCCCTTTTCTTGGACCCTCATGTCCGAAAGCTGCTTCCATGGAGAGTTTGCTCCGGCCCAGACGACAAATAAGTAATCAGGCTTAGCATCGATGATTTTTTGAATATTCGAAGTAAAGTCTGTAGCAGCAGGATCTGCATATTCTTCTTTTACAATTTCAGCTCCGAGCTTTTTCGCCGCTTCCTTAAATGCTGCCACCCCATCACGGCCAAAAGAATAATCCGGTGCAAGGGTTGCAATCTTTACTCCCTTTTTAGCAATTGCCGCTGCACCAGCAACCGCGTCTTGTGAGGAGTTACGAGCGGAATGGAAAATATATTTATTAAATTCTGAACCGGTAATACTATCAGCAGCAGCCGGTTCAACGACCATTACTTTTTGATATTCTTCTGCTAGTGGTAAAACAGCTAACGTATCGGCTGAGCTTGATGATCCGACTAAAAAGTCGACATTATCTTCTTCTAATAGCTTGGTAGCTTTTTGAACAGCGACCTCCGGCTTTGTTTCTGTATCCTCTACTATAAATTCAATCTTTCGGCCGGCCACTTCACGTTTACCGTCTGTTGCATAATCAAGTCCAAGCTCAAAACCTCTTAATGTTTGTTTTCCATATGCCTCAAGAGCACCTGTCTTTGAGGCAAGGACGCCAATTTTAATTGGCTCTTTTTTATCTGTGTTGGTGCCTCCCTTTGATTCTGAAGATGATTTGTCCGAGCTGCAAGCGCTCGCAAAGACCATCATAAAAATAAGTAAGCCTAATAATGCCCATTTCCCTTGATACCCCTTCACACTTTTTCCCCCTTAATATGTTTTCAACAACCTGTAAAGCTTTAAATCTATGATAGGAGATAATAGTTACAGAAGAGTTACAAATAGAAAAGCGGAAGCGCCTTGACCAGGGGACGCAAAAAACAGCCCTAATCCTAAGGCTGTTCAATCGAATTTAAGATACTTTCGGATTCAATGATCATTTGATACATATGCTTGGTTGGTTCTAATGGAGTGACACCGAGTTCTTCCTCGAGTACTTCTTTACATCTTTGATACCACTTCATTGCTTGCGGGCGGTTATTTTTTCGATAATAACAGTACATTAATAAGCGGTAGGCCTCTTCCCAGGTTCGGTCCCGTTCCAAGATTCTTTCACACCAATTTATTGCAGCTTCATATTTTTCAGATCGTACCATCAACTGCGCCATTTTCTCCGCACCCCGTAAAAAATATACGGCCATGCTCTCTCTTTTACTAATACACCAATCATCATAACGACGGTCTGGAAGATAATCACCATGATAGAACGATAATCCTCTCTCTAGGAATGGAATAGCCTTCTCCGGTCTGTTTTCTTCTAGTCCAGCTTCAATTAATTCTTTAAATTGAGTCGTATCCATTTCAATGACTGCATCCGGGTTTAATCCATAAAACATCCCTTCTCTAATCACGAAAAAGGGTGCGGCACGTGCCTTACGGTGCGGTTCAAGCACATTATGAAGGCAATTAAGTGCTACTTTAAAATCACGGTCCCCACTTTTTTTCTCCTGATTAGGCCAAAGGAGCCCAATAATTTCATCCTTGGTCATTAAATCGTTTACCGTAATCAATAATTGAAAAAGCTCCTTTGCCTTTTCTCTTTGCCATTCTTTGTCGCCCACCTCTTTTTCACCAAGCCATAATTTGAAATGCCCCAATGTCTGAACTCGGATGGAATAACCCGGATGAGCATCATATTCAGTTATTCCCATATCCTGCAGGATTTTCTTGACATAGGATGATTGAATCTCTTCTTTCAAACATGTAATTAACAGTGGCACATAGATTTGTAAATCTCTCGGGCTAAATAGTGTCCTTTTGTGAAAAAAGAATTCATATTCGTGAATCTGCACTAAGTTTAAAAAGGCTTTTATTGCTTCTTTAAACAAACCTGGCTGTTTTTCAAGGTAAAAGACGTAGGCAAGCCAAAACTTACCTAACATTTGTCCATAGCAATCCTCACATCGCTCAAAAAGTACCTCTGCTCTTCTTAGGAAATCTAGTGCCTTAGGAATCCGCTCATTATATATACAGGCAATTCCCATACAAAGGGTTATAAGTGATGAAAGCCACACGTCATGGACCTTTTCAGTTTCCTGTAGGGCTTTCTTTCCGGCCTCTAACCCCCGCTCCAATTCCCCCCTAGTCCCGTACAAAATACACAAGCCCATCAAGGGCTCTGCTTTCCCTCGGTCAACATGGATTTGTTCCATGATTTCTAAAGCGGTTTGATAGCAGTTCTCTGCTAAACTCGAATCATACTTATTCAATATTTGTACGGCATGCCCCATGCGAATCCAACCGCATGCCTCCACATATGGGGCTTTATAGCTGATCCCCTGCTGAATCCCTGCTTGGGCTAGTTTCTTAGCTTTAAAGCCTTCTCCCATAAAGGCTTCGATTAAAGCGAGTAATAAGTCGGTTTCGCGGTGGGATTGCGGCAATGTATTGACAGTTGAATCCTTTAATTCTTCTTTTTTTAGGAGAAGGACTTTCTTTGCAGCCTCAAAACGGCCCGTTCTTAAGTATAATCTGGCTTCTAAATTCGCATCAGAAAGAGATATTTTTGCTTCCTTAGCTTTTTGTATCCATTTTTCCGCTTCTCGAGCTTTACCAGAGTTTAGTAGATTCTCAGATAACAATTGATATAATTTCCCTTTATCGTAATCTGCTCCCGGCCGTTTTTCCCGCTGAAAAATCGCCTCATATAAAAGTTTTTCTGCATGTTGAGGCTGTATGGTATCGAGGAATATCTTTGCTTTTCCTTCTAACGCCAAGCTCATTCCAAGATGATCTTGTGTTTTTTCCGCACCAGCATAGGCCTTATCGTAACATTCCTGTGCCTCCTGATAGTGTGATCGATAGCGATGAATTTCCGCTTTTAAATACCAGAGAAGATAATAAGTCTCCATGTCTTCTTCTGATAGGAGGATTAATTGATCGTACAAGCTTTCCAATTTTCCACTTTCGAGCATCCGCAGACCATTTTCTTGTAAAATAGAACAGATTGCCTTGTGATGATTAATTTTTTTATAATGATGAAGCGCTTTCTCCCATTGTTGTTTTCGCTCATAATAACGGGCGCAGCGTTCGTGGAGACCCATATAGGCAGTCACATTATTTTTTTGAAAAATATCTTCAAGGAATTCTTTGAATAAGGCATGGTAACGATAATGGGTTCGCCCAATCTTTTGGATAAATAAATTGCGGTCTTTAAGCTGCTCAAGTAAACTTGAGGCTCCGTTAAGTCCAATCACTTCATCACAAATTTCTTCCTCAATTTCCTCAAAGATGGAAGTTTGCTCGAGAAATTGTTGAATCATAGGCGGCTGTTTCGAAAAGACTTCCATGACTAAATACTGAAAAAAATCTTGGAGAGATTGAGAGGAATGTTTATAAATCCTAGGTTTGTCGTTTTGTAATGGTATTTGCGTGGCAATCATGCAAAGGGCAATGATCCAGCCCTCTGTTATTTCATATATGGAATGCAGATACTCTGCCTCAATCTCTAATCCATAAAGATCAGTTAACAATAATTCCATTTCTTCCATCGTTAAAACTAAATCTTCCCTTTTTATTTCTAATAATTGGCCGCACACCTTCATTTTGGTTAAATGCCTCCAGTGAGGACGGCTGCGGCTCGAAATAACAATATGTAAATTAGCTGGGATATGCTCTATCAGTTTTTCCATCCAACTATTAATCGTATAAGAATGTTCAATTTGGTGAAAATCATCCAAGATAAGCGTAATCTCGGCATTACACTCGAGAATTTCGTTAATAAAAAGGGAACATAAACTACTTAATTCCTCTTCACGGATATAACGTTCCATGTTGTCCATATTGGCGGATAACTTTGTTCCAAAAGAAGGCTCTACCTGTTGTATCGTTTGTACCAGATAGGATAGGAAGGTCAGGATGTCATCATCCAAGGATGAAATAGAGTACCAGCATCCCTGCTGCTTTTCATCCCTCAAAAATAATGCGAGTGCCGTACTCTTTCCAAAACCAGCTCCGGAATGAAGAAGAGTCAAAGGAAAATCAAGAATCGTTTTCAATTTTCGAGTAAGCTGTGCCCTCCTAATAAAATCATCCTTTACAACAGGGATTCGCAGCTTTGATTGAATAATTGGCAGCTTCATCTTCAACCCCCTTCCATTTTTCTTACTATTCACACTATTTTACCATATTTAGAACAAGCAAGGTAACCTTCTTTTATGTAGTAATCTTTAACGAGTCTTATTTAGATTCATTCCTCTACATAAATCATTTTTCTGGTCATTCCTCCGTCGATCACTAAATTAACGCCAGTCACAAAATCATTATCAGGATTCGTTAGATAGAGGCAGGCACGGGCAATATCACTAGGTTTGCCGACACGTCTTGATAAATGCTGTTCATGATCAGCATGTGAAAGTTCAGCCTCATCACCATTATGGATCCAGCCCGGAGAGATTGCGTTAACGGTTATTCGATCTTGACTAAATGAAGCAGCGAGCGCATGCGTAATCGCGACAATTCCCCCTTTAGAGGCTCCATACGCTTCGGAGTTAGGCTCTGACATTAAGGCACGCGTTGAAGCAATGTTCACAATCGCACCGCCAGTTCGATTTTCTCTCATATATCGGGCTGCTTCCCGTGAGCAAAGGAAAACACTGCGTAAATTGGTGTTCAGACAATCGTCCCACTCCTCAATTGTTACATCATAAGGAGATTTAAATACACCTTTTCCGGCATTATTGATTAGGATATCGATTCTTCCAAATGTCTGGTTTGCCACTTCAAACAAGTGAATAATGTCCTTTTCGTTTCGGACATCTGTTTTTACAAAAAGTGCCTCTCCACCCTGCTTTTTAATTTCAGTCTCCGTTCTTTCTCCGGTTTCAGTTTCTACATCTGCCAAAATGACTTTTGCACCTTTTATTGAAAAGGCAGCAGCTACTCCACGGCCAATTCCTTTCGCTCCACCTGTTACCACGACAACTTTATTAAGAAAATCCACTTATTTTTACCTCCTTTGTTAATCCTTACCTTTTCTTTATAGCATAGTCAGAAATATAGACACAAAGTTTTCGGATTAAATGGATGGTTTTTCCAAGTAATAAAACCTCCAAACCGGAAAAAACTACAAAAAAAAGGAATGATGAGAAAGGAGACTAATTATGGCAGAAAAATGTTTTTATTGTACAGAGGATATTGAGGAAAGACAATTGCATTATGTCCCATTTGTTTCCATGAATCAGGAAAGAGATGAAGCGCTATGTGATGAATGCTACAAGGAATGGCTGCATGGGATAAAAGGGTAATTATCTAATCTCAAGGTAGTTACAATCACCTCTAAAGTCAGCTACTGGAGTGTGGCATCATTGTCGATCAAGAAAAAAATACCCTTGATATTTTTTCTGCTCGTTTTGTTTATTTTATTAGCGAATAATACCTTTCATTATTTTTGGTCGAAAAGCCAGCTGCTAGAATATAACGAACGAGAAATCTCCGTCATTACAAATGAAGTCTCGTTCCAAGTGGAAAAAACAAGAGAAGGTTCATTATATGTAGAGAATATTCTGGGGAGAGACTTGAGAATTGCATCCCTTGCAATCAAACAATCTCTTCCTCCAAACTATCAGGAAATTACCAACGATCAATTAAAAAAACTAGCTGGTGAGGTCCGGGTATCTCACATTACCTTATTAGCCAAAACACCGGGCGATATTATTGGTGTCCGTTCATCTGACCCTGAAGAAATTAACATGTCAACAAAAGGCTGGGGTTATTGGTATGACGCCTACCAACAATTGTTGTCCCTAAAACCTGTCAATGTAGGAAAAGGGTTAACATTACCACACTATTGGTCTGGCCCAATTGAAATTGCTTCATCCGATCCTGACCATATTGATAAATGGGGCTATTATTATGATGGGACAACAAACTATATCATCAATCCCTATTTTCGGGATAATGAAGTTTTGGAGTTTGAGCAACGATTTGGCCCAGGGAAAATCATCGAAGGTTACACAAAGGAACGAGGCATTTTAGAAATATCCGTCTTTAATCCCAAAAACTTTGGGAAAAAGAGTGAAGTGGTTCACCTAAACGGAAATAGTTATATTCGCATCTCAGCTAGACCGATTTGGTATGGTACTTATAAATACCGCAATATCGAGACTGATGCTGCCTATATTAAGAAGGCAGTCAATACAAAGAAAGTGCAATCATACAATGATACCCTTAACAAGAAAAGTGTTTTAAAAACGTTTGTTCCTGTCTTCCCGAAATCGGGTCAGCCCTTCGTTATTGGCCTTGCCTATAATTATGGCCTTATTCAAGATGAGCTTAGACATGAACTATTTATGCATATTCTCCTTTCGCTCGCCATCATGCTGATCGTTTTAATAGTCAGTTTTATTTTTTCCCGTTCGATTACTGAGCCAATTGGTTATATTGTTGAACAAGTTAATGAGATTGCTCAAGGAAACTTCGGCAAGCACTTAGACTTAAACCGAAAAGATGAATTAGGCCTTCTTACCGAAAATGTAAATGCGATGTCGACCGATTTACATCGTTATGTCGAGGACTTACAGCAAAGTAAAGCACTGATAGAATATCAGGCAAACCATGATCCATTAACCGGGTTATTAAATAGACGGTTTTTACAAGAAAAATTGAGCAGAATTATGATTCAGGCAGATGAAAATAAGGAAACTGTCTCCGTTTTGTTCATTGACATGGATCGTTTTAAACAAGTAAATGACTCTTTTGGACATAACAAGGGGGACGAACTCCTAAACATTATTGCCGCAAGGGTAAAGAATTGTCTTGATTCGGAAAAAAGTATCATAATTAGGCAAGGTGGAGATGAATTTATTATCCTTCTCCTCTCCCATGATAAAGAGGAAACAAAAGCGGCAGCAGAAAGGTTAATTGAAACCCTGAAAAAACCTTACATGATAGACGGGAATGAATTTTACCTTGGCGCCAGCATAGGAATTAGCCTCTATCCGGAGCATACAAACAACATGGACACACTGATTAGCTATGCAGATATGGCTATGTACAATGCCAAGGAGAACGGCGGAAATAAAGCCATCTTCTATTCGGAAAAATCGATGCATTCAGATATTGATAGACCTCGGCTTGAAGCCCATCTAAGAAGGGCGATTGAGAATAAAAAAATTGATGTGTTTTATCAGCCTAAGATTAAAGTGGATACTGGGGTTGTTTTTGGGGCAGAAGCTTTGGTGAGATGGACAGACGAGGAATTCGGAAATGTCTCACCGGTCATTTTTATCCCAATAGCTGAGGAAACAGGATTTATCCAGCCGCTTTGGGAACTTGTCATGGAAAAGGCCTGTGAACAAGTGAGTAAATGGAATCAAACTCGTTCGTACCCTTTATCGGTCTCGGTCAACTTTTCAGCCCGGCAATTTCAGGAACCAGACCTAATGCTGGAGACGGTTAAGAAAATTCTTGCCGAGAAAAATCTCCCACCGCACCATTTTGAGATAGAAATAACGGAGAGTATCCTGTTAAATAATTCAGCTGAAATTGTCCAATCACTTCAAACACTGCAAAATCAAGGCATTTCCATCTCTATTGATGATTTTGGGACAGGCTATTCATCGTTAAGTTATTTAAAGGACCTTCCGATTAACACATTAAAAATTGATCAATCCTTTATCCAAAACATTAATGAGGGCTTAGAAAATACAGAAATACCTGAGGCGATTATTAATCTGGCCCGCGGCCTCCATTTAGATGTAATTGCAGAAGGTGTGGAAAAAGAACATCAAAAAGAATTTTTGCTTACAAAAAATTGCGTCCTTATGCAAGGGTATTTGTTTAGCAAGCCTTTAAGCAGTGTTGCTTTTGAGAAGTTTCTTTTCGATTTTGAAAACAGTTAATCAGCCCAAATGAAAAGGGCAGCCCATAAGCTGCCCTTACACTTATTTTACTAATTCGATCACACTGCTGCCAATATAATCGATTAATAGCTTTTTGGCAGTCATAGCAGGAAATCCCGTTTCAAAGGCCTTCACAAGGCCATCCGCTCTGCCTTTTTCGGTAAAACAAATCATAGTGGGTCCAGCTCCGCTTAATGCGGTCCCGAATGCCCCGTTGGCTTTAGCCATTTGTTCAATTTCATCATAGCCTTGAATAAGCGATTTACGATATGGCTGATGGAAACGATCACTCTCCATCATTTTTCCGGCAAGCTCCCAATTCTGCGTTAATAGGGCGCCTACTAATAGGTTGGCTGTCGAAGAGGCCTCAATAGCCTCCTGACGAGTATAAGATTCCGGCAACACATCTCGAGATGCCTTTGTTAGCAGGATTTCCTGCGGAATAAGGACCACCACTTCGATCGGTAGGTTTATAAATGATAGCATATCTACTTCATTTTGCTTATAACAGCCAATAACAAGCCCGCCATAAATCGATGCCCCGACATTATCCGGATGTCCTTCCCATTCTGTCGCGTGAAGGAGCTTTTGTTGTTTCGTTAAGTGTAAGCCGCCCACTGCATCCGCCAGCTCAATCCCTGCTACAATGGCCGATGCACTAGAACCAAGCCCTCTCGCTAACGGGATATCACTCTCAACCTTGATTTTACAAGGAGACAGCTCCACACCATAGTGAGATGCTGTTTGAAGGGCAACCTTTACGATATAGTTGTCTTCACCCGTAGGGAAGTCTTTTAACTCTTCACAAAAAGAATAGCAATGCCATTCTTTACTTTTTTCTATTTCTAAGGTCAAATACAAATCAAGCGCAAGACCCATTGAATCAAAACCTGGGCCAAGATTCGCTGTACTTGCCGGGACCTTAATCATCATACGGTCACGAAGTGCCATGCGTGTACAACTCCTTGAAAATGTTCTGTAACTGCCCTTTTAAGTGTTAGGGAGTTGGATAGAGTTACTATGCATCAAGTAACCCTTGCCCTATCATAGTGATTTTCTCACCACTCTATAGGCACTTTTGATTTCTTTAACTGCATGTAAATCATTTAACTCTAGTAGAATTTTATCATAATTTGTTAACGAAGCCTTGTGTGTCACTAGCACAATTTCAGATGTTTCATGTTTCTTAATCGGAAGCTGGAGAATTTTCTCAAAGCTTACACCGTATTTGGCAAAAATAGAGGTAATATCTGCGAATACTCCTACCTCATCCTGCACATGAATCCGTAAAAAGTATTTCGAAAACTTCTCTTCGTTTTCCTTTAGCATTTTTGGATATTGCGGTGTTACAGCACTCCTGCCATTTACACCAAGCCTTAAATTCTTAATGACACCAACTAAATCTGAAACAATGGAAGTTGCTGTCGGCAGGCTTCCTGCCCCAGGCCCATAAAACATCGTTTCACCTACTGCTTCCCCGTACACATAAACAGCATTGTATTCATTTTGTACAGAAGCAAGCGGGTGATTATTCGATAAAAAGGTAGGGGCGACACTCACTTCTACCTTTTCCCCTTCTCTGTGAGCAAATCCGATTAATTTCATGGTATAGCCTAGTTGTTTCCCGTAACTTAAGTCTTCTTCTGTCACGCTAGAAATACCACTGACCTTAACGTCGTCTAAATCAATATGCATCGAAAAGCCAAGAGTCGCAAGAATCGTCATTTTTCTTGCTGCATCTAATCCTTCCACATCTGAAGTTGGATCTGCTTCGGCAAAGCCAAGTTCTTGTGCCTCTTTTAAAACTTCTTCATAGGAGCGGCCTTCATCACTCATTTTGGTTAAAATATAATTGGTTGTACCATTAACGATCCCCATCATTTGCGTAATCCGATCAGAAGCAAGACCATCGACCAGCCCACGTAAAATAGGAATACCTCCAGCAACACTTGCTTCGTAATACAAATCGCAGCCATATTCTGAGGCAACGGTTAGTAATTCTGACCCGTGTAAAGCCATTAAATCTTTATTCGCCGTGACGACATGCTTACCTTGTCTGAGGGCTGTTATTAAATAATCTTTTGTTTCATGGACCCCACCCATTACCTCTATTACTACATCAATATCTTGATCCAAAATGATTTCTTCCGGATTGGATGTTAAAATAGTAGGATCAACATAAACCGGTCTGCTTTTATGTACATCTTGTACAAGAATTTTTTTTATGACAACCGGACACCCCACTTGGTGGATTAATTTATCTTGGTGATTTTTAATAATTTGTACTACGCCTGAACCGACGGTACCTAATCCTAAAAGACCAATCGAGATTGCTTCCATGTTTTCTCCTCCTACACTGTCTACCTGTAACGTACAATTGTTTTTATATAGTAGACATTATATGATGCTCTTTACTTTTTTACAATAGATTTATTTTCTATACATTTTACTCTAACCGCTTAAAGCCTTGCTGTAAATGGGTTACTCCTAACTTGTAAAATTTTTCTGAATTAAATAAGTATTTTTTAAAATTAGCCTTTACAAGAATGAAAGAGTGGCTGTAGAATAAACCCTATATTCGACTGATTTTTGAAATTTCAATCTATTTATGTTATCTTATAAATGAAAAGTAATGATAAAGACGGCCCACGTTCATTCACGTCCCTCATAATAAGGCAGCTTTGTCTATTATGAGGGGCGTTTTTATTTACTAAAACAAAACATTGGAGGAATCGATCATGTATAAAGTATTGGTAACAGATGGGATTAGCAATACAGGTTTAAAAAGCTTACTTGATCATCCAAATTTTGTAGTAGAAAGACAGCCAACTTTGCCAACAGAGGAATTGAAAAAAATTATTGGTGATTACGATGCATTGATTGTGAGAAGCCAAACAAAGGTTACAGAAGACTTGCTTTCATCCGCTGATAAACTCCAAGTAATTGCCAGAGCAGGTGTTGGAGTGGACAACATTGATGTAAATGCAGCTACACGCAAAGGGATTATTGTGATTAATGCTCCTGGTGCGAACACGATGGCTGCAACAGAGCATACATTAGCGATGATGTTAGCATTAGCAAGAAAGATTCCTCAAGCCCATCAAAAAACAGCTGCCGGCGAATGGGACCGCAACTCCTTTAAAGGGGTAGAATTGTATAAAAAGACCCTTGGTGTCATCGGAATGGGGAAAATTGGTACTGAAGTAGCCAAACGAGCTAAAAGCTTTGGTATGAATATTTTAGCGTTTGACCCTTACCTAACTGAGGATCGCGCTAAGAAACTAGGCATGACAAAGGCAAGCTTGGATGTAATTGCCGAGGAGTCGGATTTTATTACAGTTCACACCCCACTAACAAATGATACAAGAGGTCTTATCAACGCGGATTACTTAAGCAAAACGAAAAAAGGTGTCCGATTTGTCAACTGCGCCCGCGGCGGAATCATTGATGAGAAGGCACTAGTGAAAGCAATTCAATCAGGACATGTAGCAGGCGCTGCGCTTGATGTATTTGAAAAAGAACCGGTTGCCAATGAGGAATTGATGCAAAATCCAAATATTATTGTCACACCGCATCTTGGAGCATCTACGGTGGAAGCGCAGGAAAAGGTTGCCCAAGAAGTGAGTGCAGAAATTATTGAGATTTTTGAAAAGCAATCGATTCAGAATGCCGTTAATATGCCGCAAATGTCAGGGGAAACACAAGCAAAGCTTCAGCCTTACCTATTGTTAGGTGATCAAATGGGGCAGCTAGTGATTCAATTATTAAATAAGCAGGCACCTTCCAAGATTGAAATCAATTATTATGGGAATCTGATTGATGAAGATACAGAGTTGCTAACGCGTACTCTATTAAAAGGAATTTTATCCTATCATTTAAGTGATTCTGTCAATCTAATTAACGCCCTCCATTTGCTAAAAGAACAAGGGGTTTCCTATAATGTTGTCAAGAATGCAACGAATAAAGGCTTTGCCAATTATATGGAATTAAGTGTGTCTAATGGCCAAGAAACAGCCAAAATCGGCGCTACGGTTCTAAATGGTTACGGAGCTAGAATTTTAAAAATTAATCAATACCGGATTGATGTGAAGCCGGAAAAATATCTCTTGTACATTAAACACCGCGACGTACCAGGCATGATTGGTAAGGTCGGATCTTTACTGGGTGAACATGATATCAATATTGGTACAATGCAGGTTGGCCGTACAGAGGTTGGCGGGGAAGCGATCATGGTATTAACCTTAGATAGAACGTTAAGTGCAAATGTTATCAAAGTCTTAAAATTAATTGATGGCTTACAGGAAGCACAGGTCCTTGAGTTAACCACCGTTGGTTCTTATGAGTCGGAACGCGAAAAGGTAGAAAGTATTTAAAAGAGGGAATGGCGCCGCCATTCCCTTTCTCTATTTATAAAATGGTTTTAACATCGAGGACGGAATCTAGAATATAATCTGCCTCATGTTTTTCAAAATCTTGTCGAGCATCTTTCCCAGAAAGACCAGTTAAAACAGCTGCAAATTGACAACCCAGCTTTCTTGCGGCAAGAAGGTCCGCCAATGAATCACCTACAACTAATACTTCTTCCCCCTTTTGAATGGGCAGGGGGGTGTTTAAGCAGTCTATTGATGATGTCTCTTTTCCTTTAAGCCCCATGATATAAGTAAATGGATGCGGCTTTGATAAGGATTTAGGCTCGGTTATCTCTTGTTCTGCTTTTGATACTTCATCAGCCGTAATGATTCGGTTTTCATCGAAGTATTTCAGCCAATTTAAATGTTTAAAAGGCTGGATCGTTTCTAGGTCTGGCCTTCCTGTACCAATTCCAATTGTAATTCCAGATGAGGAAAGGTGCTGAAATAAAGCCGCAATATCCTGCGCTGGAGCGAGGGTTGTTTCATTGGCAAGGAATCCCTTTTTCCCAGTCTGGACTGATGGTCTGCCAGTTGAAGCGAGAACATTTTCATCGCCCACATACCATTCCTGTGAAACATGTTCACAAATAGACCAGAGCTCGCCTTTTTGGAAAATCGATGTTTCTACGCCAAGCTTCTCCTTGGACAGTACATTCAAGTATTCAAACAATTCCTGCTTTGTCGCATCTGATTGAGAGAATTCGTCTACGAACAAGTCAAAATTCAATTCTACCTGATACTGACTTAATACTGTGCCAATATCCCGTAAGGTTTCATAGTTGATTGGCTCCGTTAGCCATTGAGTTATTTTCGCAGCTTCATCCTCTTTAATTTGCGACAGAAGATGTATGAGCTGATGGCCGAAGGATAGGTAAATCATATCCCAGTTTGCGTTTAGGCCGCGGGATTTCATAAATTTAAGGACCTGGTCGTTTTGGAAGACATTTTCCCTGATGTGGTTGATTTCTGCTTCAGTATATTCGGTTTTAAATTGTTCCGGTGCGAGTGCTAGATAATTGCTGCTAATCAGCATCTCCCAAACAGTCAGTGCAGATGCATCAAAATAGTGCTCTTCGCTCAAAAGCACTCCATCAACATCAAATAAAACGGTGTTAATCAATTTCCCTGCCCCCTCGATTCTTGATTCGCTTTTATACGTTATCGTAACACAGCAGGCGCTGTAATTTGAAGTATTTGACTACTTTTATTAAAAAAACAAGGGGCATCTTCGGTGGATTTGTTAATTAGTTTAAGGATTTTGTTAATAAACAGCTAATTCTTGATAATAAATTTAGACTAGACGGGATTGGGGTTCAGAATTCTACGTAAATCCGTTTCTTTTCTACAAAGTTGAAGGCGAATTCTACGAAACTAACACACAATTCTACGAAATCCCAAACTTATTCTACAAAAATTGGTAAATCACTACCAAATCCCCTTTTAAAGAAGAAAATGCCGTGCGCTCATCTCTCTCGGCGCACGGCTTAACCAAAAAACACTCTTATCCTTTAATCAGACTCTCTTCAAAAGGCCACGATGGGAGCATTTTTCGCAATGGCTTATCCTCCCGGTATCCGAGAGCATATTCCCCTTGCATAATCGTATGAATTTCCCTTGTCCCCTCGTAAATCACCGGGGCCTTGGCATTACGCAAATAGCGTTCGACCGGAAACTCATTTGAGAAACCGTACGCACCATGTATTTGCACAGCATCATTGGCTGCTTCGAAAGCAGCGTCACAAGCAATCCACTTCGCTAGAGAAGTTTCTTGTGTATTCCGTTTGCCATTATTCTTTAACCAGCCTGCTTTAAAAACTAACAATCTTGATATCTCCAAACTCGCTGACATCTTAGCAATCATCTGCTGGACGAGCTGATGTCGGCCAATCTCCTTGCCGAAGGTTTTCCGCTCCTCACAATATTTCACGCTTGCCTCGAGCGAAGCCATAATGGTGCCGCAAGCCCCCGCTGCCACCGTAAAACGTCCATTATCAAGCGCCGACATCGCGATTTTAAAGCCTTCCCCTTCGTAACCAAGCAAATTCTCTGCCGGTACTCTTACTTGATCTAAGAATACTTCACCCGTGTTGCCTGCCCGAATACCAAGTTTTCCTTTTATCGCTTTTGAAGATACTCCAACGAAGGTCCGGTCTACAATAAAACAGGAAATTCCATGATGACCCGCTTTTGGATCGGTCTTGGCAAAAATTAAGAAGTTGTCTGCCACATCACATAGGGAGATCCAAGTCTTTGAGCCATTTAAAATATAAAAGTCGCCGTTCTTTACCGCCGTTGTTTCCATTGCCGCTACATCCGAACCGGCGTTAGGCTCGGTCAGCCCAAAAGCACCGACCCTTTCTCCTCTTGCTTGTGGAACAAGATATTTTTGTTTCTGTTCCTCTGTGCCCCATTGCAACAAGGTCATGCTATTTAACCCTGTATGAACAGATACAGCCGTCCTGAAAGCTGTGTCACCTCGTTCTAACTCTTCACATACAATTGCCAGTGTATTATAATCCATTCCAACCCCGCCATACTCCTCAGGAATACAAACACCCATCAATTCAAGCTTAGCCAAGCGTTTAAGGATTCCGGTTTCAAAATGCCCGTTCTCATCCCACTCTTTAATATAAGGAATAATCTCACGGTCGACGAACGCCCTCACGACTTTCCGTACACTCTTTTGTTCATCGGTTAATGAAAAATTCATGGCTCTTCCTCCCTAAATTATTTTTAGCTGCTTCATTTCGATAATATCCTCGTTTGTGTATCCCAGACGAATTAAAATTTCCTCTGTATGCTCACTATAAAGCGGCGGGGGGCAATCCATTTTTATGGGTGTTTCAGAAAATTTTAATGGCGAGCCTACAAGCTTTAAGTCTTTAATAACCGGGTGGTCTACCTTTACCACCATTTCTCTTACCCGTGCCTGTTCTGATTCCAAAGCTTCTTTCACATTATTGATAGGGCCATTTGGAATTCCCGCTTCATCCAGCAACTGTTTCCACTCTGTTCTTGTTTTCAGTTTTATTTTTGCAGCAATTTTTCTAACCAGCTCGTCCTTATTCACCAGCCTGCCAGAATTTGTTTCAAATTGTTCTTTTAATAGGGTTTCATCTTCAAGCAATTTTGCTAGCTTTCGATATTGGCGGTCGTTCCCGACTGCTAGAACAAAGTCTCCATCTTTTGCAGCAAAAACCTGGTATGGCACAATATTGGGATGGTCATTACCGAGCCGTTCGGGAATATTCCCCGTACACAAATAATTGCTCGCAACGTTCACTAGTGCCGCTAATTGAGAGTCAAATAAAGAGATATCTACCGTCTGACCTTGTCCTGTTCTACTTCGGTGCTGAAGGGCTCCTAAAATACCAATACAAGTAAACAAAGCGGTTAGCACATCAGCAATCGCCACCCCGACCTTCGCAGGCTCTCCGTCTCTATAACCGGTAATACTCATTAACCCTGACATGGCTTGAATAATATAATCATAGCCTGGAAGGTGTGAAAACGGTCCTGTTGTACCGAAGCCGCTGATCGATGCCAAAATAATCCCTGGATTTAATTTTTTTATCTTGTCATATCCAAAACCGAGTCTTTCAAGAGTCCCGGGCTTAAAATTCTGCACCACTACATCTGCATCCGCAATGAGTCTGCGGAGAATATCCTTACCTTGGTCTGTTTTTAAATTTAGGGTAATACCCTGTTTATTTCGGTTGGCACACAGGAAATAGGCGCTTTCTCCTTCTAAAAACGGCGGACCCCAGCCGCGTGTTTCATCGCCGCCGTCAACACTCTCAATCTTGGTCACTTCCGCTCCCATGTCGCCCAGCATCATCGTGCAGTATGGACCCGCTAACACACGGGATAAATCGATTATTTTTAATCCGTAAAGCGGTCCAGACACTATGCTTCCTCCTTTCTAGCAATGTTCATCAAATCTAGCAATTCTATAAGAAAGCCAGTGAAGACAATCAATGCTGCTGCACTGAATGCTCACTGGCTCTTATTTAAAAGCAATTTCTAATTAGATATCCAATCCAATCGAAATATACTTTACTTCTAAAAACTCTTCAATTCCGTAATGCCCGCCTTCGCGTCCAAGGCCGCTTTCCTTATAGCCGCCAAACGGAGCTTGAACCACTGACGGCAGGGCATCATTTAGGCCGATAATTCCATACTCCAGTTGTTCCGTAATCCTAAAGGAGCGGCTTAAATTTTCCGTATAGACATACGCAGCCAATCCGTAGCAGGAATTGTTGGCTCGTTCAATCACTTCCTCTTCCGTTTTGAAGGTCGAAATCGGCGCAAGCGGACCAAAAATTTCATCCCTCATACATTCCATATCATCATGGATATTCGTTAGGATCGTTGGGGCAAAGAAATAACCTTTTTCCTCTGTAGGCTTTAAACCGCTATAAGCTACCTTACCACCTTTTTTAACGGCATCATGAACCAATGATTCTACTTTTTTGTAAGCAGATTTATCAATTAACGGACCGATATCTGTACCTTCTTCAAGTCCATTACCAACTTTAAGTTTTTCTAATTCGGCTTGAAAAAGCTTAATGAATTCTTCCGCCACACTTTCCTGTACATAGACCCGATTGGTACAAATACAGGTTTGACCGGCATTGCGGAATTTTGATAGGACAAGGCCGCTGGCAGCCTTCGCTAAGTTCGCATCATCCATCACGATAAATGGAGCATTTCCGCCAAGCTCTAACGAAACTTTTTTTACATTCTCAGCTGCCCCGCGCATTAACGTCTTTCCTACCTCTGTCGATCCGGTAAAAGTTATTTTCGTTACACGGGAGTCTTTTAACCAAACATCGCCAATTTCCGAAGATCGTCCAGTAATGACGTTAATCACTCCTGCTGGTATTCCGGCTTCATGTGCCAGTTCCGCCATTTTTAACGCCGTAAGTGGTGTTTGGTTGGCCGGCTTCACGACAGCGGTACACCCTGCCGCAAGGGCCGGAGCTACTTTTCTTGTAATCATCGCCGCCGGAAAATTCCACGGGGTAATCGCCGCAATGACGCCAACTGGTTCTTTTCTTACTAGTATTCTTTTATTTGGACTTGATGCAGGGATGGTCTCACCATAGACCCTCTTTGCCTCCTCGGCATACCAAGAGATAAAGCCATTAGCATACGAAACCTCACCTAAGGCTTCCTTTAAGGGCTTCCCTTGCTCGATGGTCATAATTCTAGCAATTTCTTCTTTATTTTTTTCTATTAAATAGAACCATTTCATCAAAAGCTGATAGCGCTCTTCCGCTGTCCGTTTTGACCAATTTTTAAAGGCCTTATGGGCAGCATCAACAGCCTGCTTCGCTTCGTAGGCGCCGCCTGTTGGAACAGCACCAATTACTTCCTTCGTAGCTGGATTTATGATGTCAGTATATACCTCGTAGTCATTGCCCACCCATTCACCATTTAAATACATCGGATAAATTTGATAATTCTGCTTAAGAACATCCATATTATTCCCCTCCAACCGATAAGGCAGGATTATTTTGATATACTGCTTCGATCGCTTCTTCAAGTATTTGTAATCCTTCTTCAAGCTGCTCATCCGTGATGGTTATCGGCATAAGCAGACGAATGACATTGCTGTAGATACCAGCACTTAACAGCATAAGACCTCGTTTAGCTGCCTCTTTGACCATTTTTCCAGCTGCCTCTTTATCAGGTGATTTGGACTTACGATCCTTGACGATTTCCATCGCACACATTGCCCCAAGGCCGCGGACATCGCCAATTCCTTCAAAGCGATCGGCTAGGAGCTGCATTTTTTCAATCACTCGCTCGCCAATTAATCGCGCTCTGTCATTCAATTGCTCATCTTCAATAATATCTAAAACTGTCAGGGCTGCCTGGCATCCAAGCGGGCTACCAGCGTAGGTTCCGCCAATCTCGCCAATCTCAGGGGTATTCATGATTTCCGCCCTGCCGATGACACCCGAGATCGGAACTCCTGCCCCCATTGATTTTGAAATGGTAATTAAGTCAGGAACGACATCAAAATGTTCAATCGCGAAATGTTTTCCGGTCCTTGCAAAACCAGTTTGGATTTCATCAGCAATAAACAAAATTCCATACTGTGAACAGATTTCTCTTACCCGTTTTACAAAGGCCTTGTCAGGCACGATGAAGCCGCCCTCTCCTTGTACGGGCTCCATGACCACGGCTGCAATCGTTTCTGGAGCAGCTTCTGCAACTAAAAATTGTTCAAACTGCTCAATGATCATGCCGCTATATTGCTGTTCAGTCATTCCCTCAGGACGGCGGTACACATATGGATATGGCGCCTTATATACTTCCGGGGCAAATGGACCAAAGCCAAATTTATAAGGCTTGACCTTGCTTGTCATAGTCATTGTCATTAACGTTCTGCCATGGAATCCCCTTGTAAACGAAACAATCCCTTGGCGTTTTGTGTACTTGCGGGCAATTTTAACGGCATTTTCAACGGCTTCCGCACCACTGTTAAAGAAAGCGGCCTGCTTATCAAACTGACCTGGGGCAAGTTCACAAAGCCGCTCTGCCAAATTTATATAAGATTCATACATCATCACATTAAAACCGGTATGGATAAATTGGCTTGCTTGTTCCTGCAAAGCCTTTACCACTCTCGGGTGTGAATGGCCGACATTTAGCGTTCCAATTGCACCGGCAAAATCAATATAATGATTACCATCCACATCCTCGACCAGTGCTCCCTCTGCTTTTTTTACAAAGGATTGGCAGTTGTTACTGATTCCTTTTGGAACAAATTTATTTCTTCGCTCCAAGATTTCTCTCGATTTTGGTCCGGGTATTTCTGTTTGGAGCTTGACAAATTTCCTTTCCAATTCGTACTCCTCCTTTTAAAAAAATAACACCCAGGGAATAAAACCGTCCCTCTTGTTCATTTCTATATAAAAAGCGATTATCCCTTTACATGCTCTAAAACTTCTTTAAAATTTCTGACAACTCGATCAACCTCTTCATAACTGATCGTTAATGCAGGCTCGATTCGAATCGTTTTTGAGTTGATCAAGGTACCGGCCACGAGAATGCCTCTATCAAACATTCCCTTTGATACCTCATAACCGATTTCATCCTGATGGAATTCGATGCCAATCATCAAGCCTTGACCGCGGATCTCCTGAACCCTATCCTCATGTCCTTTGGCGGCTTGTATTAATTCTTTTAAAAAATATTCACCAACTTCGGCAGCCCGTTCAGGAAGTTTTTCTTCAATTAAAACACCAATTGTCGCAATCGCTGCCGCACAGGCTAACGGATTTCCACCGAAGGTAGTCGTGTGCATGAATGGATTTGGGAACCAGCTTTTAAAGACTTCTTCCCTGGCAACGATCGCCCCTGCTGGCATAACGCCTCCGCCAAAGGCTTTAGCAAGACAAATAATATCCGGTACCACCTCATATAATTCAGCGGCAAACATTTTTCCTGTCCGCCCCATTCCTGTCTGAACTTCATCAAATATCAGCAAAGCTCCATATTGGTCACAAAGCTCCCGGACTTGTTTGAGATAATTTTCCGGCGGAAGAATTATTCCCCCTTCACCTTGAATCGGCTCTAAAATGACGGCAGCAACATCTTCCCCGACTGAAGCACAAACTTCAAATGTTTTTCGCATCATGTCGATATCGCCGAATGGTACATGGCGGAAACCTGGGATCAATGGTAAAAACGGTTTACGGAACATGCCCTTCGCTGTCCCGGATAACGATCCTAAGCTTTTTCCATGGAACGCCCGTGTCGTGGAAATGAAGGTAGTCCGTTCACTGTACATTTTGGCAAGCTTTAAGGCTGCCTCCACACTTTCTGTCCCACTGTTGGTAAAGAAAGCATATTTTAAATCGCCCGGTGTGATGTCAGCTAAAATTTTTGCCAGCATGGCACGAAGCGGATCTAACAGATCTTGGCTGTGCAGAGCCTGACGTTTAAGTTGATCGGTTACCGCTTTCAATACTTTAGGGTTGCGATGTCCGACATTGTAGATTCCAAAACCGCCAAGACAATCAATATATTCCTTACCATTGACATCCTTAAAACAGGAACCATTATCAGACCATTCCACTGCGGCAAATTGGCCGTCCTTTGTTACAGTTTTACGGTAGGCAAGGAATCCTGGATTAACATGTTCACGGAATCCATCGACCGTTTCTTTTGTGATCCAAGCTGCTTCTTGTTCATTAATTTCCTCTTTTTCTATTAATTCTAGAACCTTATTAATATATTCAGATACCTGTTCATTTTGCTTACTTTTTAACTCCTGCTTATAATCAATACTCATAAAATACTTCCTCCCTATTTGATGTTTTTGTTCTGGATTATTTTCAAATACAGGTCAGTTTGAAAACCAGCCGACCGGTTCTACCTGCAGATTAATATTAATTTGTTTAATTTCTTGGAATTCCTCAAGTCCAAATGTTCCAAGGCTGCGGCCAATTCCACTTTGCTTATAACCGCCCCAAGGTGCTTCGTTATAAGTAGGATGATAAGAGTTTATCCATGTAATCCCGGCACGGAGCTTTTTAATTACCCTTAATCCCTTCGCACCATCCTTTGTAAATACCCCGCCGGCCAAGCCATAAATAGTGCCATTGGCTAGCTTAATAGCTTCTTCTTCATCCTTAAATTTTTGAATGGCTACTACGGGCCCAAAGATCTCCTCTTGAACAATTCTCATCTCTTGATCGACATTGACAAAAACCGTTGGTTCAACAAAGTAGCCTTTCTCCAAGCCATCAGTAACGATCCTATTTCCACCGCAAGCCACTGTTGCCCCCTCCTGCTTTCCGAGTTCTATATAATAAAGAATTTTCTCAAGGTGTTCTGCACTGACAAGCGGCCCCATTTCTGTGGAAGGGTCATTTCCAGGACCTACTATAATTTTTCGTGCCCTTTCGACGAAGCGGGCTACAAATTGATCATAAATACTTTCTTCAACGAGAATTCTCGAGCCTGCTGAACAAACTTGGCCGGAGCCGGCATATATACCAAATAAGGCATAATCAACAGCCGTTTCAAAATCAGCATCAGCAAAAATAATGTTTGGGGATTTGCCGCCTAACTCCAGTGATACTTTTTTCATGGTGTCAGCTGCTGTCTTCATAATCTGTTTTCCTGTTTTTGTACCGCCTGTAAACGAAATCATATCCACTTCAGGATGTGAAGCAATTTCATTTCCAACCACTGCTCCAGCTCCCATGACCATATTCGCTACCCCTTTGGGCAGACCCACTTCTTCAAAAATCTCAAACAATTTTTTCGGAGTAACCGGAGTGACTTCGGACGGTTTAAAGACAATTGTATTTCCTGCTGCTAAGGCCGGGGCAATTTTCCAAACGCTCATTAACAAAGGATAATTCCACGGGACAATTAAACCGCAAACCCCAACAGGCTCACGCACTACCATCGCCTGCATCGGATCGGCAACATGATAGGTCTGGCCATCTGGCTTGGTAATCAATCCTGCATAATAGCGGAAACAAGCTGCCGCATCGGCCACATCGAAGCCTGCCTCTCTTAATGGTTTACCATTATCCATGGTCTCAAGCTGGGTTAATTCCTCTGCATAGGCATCAATTTTGTTGGCAATTTTTAATAAATATGAAGCTCTTTCCTGAGCCGATATCCCTGACCAAACACCACTTTCAAAAGCTTTCCGTGCGGCTTCAATGGCAGCGCGGGCATCTGTAATTGTCCCTTCAGGGGCATGGGCGATAATTTCTCCATTAGCAGGATTGTAAACTAGTCGTGTTTGTTGATTTTCAGCATCTTTCCACTCACCATCTATAAACATCTTAAGGTTTACCACCCGGTTTTTTACTTCGACCATTTTATTTCCTCCTTTTTTATCCTCACTAATAACTATTGCAAGAAGCGTGCCAACAGTTAAATGCAGCTAATTCTAAACCTTTTTTCAAAAAACCGCTTGATGTTATTCAATCCTGCATAACCCTATTTCCATGTGCATAAAAAAAGCTGACTCAGATTTTGGTCTGAATCAGCTTAAAATTTTATAGAGATGAGTAGTTTTCCAATTTACTATTCTTTTCGGTTACTATTTTTTGATATTTCCGGCTGACCGAAGACTGGCTAATACCAAGGGCTTTGGCCGCCCTCGTGGTTGTCTTGTATTGATTCATAGCCATCACAATCAACTGTTCCTCTACATAATCAATGGCATCTTGTAATGGAATGACTCGGGTAATCACAGGCTTCATTTTTTTATGTTCATATCCAAGTGATAAAAATTGACTGACAAACTCAGCATCAATAGCTGAATGGTCAGCGGTCACTACTAATCTTTCAATAATATTCTGTAGTTCCCTTACATTACCCGGCCATGAATAAAATTCAAGCACATTAATAGCGTCAGGAGTTAAATGATAATTACGTACATATTTTTCATTTAATTGCTGCAGGAAATGGAACGCTAACAGAGAGATATCCTCAGTCCTTTCCCTTAATGGCGGAATATTCAGTGGAATTACATTTAACCGATAATATAAATCTTCACGGAAGGTACCTTCCTCAACCATCTTGGCGAGGTTTTTATTCGTGGCGGCAATGATTTGGACATCGACCTTAATCGGTATGGTACTTCCAATTGGGATCACCTCATGTTCCTGAAGGACCCGTAACAACTTGACTTGAAGGTGGAGCGGCATTTCGCCAATTTCATCAAGGAATAAAATCCCGCCGTCAGCCTGTTTAAAATATCCGTCCTTACCGTTCTTATCGGCTCCCGTAAAAGATCCCTTTGCATAACCAAACAATTCACTCTCAAGCAAATTATCCGGAATCGCACCACAATTTAATTTTAGGAACGATTGATCGGAACGTTTGCCTAATTGATGAATGGCTTGTGCGATAACCTCTTTTCCTACTCCTGATTCCCCGTGGAGAAGAACCGTAGAGGAAAAATCCGCAATTTTTTTAACCTGATGCATAATTTTTTCCATTTTCGGACTGCAATAAATGAGTTTTTTCAAAAAGCGGTCCTTAGTCTTGAAATCATCTAGTTCTTTCTTATACTTTTCCGATATTTTCCGCATCTCCTGCAGTTCACTCTTTAGTCTAGTTGTTTCAGTGATATCCCTTGAGGCCACTATAATCCGATCCAGTTCATTTTGTTCAGTAAAGACCGGATTTCCAACCGCTAAAATTTTCCTCCCGTTAAGTGTTTCTTGTACAACAGAGACCTTTTTCTTCTTTTCAATGACCTGCCTGGTAACCGATGGAGTAAATAGGCCCCGGTCCTCTAGCTCCAGGATGTTTTTACCGATAAGTTCCTTTAAATCTACGTTCCAGAAATCGTGTAAGATATTTTCGCTAAAGCGGATTAGTTCTCCCTTGGCGTTGACAACAAGAATTTCATCGTAAATACTGGAGAGAATGGCATTTAAGTCCTTATTCAAATCCTTTATATGTTCAATTTCCATGGCCATCTCTTCTACCATTGGAAGATCCTGGACCACAATAATGATGCCTTCCACTTCATGGTCATAGTTTAAGATTGGACTATAATCAACAAGGACCCCCATCTCATTCGTTATTTCAAGATGATTTAGCAGCGTCTTTCCGGTTGAAAAGACTTGCTGAATGCGTTCCTTGCTAAAAATATTTTCTGCTGGAAAATTCAACACCCTCTCAGCTGTTGATTTAATCATTTTTAAACCGGCATCATTACAATTAATAATCGTTTTTTCTTTATCTAATACGAAAATCCCCATTGGAATCGAGGTAAGGATAATTTTTAATAAATCAACACTCTTATTTTCCTGTTTAAATAGCTCTGCGAGGACATCTTCTCGCTGTATGTAACCTGCGGATTTTCCATCGGTCCCTCTTATAATGGCAAAGGGCTCACCGATAATTTGAAACAAAACAGGCAGGGAAATTTGTTCACTAAGGCAGCAGATACCATCAATTGGTTTCGCATGTTTTAGTAAGACTTCAACAGATGCCGCTTCTTTTTCTTTGCCGCCAATGTGTACATAAGCAAAAAGTTGATTTTGCTTTTTAAAAAATAAAAAGGGTTCTTTCAGTTTATTTAAAGTTGCACGAAAGACTTCCTCACTTTCATCCACTGAGACTGATACGATTGGTTTGATCTTTTCTTTTGCTACGGAAAACATCACGAAGCCCCCTTATTCACCTTCATACTATCATACTACCACTTTCTTCAGAATTTTTCTTAAAAAAACTTGCTATTGGGGAGTCACATAAGGCGAAGATCAACGCGTGCTGCCCTTATGCCTGAAGCCTTTCGGCTAAAAAGGAGATGTGGAATTATCCACATCTCCTTTCCGACGATTAATCACTGCCGGTGACAAACAAATCTTCTTTAATAAAAGCCAGCACCATCCCAGGAATCACTTCATCGCCCTCTTGGACCTCTAATGATTCTATTTCACCACTGACACTTGTTTGGATGGTTTCTAGATGGCCTGTTTCTGTTTTGATTATGAATAACGGTTCCCATTCATAAATTCTTGCTTCATCTTTAACCGAAATCTTTTCCACCTTTCCATAACTAGGACTTAGAACTACTCCAAAATACATGTCTATCACTCCTACTCGTTATATTGTTCCTGAAAAGGCTCCGTCTGTAAGACAAGGCTGAGGAAATTCTGCAATTCCGTTATGTCTTCTTCTTCAATTCCCAAGCGTTCCGCCCAATGCTGGTCTTGGCTGGTATCTTCCTGACAGAGCAGGACCATATTTCCTGACTGGAGCGAGGTAACCATTGCCTTACCAAAAAAATATCTCGAGTAACCAATCGTTAAATCATAGCGATGATGATTCGTAATTAAACAAAAATAGTGTAAAAGTTGATTTTCCTTTTGCTCCGATAAAATATCTATTTTCATAAAAGTTCCTCCCCTATAGTGGTTATTAATATTTCAGCCAGCCTCTCAGCCTGGAAGCTTCCGCTAACCGTTGAATGCCTTCTATATAAGCGGCAATTTTCATATTGACGCTATATCTTTTTGACGTGTTATATACATTTAAAAAACTTGCTGTGATTTTTTCTTTTAGACGGAGATCAACCGTTTCATCTGTCCAATAATAGCCCTGATTATTCTGACACCATTCGAAATAAGAGACAATCACCCCCCCAGAATTAGCCAGTATATCAGGGACAACAAGAATTTCACGATGATCCAGTATATTTAATGCCTCTTTTGTTGTTGGTCCATTTGCCGCTTCAATGACAATCTGACACTTTAATTGACTAGCATTGTTTTTATTAATCACTCCAGAAATCGCAGCTGGGATCAAAATATCACACTCTTTCTCGAGCAATTCCTGGTTTGTAATCGGACTATTAAAGCGATTAGAGACAATTCCAAACGAGTCCCTGCTTTCAAGCAGATAAGGAATATCTAAGCCATTCTCGTCATATACCCCTCCTAAAACATCACTAATCCCGATTACCTTGGCCCCTAAATCATATAGGTATTTCGCAAGATAGCTGCCGACATTTCCAAAACCCTGGATAATCACACGGGTGTCCTTTAATTGCATCTTCTTCAATTCGCAGACCATTTGAAGTGTATATAAAACACCTTTAGACGTTGCTGTTTCCCTTCCGAGTGATCCTCCTAAGGCAATTGGTTTTCCTGTAATAAATCCTGGGGAATCAAATTCACGAATATGGTCATATTCATCGAGCATCCAAGCCATGATTTGGGAATTCGTATACATATCAGGTGCTGGAATATCTTTCGTCGGCCCAACTATCTGGCTTACTGCCCTGACATATCCTCTGCTAAGCCGTTCTAATTCATCTAAGCTCATATGGCGTGGATCACAGATAATACCGCCTTTTGCACCACCGTATGGCAGACCGGTTATTCCGCATTTTAAACTCATCCAGCCAGCAAGTGCCTTCACTTCTTCCGGTGTCACGTCAGGATGAAACCGGATTCCGCCTTTTGTGGGTCCGGGTGCATCATTATGCTGGGCACGGTAACCTTGGAAAATTTCTGTTTTTCCACTATCCATGCGAACAGGGATACTTACTTCTAAAAAGCGCATTGGCTTTTTTAGGAATTCAAATACCTGTGCAGGATAGTTTAGAATGTTGGCTGCTTCCCTAAGTGTCTCCTGGAACTCGATCAAAGAATTATCCTTTTCCTTGCCGGCCACATTTCTTTTTACCTCAACTGATTCGATTGACACTTTAACACCTCATTTTTTTATTGTTACTATCCTAATAGCAATTTTCGTGCCAACTTCTTTTAAGCACTCCCTTACGCATTTTTACTCGTTTTGTTTTGAGGATTTATGTGAAAATAGCTGAATTATTCAAAAACGCATAAATCCTCGTCATTTTTTTATAACTTTTAAAAAAAATAACGCACTCGCGATTGGAATGCGTGTAAAATGTTTTGATGTTCAGGAAACGAAGGAACGATATTTATAACGAAGAGGTTCTTTCAGCCTCATCAAGACTTAAATCGGCAATTTTGATGGTAAAAAATTTTGTTTGGAAAAGCATATAAATAATTCCAACACCTACCCAAACAAGCCCTCCAATTAAAGCATCCGCTTGCAGGTTATACCATAAGATCCCTGTTAATCCTGCCCCAAGAATAGGCATGATTAGGTAAGAAAAAATATCTTTAACTGTTTTATATCTCTTTTGTTTGAAAATAAAGTAGGTGATTACGGATAAGTTAACAAAGGTAAAAGCAATTAGTGCACCAAAATTGATGAAGGAAGAGATTAATTCTAAACTTGGGGCGATGGCCAGCAAAGAAACCACTCCAACTAGGATGACATTAAAAACAGGGGTTCGGAATTTTGGGTGGACATAGCCAAAGGTTTTTTTCGGCAATACACCGTTGCGTCCCATTACATATAAAAGCCTGGATACACTGGCATGGGAAGCAAGTCCGGAAGCTACTGTTGCCGCAAAAGCACCAGAAAGGAAGATTAGTTTAAAGATGGTCCCACCGACATACAAGCCTATTTCAGGTAACGTATCATCGGTAACCTTAAAACCTGAAACATCAGGGAATAGGGCTTGAGCGAAATAACTACAAATAAAGAAGATTGCCCCACCAATAAAGACTGTCAACATAATCGCTTTTGGCATTATCCTTTGGTCAATTGCTTCTTCTGCATACATGGTAACAGCGTCAAACCCAATGAAGGAAAAACAAACAACTGTTGCGCCTGTCAATACTGCTCCAAGATGGACATTAGAATGAAATAAAGGTTGAGCTGTTAAAATGGTCCCCTGCCCCATTCCTTTCGAAAGCTGGACAAAGGCAAGCACAATAAAGGCACCGATTAACACTACTTCAAAAATAACCAGTAGGGCATTTAAACTTGAGGTTTTCCCCATACTCCAGGCATTGAGTGCAGTGACAATCGCCACATATACAACAACCCAAATCCAAGCAGGAACGTTAGGGAACACGGATACCATATAAATTCTAATAATTAATGCATTTACCATTGGAAGCAAGATATAATCAAGTAAGGCGGACCATCCTACAAGAAAACCTAGATGGGGGCTCATGGTTTCCCGTGTATACGTATAGGCGGATCCGGCGCTCGGGAAAACGCTTACCATTTTACCGTAACTAATTGCTGTAAATAACATCACAACCAATGCTGCAAGATACGCAAGTGGAACAACGCCATTCGTCTCGTCAGACACGATTCCAAAGGTATCAAACACAATCGTTGGTGTCATATAACCAAGTCCAAGCATGACAATTGCCCATAATCCAAGGGAACGTTTAAGTGTGGTATTCTCCAATTTTATCAACTCTCCTTTTCCTTATTAATCTTTTGTGAAAAATCAATCAATTCAAAGTGTTTTATTTTTTTTCATATAATGGACTTAAGGGTCCATTATTCATCCGTTCAATTTTCCCTCCTGTCATTTTAAATAAATTACTTATTATTTTAAATAATGCAATTATTGTGCCAACCTTTCTTTTTAAATAAATAACCATTTACGTTCATTTTGTTTATAAAAATAATCCGCAATTTATGTAGTTTTGAATAACCTAACCTGTATTGCATAAATAAAAAGGCAGCAAAATTCATTTAGTGAATTTTGCTGCCCTTTGAGTATAATTGATATTGCTTGAGATACTAATAATTATCGTGCGAACCTGTGGTTTCCAATCGTAACAGTTACAGGACGTGAAGTAATCCATGAACTTGTTGACGTTTTAGGGTTGTAGAAGAATAAAGATCCATTTCCTTTTCCAGTTAGAGCGATTGCTTCATTTACCGCTTTTTTAGAAGCAGCATCAGCTGGCTGGTTAATTGTTCCGTTTGCTACTGGAGTAAATGCATAATGTCCATTAGCAATTTGATAGATTACCCCATTTACAGTGTTCGGAAAATCAGCACTTCTTACTCTATTAATAATAACTGTCGCAACCGCAACTTTCCCTGCATATGGTTCGCCAACTGCCTCTGCACGAACTAGACGGGCCATTAAGTCCTTCTCTGCTGCCGTGTATGGAGAGTTTGGTAATGTCATATATTGACCTGCTATAAGTGGTTTACTATTATTTGTATTCATTACGCTATTAACAGGAATACCGAATCCTTTTGCTATTTTCCAGTATGTCTCACCATATTGTACTTTGTGAGTGGTTGCTGCCTCAGTTTGATTAGTTAAAGTAAATGCTGAAATTGATAACATTAATCCAGCGGCTACTATTAGTTTCTTTAACTTTTTCATGTATTTGTTCCTCCTAGTAGTCGTTTTTCGTCTACTATTAGGCTATCAGATGTAATATACTCGTTCATTGCCCAAAGTTTGGTAATTTACTATCACCCCTTCTAACCCTTGCTACAAAACAAGTAAACTATAATTAGTTAAAATTATCCATCGTAAAAAAATATCTAATAATATCCACCCAAGGAAAAATACGGTACAATCTTTACAAAGATTTCAAGCTGTAACAAACCAGATTAGAAGGAATTCTGAATAAAAGCCTATTTAGAGTAACTCTTTCACAAAATTGCCATCAAAACGGTTGGAATTGGCAGGATTTTCTTTTTAGTTTTGGTAATAATAATAGTGAAGCCATATTGAAGGAGGATTTTTATAGTGGAAAATCAGTTAGTGAACGTCCTTAATAAGCAAATTGCCAATTGGTCTGTATTGTATATGAAGTTACATAACTATCATTGGTACGTAAAAGGCGGGCAATTCTTTACGTTGCACGCTAAATTTGAAGAATTTTATAATGAGGCAGGCCTTCATGTGGATGAATTGGCAGAGCGGTTACTGGCCATTGGAGGTAATCCTGTTGCAACAATGAAAGAATGCCTAGAAATTTCCTCGATCCGTGAAGCATCTGGGAGAGAATCTGCCGAAGAAATGGTTCAATCGATCATCAATGACTTCTCGATTATTATTGGAGAACTAAAGGAAGGCATGAGCCTTGCTGGAGAATTAGATGACGAAACAACCGGAGATATGCTCCTTGCTATTCATTCCGGATTAGAAAAACATGTATGGATGCTGAACGCATTCCTAGGGAAATCCATTTAAAGCTATGAGTCCGACAGTTAAACTGTTGGGCTTTTTTCTTTTTTCATTTTGATTTCCTCTCCAATCAAAATGGCTCAAAATCAACAATCCCCTTTAACAGAGCCAAAGTAAAAACCCTAACTTATTGAATTTTTTCTAATTCTATGCACTTGTCCATTTCAACTTACCCGTTTCCTTCATAAATTATATTAGTTCAAGGAAGGAGGTGGATAAGTATGGGATACGATGGCAGAAACAATAACTTCGCGTTAATCGTTGTATTGTTCATTCTTTTAATCATCATCGGTGCATCTTGGATGTACTAATTTTGATTAAGACATTCTAAGAAAAAAGGAGCGAAAAAAATAATTTTTTCGCTCCTTTTTATTATTCCATTAAGCTCTTTGTCTGCGGGCAAGGATTAGTAAGCTGACAGTTATAATTGTAAAAGCAATAAACGCCAACAATGGAATTGTGATAAACCCAAGCCAGTTTATGTAATCCTTGGAACAGGGTACACCGGTTGTACACATTTCAAATTGCTGTAAATACGGGAGCCTTTGCAATAGCGTATGATATCCTGAAATAAGCATCCCAATAATGGAAAGTGGAAGAACATACCGATAAATTCCTTGGTCATTACGATAAAAGGCGATGCCCAAAATAATGGCTAAAGGATACATAAAGATTCTTTGGTACCAGCAAAGCATACAAGGGATGAAGTGCATGACTTCACTAAAATATAGACTGCCAAGTGTAGCAATAATTGCAGCAGTCCATGCAAGCAGCAACGGCTTATTCATTAGGGTTCCCCTTTGCCGCTTCATCTACCATTTTCTTCAAGTCATCAATGGTTTGACCTTTAAACATTTCCCCATTGACAAAAATGGTTGGGGTACCTGTTACACCCAATTTTTCAGCGTAATCCATATCCTTTTGCCAGTCATCCTCAGAACCTTTTGCCTGGAAGTTTTTCACAACCTTTTCTACTTCTGCGTCACTAGCTACCTCTTTCAACGTACTAGTTAAGAATTCTTCGGTAAATACATCCATTTTCTCATATTTCGGGCCCTCTGGTTGTTTTTTATAAAGGAGTTCATGGAATTTCCAAAATGTCTTATTCCCCAATTCCTTAAAGACCGATTCAGCAAATTTAGCGGAACGAATCGAATCTGTATTAATGAAGGAATCGTTCATAAAATAAAATTTGGCTTTGCCTGTGTCTACCAACTCTTTTTCAATAACAGGTACCACATTGGTAGCAAAGTTCTTACAATTTGGACATTTATAATCGCCAAATTCAATAATCGATACTGGTGCGGTCTTTTCTCCAAGATAAGGCTGATTCGTATAATCAATTTTACTTACTTCCGACGTTTCTTGTTTTTTGTTATGATTACCAAAAAATATAAACGCTGCAAGACAGACGACCACTAGTCCAATCACCCAAAAGGTAAACTTTGCTGATGAATTACTTCCACTTTTCTCGTTTTTCTTTTTATTAGCCATATATAAACTCCTTTATCTTTCACTACTACTTTCAACATCCTATACCATTAAATTTTACTAAACTAAAACGATAATGCAAATAAAATAGTTTGACTCCACAAATGAAAAGAAGCATTCGTCAATTGGCGAATGCTTCTTTTCTATAGGGGCTTATATTTTTTACTTATTTTAGACAAATGATCATTAACACCGGAAAGCTCCATTTTTTGAAAGACACGGTTACACAGGGAATAATTAATATACGCTCCGATACTAAACAGAATTAAAGTAAAAACAGGCAGGTACATTAATACAACTACAAGTAGGATAAACACCCCAATAATGAACAAGGTAATTGGAAAGTTTGCAATCGCCATAAAAAAGGAACTGGTAATGGCTCGCTTCCAAGTAATTTCATAATGAGACATGACTGAAAACAAATAGGCTGAAGTCCCTGTAAACAATAGGCTTATTAATAATAAAGGCACCAATATAATGAATCTGACCCCAGTTTGGTCTTGATTTAAATAAAAATAATTGAAATACAATAATAAGGAAATGGCCATCCAGATTAGGCCGATGATAAAACTATGTTTAAAGTTTTCTCTAAAGTATCTGAAGTAATTTCTAACTACACTCGTATCCTGATGCAGCTGCCATTGACGGACAACACTATACATCGCTGTTGTTGCAGGTACTATGGTAACAATGGGAAGGCAAGAAAGAATCCAAAAGATATTTAATATAAAAAGATTGGAAAGCCGATCAACTACCGCGTAAAATCTGGTATCTAATATATTCAATTCTACCACCCAATTCTATTAAAAGTTTTTATATTGTTTCTCCTACTTTTAAGACAAGGTAGAGTTTACCATTCTAACCCCATAGACCCCGCCTGCTGCTTTTCCTGAACCAGATTGGAATTTAACTTCTACTTTTTGCTTTTCTTTTGTCAAACTTAAGGGAATCTCATAGTACATATCAACAAGACCGTCGGCATGATTTCCCTCAAGTTTTTGAGTAGCAATTAAATGACCATCAATAAGAATGTCAAATTCACGTTTATAAATCTTACCCTCTGTAAAGAGAGTCTTATCTCTGCCAAAATAAGTTACTTGCAGAAACATTTGTCTTTCTGACTCTACTTGCATTTGATAACTGAAAAATCCTTCACCTCGGCTGTCGCGCCAAGATCTTTCTACCTCGTTAAAATAACCTGTGTTAGAGTTGCTGCTTTGTACACCATGTTCAATCTCAGGCTGCTGTTCACCTGGCTGCACCACATCCACGGTATTTGCTCTTAACCTTTCAAGTTCCTCTTTTTCTTTATCTACAAACGTTTTATAGGCTTCTTCCTCCATTAGATTCCAATATAAGGTATAACGCTGATGATGCAGATCGTAAAACGGAATAAGGGTCACTTTCCTATTACCAGGCTGGCCGACTTCTGTAGTTTCAAACGTTAATGGTTCTCCCTCAATAGGTTTGATCCAGTCAGTCAAATTTTCTTTGTCAGCAACAAGACTTGGCACATCAATTAATGGGTAATTATTTAATTTTAGGTGGTCTTCCAAGATATCGGTTTCCGGGAAGTTCTCTCTCCCTAGTGCCCCGGCCAATACTACCGGCCCGTACATAATTCCAACTTTTGTTGGATTATCTTTAGCGGTATAAGTATGAATACCAATTGGAAGTGAAAATTCAATTGTATCTCCTGCACTCCAATTTTCCCCTATCACAAGATAACCATTTTTTGAAGTGGCCTCTACTTTAACACCATTAACCGAGAGGGCTATGTCTCCATTCACCCAATATGGAACCCGGATATGGACATTTAGGAATGCGTCTTTCGCTTCTTCAAAAGATACCCGCACATGATTTGACCTTGGGAAATCTGTTTCTTGTTTTAGTTTTATCTTCTTTTCTTTTATTACTAGTTCAGAAGCAATGAATAAATTAACATATAAATCTTCATGATCTTTATAGAAAATATTTCTTGTATAACGAGCAGGATTTTCCATTCCTGTCCCCGTGCAGCACCAGAAAGAATGATCGTGTGAACAATAGATTTTAAAATGACCTGGCTGTGTACTTACAAAATAGGTCTTCATTCCGGATTCAGGGTCCTGTGAGGCAAGGATATGATTGTATAGGGCCTTTTCATAGTAATCCATATATTCACTCTTATGATCCCAAGCGAATAAGTGCTCAGTAAGTTTCAACATATTGTAGGTATTACACGTCTCTGCAGTTGTGATACCTAGTGTTTCTTTATTAATAGGACCAAAATGTTCTCCAATACTATTTCCTCCAATAATATAGGAACGGTTTTTTGTGACCTCATTCCAGAAGAAAACGGCCATGTTCTTGTAATTTTCATCTCCAGTTATTTCATATAGCTTTGCAGCGCCGATTACTTTTGGAATTTGAGTGTTAGCATGTTTTCCCTCTAGTTCATCCACGTCTCTTGAGAGAGGCTCCAAGATCGCATTGTGGCAAAATCTGATTGCAAGCTTTAAATAATCTTCATTTTTAGTAATCGTGTAGAGATCGGCCATTGCCTCATTCATGCCACCATGTTCGCAAATAAGCATCCGTTGGAACTGCTCATCACTAAGATTGTCCGTCCCTTTTTTGGCCCAATCTGCCAGCTTAGTAACCACGTCAAGTGCTTTTTGATTACCTGTTAGCGTATAAACATCAATAAGTCCAGCATAAATCTTATGAATGCTATACCAGGGGACCCAGCCGCCAGCTAAACTAAAATTCTCCACCTCAAAATCTCCTGTGAAAACCTTATCAAAATATGTTCGTGGGAAACCACTGACATATCCATTTTCATCAAGACTTTGTACATAGGCTAGTTCATTCACTGCATACTCCATTTTACTTAATAATGCTTCATCTCTTGTTACGGCATACATTGTAGCTGCCGCTGAAAGCCAATGACCAATCGAATGGCCGCTTATAGGAGTCGATTCCCAGCCGCCGTAACGAGGCTTTTTAGGAGACTGTAAGGCAGCCTCATAACAAGGTGCGATAAGCCGGTCAACGTCTAGATAAATCAAATACTCCTTACCCTTTTCTTGTGACTCTTTAAAAATACCATCTGATAATGTAACGTTTTGCATGATGTAATCTCCTTCAGTGGGTTTATAGAATGATATTTTTATACTATCGATCGGATAGATAGCCATAAAAATATCACTTGATACAAGTTTCTGGTTTTTAAATCCTCTTTCTCATCCCTTTACAGAACCAATCATAACGCCCTTTTCAAAGTATTTCTGGATAAATGGATAAACCAGTAAGATTGGCAATGTGGACACGATGATGACACCGTATTTAATTTGATCTGCATATTTCTGTGCATAACCGCCTGCAGCACCTCCGGATCCTGCCCCTTCAGCAAACACTTGATTGGAGATGAGAATGTCTCTTAAAACAATTTGCAATGGCTGCAAACTATAGTCTCGAATGTAAATTAGTCCTGTGAAAAAGTCATTCCAGTGCCCTACTAAGTAATAAAGACCAACAACCGAGATAACCGCTTTTGATAACGGCAGCGCTACTTTTCCAAAAAATTGAAAATGTGTACAGCCATCCATTTGGGCAGCTTCAAACAATTCTTTCGGCAGTGAGCTCTCAAAAAATGTCCGTGTAATAATCAAATTGAATACATTAACAGAAAATGGAACAATAAAAACCCACATATTATTGGTAAGATGTAAGTCTTTCATTAATAGATAAGTAGGAATTAATCCCCCATTAAAAAACATGGTAAAGACAAACACAAACATTAAAAACCGTCTTGCTTTGAATTCCTGTCTTGATAAAACATATGCTGCAGGCAGCGTAAACAACAAATTGACAAAAGTACCAAGAAGTGTGTATATAATGGTATTTTTATAACCCACCCAGATTCTTGTATCTTTAAAAATCTCTGTGTATCCGAATAGGCTAAAACCTTTTGGATATAGAAGAACTTTACCAGTCGATACCAAAGTAGAGTCACTAACAGAGGCAATGACGACAAAATACAATGGATAAGCAATAAGTAAAAATATAAGCACACAAAATACAAAAATCATACAATCGAAAATGATATCTGAAGTAGTTTTTCCTTTTCTATTAAAAAGCACCATGACTTTCCCTCCTTGCATGGTTTAGATTATTCTGGCAAAACACCTTTTGTTTTGAAACAACTTTGACTACCACAAACTAATATTTGAAAATCTCTTTGCAATTGTATTCATTGCTAGTAAGAATACAAAATTAATGAGTGTATTAAATAAACCAATCGCAGCAGAGTAGCTGAATTGACTTGAAATAATACCAATCTTATATACATAGGTTGCAATAACTTCTGATACTGGGAGATTCAATGGGTTTTGCATTAAGAATATTTTTTCAAAACCTGTATTTAAGATATTTCCCATACTAAGAATAAAGAGAATAATCATGGTTGGAACAATCGCAGGTATATCGACATACCTAATCGTCTGCCATCTGCTTGCTCCATCAATTTTTGCAGAATCATATAATTGTGGATCCACGCTTGCCAACGCTGCCAAATAAATAATGCTATTCCATCCGGCATGCTGCCATATGTCTGAAAGTACATAAACTGGTACAAAGGTTTTTTCCGAAGCTAATAAGTTTATGTCTCCCAGTCCCAATGCTTTCATTAAATGACCAACAACCCCAGTTTCTGGTGACAATAATACATTTAACAAACCAACCATTACAACCATTGAGATGAAGTGTGGCAAGTAGACGGTTGTTTGTAAGGTTTTCTTCCACCTTTTCCTAAAAACTTGGTTGATAATCAGCGCCATAATAATCGGTGCCGGGAATCCTAAGATTATGGTTGCTAAACTAATGGTGATTGTATTTGTCATTAAATCTTTGAACATATAGTTATGAATAAATTGGTCAAAATACTTGAGCCCTACCCATTCTCCACCTGTAAAGCCTTTCGTAAAATCAAATTCGCGGAAAGCCAGCTGGATGCCATACATCGGTATGTAGTTGAAAATAACAATAACAACAATCGCAGGCAATATCATGAGCCACAATTGATAGTCACGTTTAAAAGTGTTCCATACATTTGCCTTCTTTGTAGGTTTAACACTATTGATACTGGATAAATTTTCACTTATTTTTTTTGTTTCAGGGTTTATAAAGGCCACAAACTATTACCTCCTTTATTTTAAGAAGATGCTATATCACTTTTATGTGATATAGCATCCCTCTGACCGTTATTTATTTCTGATTTTTCTTGTAATCGTCATAATACTTTTGCATAATCTTAAGATTTTCAGGCAAGCCTGTTTTCTCAACATTTTTCACGTAGGCATTCCAGTCTTTATCAATACCGCCTTTTGTGATCCACTGTGAATATTTCGGCATCGTCAAATTCATAAGATTTGTATTGTTTAGAGCTAATTTTGAATTATCCTCTTTGCTGTACTTAATAAACATACCAGGGAAAAGATCATTATCCTTATCAATAGCATTAATAGCACCCATCAGCGGTTCGGTCTGTTTGCCAACAGATTGCATATCTGTTCCAAGCCCAAGCTTCAAGTCATCCGCAATATACATAGGACCATTATCAGCCCATGTAGAAGTCCATTTCCATGTACCTGGGTCCATCTTCGAATCTGTTGGAGGTAACACCTTATAGCTGCCATCTCCGTTATCGGCAATATTAGTGCCCATTGAACCAAACAGTACTTGCATACTTACTTTTGGATCATACAATTCATTGATAAATTTCATCGCTGCGTCTTTATTTTTACTCTGTGCTGACAATGTAATCATATTGGCACCATAGTTTAAGGAATTATAATCGTAGGTCCAAAACACTTTGGCAGTTGAGTCAGCGGTCTGCTTTAAAGGAGCCAACGTTGTATATTGTGGAGCCAATGTATTTCCGAATCTGTCCGTTAATTCCCAGCCATACGTATAACCAACTTTTGCCACATCACCATTACCGCGGGCTACAGATTGGTATTTCGTATAATCCTGAGTGAATACTTCTTTGCTGATTAAACCAGCTTTGTAGCACTTATTTAAAAATTTAACAAAATCTTTATAACGTTCATCAGTGAAGAAGTTCTTCACCTTTCCATTTTCAACATAATAGCCTTGGCCGCTTCCTTCCCCTAACGTAATTCCTGTACTGCCTAAAAGAACGGTCGGCTGGAAGAAACCGAATCCACCTGTTCCCGTTGGAGAGAAGTCCATAGGAATTTCGTCGTTTGGATCCCCGTTTCCATTTGCATCCTTTTCCTTAAAGGCGACTAATACATCGTATAATTCATCCCAATTGGTTGGCTGTTTTAAACCTAGATTGTCTAACCATTTTTGATTGATGAATTGTCTTGTCGCTGTGGCAGGCCAAAATCTTTGATATTTTGGTAATCCGTAAATTTTTCCGTCCAGCTGGGTTGCAATTCCTTTTGTTTCCGGTTTAGCTTCAAACATCTTTTTAACGTTAGGCAAGCTCTTATCAAGATCATCAGAAAGATCTTCAAATAAGCCATTATATTGAACATAATCCGCATCCGTAATCGCATTCGGTCCAATAATTAAATCTGGAACGTCACCACTCGCAAGGAGAGCACCCTTTTTCTGATCCCAGTCGGCGGTAACCTCTTGCCATTTAATGTCCACACCAGCGCGTTTTTCCACATCTTCTAACCATTTCATTTTCTTAAGGTCTTGTGTTAATGGATGTTTGGTAATCAGAGCTGTCAATTGAACCTTGCCATCATTTGTTGTGCCACCGCTTGCTGCCTTTTCCTCTGTAGATGCTTTATCATTAGAACAAGCAGCTAGTACAGATGCTGATAATGACAGTGCCAGAAAACCTTTTATAAACTTTTTCTTTCTCATATGATTTCTCCTTTTCTATGATTTATAGAAACTATCCTTATGTTTCGCCTAACGATTAATATCTGCAGATCAAAAGAAATGGACTTTCCTGACTAAAGTCAATCACTGAAAAATACCTATTAAATTATAAAATGGTGCTAAAAAGAATGAGACCCTACTCCATTGTGTATACCTCCCTATTATTTTTTCCGCTCTCAATCGCGTTGTAAACACTTACATTTGTTGATTTAAGAATACCATTGGGTCTATATACTGTCAGTAACCAACAAAGTATATTTAGTGGACAAAATTGACTATATAAAAATATATAATTAGGATAGTGTAATAAGGATAGGAAAAAAGAGGAATGAAATCTTTCAGGCTTAAAGAGGAGAAAAAATTTATGACAGAATACCTGAAAATGAATGTTAGCTCCCCAATTGAATTTGTTCTTGGTGGTAAATTAATTTCCACTGAACCTTTTACTCATATGAAACGAACAATGCCTCTTTGCGAAATTATTATTGGCATAAATGAAATACTATATATGGAATGTAATGGGATTGAGTACGAGGTTAAACCGGGTGATGTGTTATTTGTGCTGCCAAATCAGCTCCACCTAGGCTATAAGGAGTGCCAGGCAGGACTTTCTTTCTATTGGTTTCATGTACTTTTGCCGGACGATTTAACAATAATGGATGAGATGTCAATGGGAAACCAAGCTAGAATGCTTCAATCTAATCCTTATGCCAAGGAATCAAATCATTTCATATTATTACCCATCTATTCAACCCCAAAGCGGATTGATAGAATCAATATCCTATGTAATCAAATATTGGATGTAGCACATGCAAACTACTTTAATCGTTATGCAGCCAGTTATCTAGCCACCTCTTTACTTATAGAATTATCCGAACAAACCATTACAAACTTTCAGGACCCTTTGAATAGCACGTATTCAGACAGCAAACTCGTAAAAATATTAGAATGGATTCGTGTAAATGCATTGGATCATCATATTTCCACTAACTCTATTGCCAAAACATTTAATTATAATAGGGATTATTTATCTCGTTTTTTTAAAACTAGTACCGGCATGAACGTACAAGAATATATCCATATTCTTAAATTATCAAAAGCTAAAGATTTACTTATTAGTACAAATATGAATATTGGAAAAATTGCCCACCTAATCGGGATAAATGACGAAAGATATTTTATGCGCCTCTTTAAAAAGTACGAAAAAGTTACTCCAACCGAATATCGCCAAGCCTATCATCGGATACCCTTGAATAGGGAGTAAAAGCCATTATTCTTAGCTGGAGCTGGACAATTCTCGAAGTCAAAAACTTTTATACCTTCTTATCTCATAAAAAAGACTGCCAGCAAACCTGTAATTTTTCGGGTTTGTCGACAGTCTGAAACTCACCAAAAGACAGTTTTGGTGAGTTTTTCTACTTTCCTATTAACCTAAAATATGAGGACATCCCTCTTCGCTCCAATATAAAGGTCTTATTCATTTGTGAAATAATATATTTCACTCTTAGTACTGATTAACATATTTCATTTCAATCTGTACTAATAATTTGCGCAGAAATAAAAACGAAAGCATGGAGAAAAGTGGAAATCCCCAGAATATAGCTAAATTACCGAAATGTTTATAAAATTGGTAAAGTGCTAAAAGTAATATGATGATTGTTAATGATTTTATTGGCCGATTGACTATTAAAAATAAGGAAAATCTGATAATATCCTTTATTTTCATGACAAATTTGGTGTATAGAATAAGTGAATATACATAACTAATCATTGACAAAATCAATATTAATAATAAAAGCGGCATTAAAAAAGTTCCTTTTCCGTTTAAAGATAGAAAATAAAGATCTGCACACAAAATTAATATTAAAAAATAATAAGGCAGCCATAACAAAATAGACGACTTAAAACCACTCAAATAGTAGTTAAAATAAATATTAATTACTTTATTGTCTGTCTCATGTAATTTTTTATAGACTGTTTGGAAAATCGCACCCATTGTAGGACCTACTAGTAATAAAGCAATCAGATAAAACACAAATGTTACAGCATTTAATTTTACGCTTAAGATGAGTAAAACAAGTAGAAAACTCGTTAATAAAGCACAAATACCTATTACAAATAATGTCCATATCATATTAGTTGCTTTAACGAATAAGTTTTTGTTACTCAACATAGACACCTCTTCTACCTCTTCTAATACAAAGATTAACCTTTTACCCCACCGATTGTCATACCAGAAATAAATGACTTTTGATTAAACAAGAAAAGAACAATAATTGGAATAATTGACATCATTGATCCTGAGAAAACGATATCGTAATTATTTCCGTAAGGCGTCATTGCTGTCAGCAATCCAGCAGGAATAACAAGGTTTTCATCTGATCTCATAACGATTAATGGCCATAAGAAATTATTCCAAGCACCCATTGATGTCATGATTGTCATAGCCCCAAAAGCAGGTTTCATCATTGGAACATAAATTTGCCAAAAGATTCGGAATTCTCCTGCCCCATCAATTCTGGCAGCTTCTGCAAAGTCATGAGGAATTCCAACAGCATATTGCCTGAAAAAGAAAACAGTAGCTGGCGGGATAACGCCAGGTAAAATAACCCCTGCAAATGTGTCCATTAATCCTAAATCGTTAATTAATTTATACATAGGAATTAGTAAAATATCTCCAGGTACCATTAACATAATCAAGACGAGCAAAAAAATGAAATTTCTACCTTTAAATCGGTATTGTGCCAGCCCATATCCTACCATGGAACAAAGCGCTAGAACCGCCACTGTCTGTACAATTGTAATTAAGGCACTATTTTTAAACCAAGACAAAAAGATCCCATCGTTGTTTGTTAGTAGCTTTCCATAGTTACTAAAACTCATTTTTGAAAAATCCAGATGAATATTCAAACCTTGACCAAATATATCGGCTGAGTTTTTAAATGAAGAAATCAATAAAAACCAAAAAGGGATTAGGATAAGAACTCCAACAATAGCTAGTACTACTGTTGTAATAATGGATGAAATTCTTTTTCTGGTTTTCATTATTAATCCTCCTTAAATAAGCCTCTAACTGAAACTTGAATTAAATTGATTGCCACTACAATAACAAACATGGCAACACCCAATGTACATGCATAACCAAAGTCTCCATCACTAAAGGCAGATTTATAGATGTAGGTTAAAAACGTTGTACCAATATTATCTGGAGATTGTGCTCCCCAATAAACATACGTTTCATTAAAGAGGGAGAATCCACCAAGTATGGAGATCGTTAGTACATAAGTTGTGATTGGTTTTACCATTGGCAGTGTTATATTCTTAAATTTCACCCATGTACTAGCACCGTCAATTTCAGCGCATTCATAGAGGTCCTTCGGAATACTTTGTAATCCGGATAAGAAGTAAATCATATTTACACCCATCCAACGCCATACACACACAAGTACAAGAGCAAACATACCCGTACCTGCATTATTTAGCCAATCAATTGGTCCAATGTTGAAGTGACCCAACCAGCTGTTGAATACACCAGTAGCTTCTTTACTGAATGCAAATTTAAATACTAATCCAACAATAACGGTTGAAGTTAAAACCGGCAGAAAAAATACAGATCTAAATAGGTATTTGAATTTTGTATTTTCATGATTCATAACAATAGCAAGAATTAAAGGTAATGGAACTAAGATTAGGATTGTCCAGAATGTATATCTCGCAACATTCCACAGTGCCTTATAGAATACCGGGTCAGAAATCAAACGTTGATAATTTTGCAACCCAATAAAAGTAGTTTCAGTCATACCTTCAATTCTTTGAAAACTCATAATAATAGAATTTATAAATGGATATAAAGAAAAGAGGGCAAAGACAATAATGAACGGCGAGACAAAAAGATAGGGAGCAATCTTTTGCATATTAACCTTTTTCTTTTTATCTGCTGAAATTTGTGGTTTTTTATCAACTTGTACCATGCTCGAGGACATACTAATTCACTCCTTAAAAAGTTCAATTGACGCATGTCTAATTTATCTAATTATGTAGCGGAAGAAGGAGGAAAAGCATCCCCCCTCCTTCCGCTACAATAAAACAATTATTTTCCAGCCGCAATCCGTTTGTCTGCAGCTGCATCAACTGTTTTTAGAGTATCCTCTACACTTGCCTGTTTCTTCATAATTTTAGGCAAACCATTTGTTAGTAATTCATCAGCAATAATAGGGAAGCTATTGTTCGTAAAGCTCATCCCACCAACTTCATCTTTCAATGCAGCCATTTGTTTGAAAATATCTGTTCCAAAATACTCAGTATATTTATTTGGCTTGGCTAATTCTTCACTTGTCCAAACATCAGAACGTATTGGGTCAAAACCAAGAATTGTCCATGTTTTAATAGAACCTTCTTCTCCTGATTTTGATTCTACTACGAATTTTTTAGCTAATGTTTTATCATGTGCTTGATTTGTTACAACAGTCGCTGTTCCACCAAGTCCAGCTGAACGTAGATCCCCATCTTTAAAGACCGGAAGACCAGTTACATGAATTTTTCCAGTAAGTTTAGGCATGAAACCAACCATACGACTCATATACCATGCAGGCATTACAACAGATGCGTATTCGCCTTTATTGAAAGCTGCATAGTATTCCTCATTATCCTGCTGTCCGCCTTCAGCTTGTTTAGCAATTTTATCTTTATAAATCATATCTTGAAGTGTTTGAAGTGCTTTTACATTTTCTGGGGTATCTAGGCTCGATTTACCATCCTTTACCATATCTGAATGTTGCTGAGCGACCATTGCATCGAAAACAAAACTAGAGCTTGTTTCAACAGATGTCATATACTTTCCGGTTTTTTCTTTTACGATTTTACCAGCCTTAATATAATCATCCCAAGTCTTAATGGTTGCAGGGTCAATACCAGCTTTATTCATAATGTCCATATTGTAATAAACGAGAGTTGTTCCTACATGGTAATCTAATCCGTAGACTTTACCATCAACAGTATAGTTATCTGTGCGGGACTTAACTAAGTTAGGAACAAATGGTTCTACCTCTTTAGTGATATCTTCAAAAGGCGGGTTGTTAGTTTTTGTATATTTGGCGAACTGTCCAATCTCTACATCAGCAATATCAGGAGCACCATTTCCTGAGTTTAATGCAACCTGTAATTTTTGGTTCATTTGATCGTAAGGGAAAACATTTATTTTTAAGTCAATTTGTTGTTTAGGGTGATTCTTATTCCAAGTCTTTGCTGCATCCTTCCAATAATCAGCATGCACCTGTACAAACGTCCACATAGTAAATTTTGTTTTTCCATCTGCTGTTTTAGTTTCGCCTGATGAAGACTTTGAGCTACAACCAGTCAGTGCTAAAGAAGAGACGATTAAAAATATTAACATTGCGGATATTAATTTACGAGGACTAGCAAACTTCTTTTTCATTGTATACACCTCAAGTTAATTAATTTTAATTGTACGTATTACTTTTTAGTGCCAAATCTTAAAAACTGGTAAAAATCCGCATAACACATCTTATAATTGTACGTATATGTATCGCTTATTCTTTTAAAAAACCCTCCTTTTTCTGTTAAATTTTGATTAAAAAGGGAATGAAAGCGTATTCCTTGTTCTTTATATTATTCTACTCGTTCGTACGTGTCAATAAAGTTTTCAGAAATAAATGTCAATTCTGATATATTGCTGGTAAATTAGACATTTTTTTGATACCATTTTCATAGATACTTGTAAGTATAAGTTCGCTAAGTTTATGCGTACAGGAAATGGAGGTGCTACCAAGTGACACAAAAAACAAAACATAATATGGTCAAGGAAAAAATTATTGAGTGGGTTACAAGTGGTAAAGTTAGGCCAGGAGAGAGAATATATTCTGAAAGTGAGCTCGTCAAAAAATTTGGTGTAAGCAGACATACCGTTAGGCTTGCCATTGGTGACTTGGTGCATGAGGGATGGTTATATAGGGAGCAGGGTGCTGGAACCTTTTGTTCTGGAAAAAAAATACAGAATAAACTCCCCGAAAACACAAGCCAAAATACTAATACTAAAAACATTGGTGTTATTACTACATATATTTCTGATTATATTTTCCCCTCCATTATAAAAGGAATTGAATCGTATTTAACAGAACAAGGGTATTCATTAACCTTTGCTTGTACGGATAATGATATCGAGAAAGAAAAGCAATGTCTCCAAAGTATGCTTAATAGAAATATCGACGGACTTATTATTGAGCCTACAAAAAGCAGTAGCTACAACCCCAATATTAATTTTTTCTTTGAGTTTGAACAAAGTAAAATACCATACTTAATGATTAACCAATTCTATCCTCAATTGATGCCGCCACATATTATTGTAAACGATCAAAAGGGCGGATTCTTAGCTGCTGAACACTTAATTAATCTTGGCCATCAAAAAATTATGGGTATTTTTAAGGCAGATGACCTGCAAGGTGTTTATCGTATGCAGGGGTTTATTAAGGCTCATAGAGAAAACAACCTTACATTATCACCAGAGCTTATGATAAATTTTACAACAGAAGAGCAAAAAAATTTGTTATTAGATAAAGTAAAAAGACTATTAGCAACCCCTGAAACAATGCCTACTGGAATCATCTGTTATAATGATCAAGTCGCAATCTCAGTGTTAAATTGTTTAAGAGAGTTAAACCTAAAAGTACCTGAGGACATTTCTATTGTAGGGTTTGATGATTCTTTTTTAGCTGAAGCAACTGAAACAAAGCTTACTAGTGTTACACATCCTAAGATAGAGTTAGGGATACAAGCTGCTAAATGGATAGTCTCAGCCGTGGAAAATCAAAATATTAATGAATATGAGCATTCCATTGTGTACGAACCTGAACTAGTGTTACGGAATTCAACCGGACTTGTTAAAAGCGATAAATTAGTAACTATGTAATGTTTTGTTTGCGTTTTCAAGACTTTGAGCTTTTATTTAGCTATCATCCCTCCTATTTAAGTAGTTAACCAAAGTAGGGGTTTTGATGACGTACCTATAAGATTAACACACCAATATCTTTCATATGAAATCAATATTTTTAAAATTCAAAAGTTGCCGTTTCTTTTTCGATTGTTAACGTAAAGAAAAACCATATCTTACCTAGGCAAGATATGGTTTTTCTTTATTACTATATATGCGGCCACCCATCTTCGCCCCAATAGAGAGGTCTAATATGTAAAGTTGGTTTGCCCTTTTTCAAGGCATCATAGGCATGGTTCACAAGAAGACTGGAATTTCCGGAAAAGTAAACGGCACAATGACCAGGACCAATCCAGCGCTCATCACCAGCGTCGATTAATGTACCGCCACCTTCCATCATCGATACTCCATCCTTATCGAAATATGGTCCTGTAATATCATTTGACCTGCCAACCACAATTTTGTAAGTACTCTCGATTCCGCGGCAGCAGAAATCAAATGATACAAATTGATAATAATAACCATCTTTATAGACAATAAACGGAGCTTCAATCGTATTAGGCTGTTCCATTCTGCTAGAAATGGACAGTAACTCGGCATTTTCGGCAGGCTTCATGGTTTCGGGGTCTAACTTGATCAGCTTAATCCCGGACCAAAAGGAACCAAAGTTCAACCACGGCTTTCCATCCTCATCGAAAATTAAATTAGCGTCTATGGCATTATAGTCATCTGATTCAGTCGAATGAATCACATGTCCCTTATCCTTCCACTCGTAATCAGGATCTTCAGGATTAAGGGTTGTATTGGTTACCAAACCAATGGCTGAAGTATTTTTTCCAAAGGTAGATACCGAGTAATAAATATAATAGACACCATTATGAAAATAAATATCCGGCGCCCAAATACTATCTTCGTCTTTTTCTGGTACATACTCTTTTGTCCACTCCGGTAGAGAAGTAAAAATAGGCCCCACTTGTTTCCATTTCGCGCCATCTTCAGAGGATTTTATTTGAATACCGCTTCCTGTATGGAATACATACCAATGGGAATCTTCCTTTGCAATGACCGGATCATGTGCCCATAAATCCCCTTTCAAGTTCCAATCAATATCGTAAAAATTAACCCCGCCAAACTGTTCTGCCTTAGCCATAAGTAGTTATTCCCCTTCCTCTAAATCATTAATATATTAATTATATACTTAATAATAATATTAACAAATTAACTAACTAATAAGAAGAGGTTATGACTAATCTACTTAAAAATTTCTACATCTTACAACAAAAATTTTCCTCCTTATTCCAATTAGATTTTACTTTCAATTTTTTCAAAATAAGAGAAAAGACCCATGAGGAATTAATTATTTTATATTACTATTAATTAATTAATAGTTATATTAATATTAGTGATATTTGTAAGCGGTTAAAAATGTTATCAATCTACTAAATGGTGGTGATTTCCAGAAACAATTGGGGACCGATTTTCTTTTATTGTACATATAGAAAGGAGAAATTTTAATGAATAAACACATGCTTCAAAAATTCGCCTTTATGTTCATAACACTTTTATTAATCATCCCAATTTCAGTATTTGGGAAAACAGCTGCACAATCTACTGCTCAGCCAAGTGAAAACAGCAATAAACCAAACCTTGACTATCCAGGTGAAGATCCAAATTTTCAAAATGTATCTGTACATGACCCTTCCATTGTAAAAGATGGTGATACTTTTTATGTGTTCGGCTCCCACATTGAGGCAGCCAAATCAACTGATTTGATTCATTGGCAAACCTTTACGAATGGGTATACAACACCTAATAATGCGATATATGGTGATTTATCAAAGAATCTTGCTGGTTCTTTTAAATGGGCCGGTGAAAACGATTCTGACAGTAAAGGTGGCTTTGCGGTTTGGGCCCCGGATGTTTTCTACAACAAAGACTATGTAAATAAAGACGGTTCCAAAGGAGCCTATATGATTTATTATAGCGCCTCCTCTACTTATATCCGTTCTGCGATTGGTTTTGCCGTATCGCAAAATATTGAAGGGCCTTACAAGTACGTTGACACCATCGTCTATTCTGGTTTTACAAAGAATGATGCGAAAGATGCCAACAGTAATGTGAATAAGAAGTGGACCAATACAAATATTAAGCAGCTTGTCGATAACGGTACATTAGAAGGTCCAAGCGATGATTGGTTTAATACAAATGGATCTTTCAATAATTACAATTTCCCAAATGCCATTGACTCCACCGTGTTTTATGATAAGGATGGAAAACTATGGATGACTTATGGATCTTGGTCTGGTGGAATTTATGTTCTGCAGATTGATGAAAAGACAGGTAAGGCCATTTATCCTGGCAAGGATGGAAAAACCGCTGACGGCCGTCTAGTTGACCGTTATTTTGGCACAAAAATTTCCGGCGGATATTATAAATCCGGTGAAGGCCCTTATGTTATTTATGATAAGAACACTGACTACTATTATTTATACGTAACATATGGCTGGTTAGGGGCTGACGGCGGCTATAACATGAGACAGTTCCGTTCTAAGAGCCCAGATGGCCCTTATGTAGATGCCTCCGGACAAAATGCCGTTTTACCAAGTGATGTCGCAAATACCCCTTATGGAAATAAAATCATGGGGAACTTCTTATTTGAACGAAAAGTTGGCGACCCTGGAACAGGAATCGGTGTTGGTTACCTTTCTCCAGGACACAACTCTGTTTACTTAGATCCAAAAACGGGGCAGCAGTTCTTGGTTTTCCACAGCCGCTTCCCACAATCAGGAGAGTATCATGAAGTTCGTGTTCACCAGATGTTTATGAATAAAGACGGCTGGCCAGTGGTGGCGCCGTACCGCTACACAGGTGAAACTTTAGACAAGGTGAATAGACAAGACCTAATTGGCGACTATCAATTTATAAACCAAGGAAAAGATTATTCAGCAGCAATTAATAAATCTGTTTACACTCGATTAAATGAGGATGGTACAATTACTGGTGATGTAACTGGTACATGGAAGAAAACCAGCCAATCCTCAGCTGAATTAACCATCGATGGGCATACCTATAACGGAGTGTTCGTCAGAGAGTGGGATCCTGTTTCAAAGAGTAATGTGATGACATTTACTGCCCTTTCAAACGAAGGTATTTCTGTTTGGGGAAGTAGACTAGCAGAAAAAACGGATCAGGAAGTTGTAACAGCAGTGGTTAAGGACCTGGATCTTGGTGATACAGAAAAGGTTATTTCAAACTTAACTCTTCCAACAGAAGGTACTCGCCACATAACGATCTCTTGGGAAACTACAAATGCAAATGTTGTAACGAATACTGGGGTTATTACTCGTCCAGAAGCAGGTTCAGAACCTGTTACAGCTACACTTACGGCAACGATTACCAAAGGGGCGGTAACCGACAAAAAAGTCTTTACGATTAAGGTACTGCCATATCAAGAGGCTGGCTTAGCAGCACAATATTCCTTTGAAAATAACCTGAATGAGAAAACGGGTACATTTGGGCCAGGAAGCATTACTGGTAATCGGATTGATAATACGGGCGGGACTATTTCTTACGCTACTGGTAAAAGCGGCGAAGCGGCCGTCTTTAATGGTGCCTCTGGTATACGCTTACCAAACGGATTAATCTCAAGCAACCAATATTCTGTATCACTTTGGTTAAAACCTGACCAATTAACCATGTATACAACCACCTTCTTTGGTGCAACAGACCCTAATAGCTGGGTCAGCCTTGTTCCAAATGGTCCAGCTGGCGGGAACACGATGGTATGGTCTGGCAGTGCCAAATGGTACGATGCTGCTTCAGGATTAACGATTAAGACCGGTGAATGGACACATTTAGCATTTACCGTTGATAACGGAACGATTAAGGTGTACGTGAACGGTGTTGAAAGGTTTACAGGTACAAACTTCTCGAATATTTTTACGACAAACAATGCCAGCTTCAGCCTAGGAGTGAACTGGTGGGATACCCCATTCAAAGGCTTAATGGATGAATTGAAGGTTTATAATGGGGCCCTTACTCCTGCACAGGTGACAAAATTGGCTCAATAGTTTTTCAAAAAAAATCGTATGGATATCCAGTATCCATACGATTTTTTTATGAAAGTTTTTCTGTCTCTTCTTTGGTTAATTCACTATCATTGTAATAGAGGCGGAAAAGAATATCTTGATCATAATTGCCAAAGCCTGTTCCAAATAGAGTAACCCCGCCGACATTTTGGCTCTCTTCAAGGACAGCAATCCGAAACGTCCATTGCTTCTCACGAATACTAACATCATCAAGACTAACATCTGATATCTTTAACCCATCCATATAGGTACCGTCTGATGTTATACGGAGCCGTTTAAGCAATCCATATTGATTGACTTCACTCGGCCACCAGTCAGGTGTGAATTTCCCCCTGCTATCGCCGAAATCTCCGGGACTAGTCCATTTCCCCAATACGACATTATTTAGATAAAAATGGATATCCGACGGCCAATTACTGTTCGTAAATGGTGCCTCAGATGAAAGCTCTAAAGATATTTCAAGTTCGCTTGGGTCTTGATTGCCCAGGAGGAAATTAGGCAGCTTATATTCCACATACCCTTTCCCAAACCACAAAATCTTGGCACTCATTCGGTCAGGATAGAGAAAATACCTAGGATCATCAAATTCTCCAATAATCGTGTCAGTGGTTGCAATTCCACAGGTTGGTTCGATGGAAAAATCAGTATAGTGACCAACTGACACTTCTGTTTCATGAAATTTCTTTAGTTCACGTTCCTTTGAAGGAAATAATACTTCTATTTTTTCAGTCACAAGATAGCACTTTTTTTGTAATCCGCCTTTACCAGAGACTAATTCCGACTGGATAATTCCCGCTTTCTCTAATTTCTTTACATGCATGGTCATGATGGCGCTGGTGAGTTCTAAGCTTTGCGCGAGTTCCTTTACATTTCGAGGGTGTTCCGCCAAAAGGTGAATAATTTTCATTCTTACCTTACTTGCAAGCGCTTCAAAAACAGGAAGTGATTGTTCTGATATATCTAAATTCATGTAGTAATTCCACCTTAATAATCATTAATAAATCTATTAACAATTATAACATTACTACTAATTTCCTATATTTTCAATATAGGACGCGAAATTTATTTAGTTAATCTAAGAACAAAAGCGCAAGCGCCTTGAACAGCCCCGACAAGCATAAGACGCTCAGGGAAAGAAGGCTTTCTTTGCCTTCATTCCCTGAGTGGCTGTAGACCATCGAGGGGCTAGGCGCTGGAGCTGGACGTCGACAGTCCTTTTATTAACAATTATCCACAAGCGAAAATTTTATAATTTCCTGGTGAAAAAAAGCATGCAAATGTCTGCATGCCCTTTTATGAAAATTATTTATGATAAATAAATCTTTCACCTGGAACCATCATGTGGAATTTTTGGTTAGGGTAGCAATGAAACAAGTAATCCACAAAATAAACAGGATTCTCTCGATTATTCGGAAACATATCGTAATGAATCGGAACAATCAGGTCTACCCCAACAGCTGCCGAAAAGTCGGCTGCTTCTCTGAAACTCATGTTTCCAATAATTCCTCGTGAAGTGCGGAAATAGTCTCCGCCATTGATTGGCAAGAAAGCAACATGTGGTTTAAATTCTTTTACCTTTTCAATCAGTTCAGGTGTCACTACTGTATCCCCGCTGTGAAATAGACGAATTCCGTTGACCTCTATGAAATACCCTAAAAATGTATGATTTCCTAACGAATCCGTTTCGTATTCCGTATGAGCCGCAGGAATGGGTGTAATCTCAAATCCTTTAATTGTAAAGGATTCACCATCTTTAGCGGCGTGTATATATTTTTTTCCCACATGTTCTTGAACTAACGAGATGAGCGGTGCTGGGATTGCAAACATGGAGTCAGAGCCTTTTGCAATCTCTTTAATGCTTAATAGATCTAAATGATCATCGTGTCCATGTGTAACTAAAACACCATCTAAGTCTCGAAGCATTCCCGGTTCAACAACCGGTGGAAAAGCTCTCTTAAATTCAGTCTTCGGGTCCCGTTCTTCAATACTTCTGCTTAAATAAGGATCGATACAAAGGAGCCCATCCTCTTCTGTTCCCTTTAAAAGGATACCGGCTTGACCTAAATTCCAAAAGGAAACAGATTCTCCGTAAATCTTTGTCTTTCTTACCTCATTCATTAATTCTTCTCCACTTTTATAAATAGCTGCCATAGATTCCACCTTTTTTCTATTAAAATAGTTTAATACAATGTCATCTACCTTAATGGAGCAAAATCTTTTATCTTTTCAAGTATGTTTTCGATCTCGTCCAATACATCCTGAGTTAATACTAAATCAACCGCTTTTACATTCTCCTCCACTTGCTGTGGACGGCTGGCCCCAATAATAGCTGAACTAATACTAGGATGACGAAGAATCCAAGCGAGTGCCAGCTGGCTTAATGTTACGCCTAACTCCTCAGCCACACCATTCAATTGCTGAACACATTCTAGAACATCATTTCTGAAATAACTATTAATCACCCAGTTAGTCGAATCATTCGCGGCCCGGCTGTCTTCAGGCTTTTCTGTATTAGGTTTATACTTTCCTGTTAAAACCCCTTGGGCTAACGGTGAAAAGACAATTTGTCCAATACCTTTTTCCGTACAAACTGGCAGGACTTCCTTTTCTATATATCTCTCAAACATGTTATAGATTGGCTGATTTGAAATAATCGGCCGTAAGTGATTGGCTTTACCGATTCCCACAGCATTTTCAATTTGGTCGGCACTCCATTCACTGACTCCCGCATATAATATTTTCCCTTGCCTAATTAGATCATCTAATGCATATAGTGTTTCCTCAACTGGTACCTCTGGATCAAAGCGATGACATTGGTACAAATCAATATAGTCTAGGCCGAGCCGCTTGAGACTAGCGTCACATTGTTCAACGATATGCTTCCTTGATAGACCGCGTTCATTTGGCCGATTCCCCATCGGGAAGAAGAGTTTCGTAGCAACAACATAACTGCTTCTTGGATACACCTTTAGCGCTTCGCCGAGGACCTCCTCCGCCTTCCCGCCTTCATAGGCATTTGCTGTATCAAAAAAATTAATCCCTAATTCATATGCTTTATGGATGCAGTCATGTGCCGTATTGTCAGTGACAGCCTTCCCATAGGTTAACCAGCTTCCCAAACCAATTTCACTGATCTTTAATCCGCTGTTTCCAAGTCTGCGATATTTCATTATTTAAATCCCCTTCACTTTCATTGATATTAACGGGCTGTTGCCGTTTTTGAATTAACAACCAATACTTTTTTCTCCCATGCCCGGCTTCTCCATCTGAAATACATGACAATGCCTCTTTCCCATTCATCGACGATAAAGGCAATCCAAATTCCAGCCAAGCCTAATCCCAGATGAATCCCTAAAAAATAAGAAATCGGTACAGCAATCCCCCACATGGATAGCAAGCCTATTTTTACTGAAAAAGCGGCATCACCGGTTGCCCGGAGTGAGTTGACGACCAAGATGTTAAAGGTCCGGCCCGGTTCGAGTATCAAACACAATAGCAATAACTTACCACCCGTATGGATAATTTCTTTATCATTCGTAAAGATACGCATAATATCTTCTCTAAAAATAACAACTAAAATCGAGATAAAAATCGTAATAACAAAGCTATATTTTAAACTTTTCAGTAATTGACGATAGGCACCTTCAAAATCTCCTGCTCCTACTCGATATCCAATGAGAATTTGCGTTCCCTGCCCCATCGCTAAACCAAATAACATGATGAACGACATGATATTCCAGGTATACACTCGAGTGGAAAGAGCGGCCGCTCCAATAATCGCGGTAATAGCAGTCATCGCCATCTGGCTCGTATTATAGCTAATTTGTTCACTGGCAGCCGGTATGCCAATTTTTAAGATTTTTTTAATTTGCGATAGTTGGAAGTTAAAATAATCTTCTTTTTTTATAGCTATTGGAAGCCTTTTATACATAAGGATAAATGCTATAAGTAAAGCAGCAGCCCGGCTTAATGCAGTTGAAATAGCAACACCCTTAACTCCCAGCACCGGGAATCCAAATAATCCAAAAATAACAATACTATTGCCCGCTAAGTGAATCACATTCATCATCACAGAGACAAACATGGCCTCTCTTGTAAAGCCGTGTGCTCTTAAGATAGAAGAAACAGTAACGAGGACAGCTTGCAAAAACAGGGTCCCGCCCACAATAGATAAATATTCATAACCTATTTCGGCAATATCCGGTTTAAGATGGAACATTGCTAAAAGCGGCCCCTTAAATATGACCATTAACAAACTAACTACTAATCCGATGACTAGATTAATAGATATGGATATAGCTGATGCCTGCTTTGCGTCTTTTCTCATTCCCGCACCTAAATATTGTGAAACTAGAACCGCCGTTCCTGTTGCAGTAAAACTGAAGATTAGTATCGTAAAAAAGACAAGCTGATTGGCAACACCAACAGCTGCTACCACGTGATCAGAAATATGCGAGAGCATAATGGTGTCGGTACTGCCCATGATCGTTTGCAAGAATAACTCTATGAAAATAGGCCATGTGATAGTTCTTAAGCTCATGTTTCTTTGATCAATTGAAGTTGCCATTTTCCTGTCCACCTTATAAAATTTCACATCAAAGCTCTAAGCGAAGACCAGCCGGCCTCTTCATTACGTTCGCTTTATTTACAGAAAAAGATTCATATCAAGAAAAGATATGAACCTATTCTGCTAATTATTATTAGATCTAACTAGGAAAACCTAGGTTTGGAGTACCGTCCGGATTCCAAGTAAACTCTTTCGCGCAAGTGTGGCGGTTTGGATCATATAGTGGATCTCCAACGATTTCTGTATAGTTTCTTACATGATAGACAAGAATATCCTTGCTGCCATCTTCAGAAACTGTGAAACTGTTATGTCCAGGACCGTATTGGCCTGCTTCATAATTGGTTTTAAATACCGGTACTTCCGATTTGCTCCATGAATTTGGGTCCATCACATCACTTGATTCTTCCGCAGTCAAAAGGCCCATGCAATAATTCTCATCCGTTGCACTTCCGGAATAGGAAATAAAGAGCTTCCCATTTCTCTTAAGTACAGCTGGCCCTTCATTTACCCAGAATCCAATCGTTTCCCAATCATATTCCGGTTTAGCAATCATCACTTGCGGCCCTTTAATCGTCCAAGGGTTTTCTAATGGAGCAATATATAGATTAGAATTACCGCGGATGTTAGGATCCTTTTGAGCCCAGACAAGATATTGCTGTCCTTTATGCTCGAATGTTGTTGCATCTAATGCAAATGATTCCCAATCTGTTTTAATTTGTCCCTTTTCTTCCCATGTACCTTCTAACGGATTTGGAGATTTGTTTTCAATCACAAACATGCGATGTTGAAAAAGTCCATCGATTATTTCCTTTGAGGGTGCAGCAGCATAATAAATGTACCAACTGCCATTAATATAGTGAATTTCTGGAGCCCAAATCAGAGCACTCATTGGTCCTGTTTCATGCTTTTTCCAAGCGGTAACAGGTTCTGCATCAGCTATACCCAGGATGGTTTTTGAACGTCTAACCTCGATACGATCATATTCCGGAACGGAGGCGGTAAAGTAATAATATCCATCCGAATGTTTATAAACCCATGGATCTGCTCTCTGTTCGATAATCAAATCCTGTGCTGTTTTTGCCTCTTCAATTGTTACTTTTACCATCATAATCTTCCTTCCAAACATAATGTCAGCTGTTCATTATTATTTTGCATCGGCGACTGGGACACCAAAATTTGGTGTTCCATCTTCATTCCAAGTAAACACTTGAGCCCGAGTATGACGGTTTGGATCCCATAACGGGTCGCCCTCAATATCGCGATAATTACGAGCATGATAGATAAGAATATCTTGGTTTCCGTCTTCTGATACTGTGAAACTGTTATGCCCCGGTCCGTATTGACTGTTTTCTACATTTGTTTGAAATACAGGTGTTTCTGTTTTTTTCCACGATGCAGGGTTTAATAAATCGCTATCTTCATCTGCTGAAAGGAGCCCCATGCAATAATTGTAATCCGTGGCACTTGCCGAATAGGAAATGAAGATCTTTCCGTTTCTCTTTAAGACTGCCGCACCTTCGTTTACTAAGAAACCAATGGTTTCCCAATCATACTCGGGCTTTGTGATCATCACTTGAGGTCCTTCAATCGTCCAAGGATTGACCATTTTTGCAATGTAAAGATTGGAGTTGCCAACAATTTCAGGATCTCTTTGTGCCCAAACATAATACCTTTGCCCCTTATGCTCAAAAGTAGTGGCATCAAGTGAGAAAGACCCCCAATCTGTTTTTACTTGACCTTTTTCTACCCATGTACCTTCAAGAGGGTTCTCGGTATCAGTTTCGATCACATACATACGATGGTCAAAAATCTCATCTACCCTTGCGGCTGCATAATAGATGTACCATTTTCCGTCAATGTAATGAATCTCAGGTGCCCAAATGTTTGCGCTCATTGGGCCTTCTTCATGTTTTCTCCAGGCAACGACAGGTGCTGCTTCACCCAACCCTTGTATGGTTGCAGCCCTTCTAACTTCAATCCGGTCATATTCCGGTACAGACGCTGTGAAATAGTAGTAACCATCTGTATGTTTATATACCCATGGATCGGCACGCTGCTCGACAATGGGATTATTTAATGTTTCAATCTTAGGCATATTTGATCACCTGTCTCTTTCATTTATCTCACTTCTTCATGATGATTGACTTTGATTACCTCATTTAGAAACTTTAACGCTGTAAAACGATCTCTTAAATGGTGGGCTTCGGTTAAACTTCCCATGACGAGATTTCCATCAATCCCCAGTTGGCTTGGCAGTGTTTCTCCTCCAACTTTTTCGATAAGTTCACGCAGTTGAGAAGCTATCGGAATAGCCGTGTATACCGCTTTAATTTCTTCAATGTTTTCTTTAATATTTCTAACGATACAATAGTCTTCAACTGTTTTTATCGTATCATCTAATTTTCTCTGTACAGAGATGGCTGGGATAAATTCCCTTTCATATACATCTGCTAGGAGCGCAACAGCCACCCCCACCTTGGCCCCGTGAAGGACTTGCGGGCGGTTTTGTCTTAAGAATTCCATCTCCCAATAGTGTGAGAGGTGATGCTCCCCTCCTGAAGCTGGATGAGATTGGCCAAATAGTAACATCGCTAATCCAGATTGAATAAGGGCTTCAATTAAAATGCGGATACCTTCTTCATCAGCGGCGGCAATTTTATCCGCTTTTTCAACACATAAATGAAGAGCCTCCCTCGTAATGTTTGCAACAAGGGGACAATATGGTTCACCATAAGTAAGATGCCCAAATTTCCAATCCGCAAGGGATGTATATTTGGCTAACATATCCCCAAATCCTGCCGCGATCATTTTCTTTGGTGCCTTCCGTAGTATGCTTAAATCAGCAAATACGGAAATAGGTGCCATCATTTGAAAGGTTTTCTTCATTCCCCTCACAATTAATGGTGCACCCATAGATGTAAATCCATCAACAGAAGGAGCAGTAGGAACAGAAATGAACGGAATTTTCATTTTAGTACCTGTAAAGCGGGCAATATCATGAATGGTACCAGAACCTACAGCTATAATGACATCAGTATCTTGAGTAGTACCTAACAATGCTTGCACTAAAGACTTTTCGTCTGCCACTACATCATTATTATCATCAGGCTGCAGTATACAGGTAGAATAGACAACCTTTGTTGTTGATAAATGTGTGGTTAATTCTTTTCCAGCAGCACGGAAAGTCTGCTCGTCAGCAATTATGACTGCCTTTTTAAAAGCTTTTCTTTCTAAATAAGCAGCTGCTTCTCCTAATACATCGTTTCCTACTAAAATGGTTTCAATCGGAATCTGATTATGATGATTGCCGCAGTCACAACTATTGGCTAGACTCATAATTTCAGTTATTATTTTTTCCATTAACGTTCCTCCTGCTCCTTCAACTATCCAAACCTATTTATTTAGCTGCAACTCCGAATTTATACTTTGTCACAGATGTATACTCTTGGTCCTTTTCTAAGACCCAGGAAGGAAAGTTAGGGTGGTGGATAGCATCTGGCAACCCTTGCGTTTCTAAACAAATGCCAAGGTATTTACGGGACGGAACACCGTAAATCTCACCTTCTGATTTCATTTGGTTTCCAGAGTAGACAACGACTCCTGTCTCATCGGTTTCAATGGTCAATGTACGTCCGCTCTCAGAATCTGTAAGAACAATTTCTTGGTCATAATTGGATGATAGTAAAAAGGGATGATCATATCCTTGGCCTGCTAATTGATTTTGCGGATGATTGGATTCAACCCCCGATTGAATCAATCGTTCACTAGTAAAATCAAACGGCGTCCCAAAAACATCCAGCAGTTCTCCGGTTGGAAGCAATTCATCATTTAATTCTAGGAACTTATCACTTTTAATCGATAGTGAATGATTGAGAATATCCCTTTTAATATTTCCACTTAGGTTAAAATAGGAATGATTGGTCATATTTAATAATGTCTTTTCATCCGAAATTCCTGAATAGTGGATGGTTAGTTCATTCTGATTATTGAGTGTATAAGTTACCTTTATATTTACATTTCCTGGGTAACCCTCTTCACCATCAGGGCTCAGGTATGCCAATTGAACACTTACTTCTTCGTCATTCTCTATTATAGAAGCATTCCAAATCACTTTATCGAACCCTTTATTCCCCCCATGGAGATGGTTGTTGTTTTCATTTTTTGCGAGGGTATAGGTTTTTCCATCAAGTTCGAACGTTCCGCCCTTTATGCGGCCTGCTACACGTCCGACAACTGTACCGAAGAAATAACTTCCCTTCACATATTCTTCTAAACTATCATATCCCAAGACAATATTTTCATAGTTTCCGTCTTTGTCAGGCGTGGTTATTTTCGTAATAATACAGCCATAATTAATACAAGTAAGCTCCATACCATGGTCGTTAACGAGTTTATAAGAATTAATCGTTTGATTGTTTAATTCACCAAACTTTTCTTGGATAACCTTCATATTAATCCTGCCTTTCATTCCTGTGTTATCGCTTAAGCGCATATCATTCAAATAAAAAATAGTCCATATCCTCTTAGTCTAGTTGACTAAAAAGATATGGAATATAAAGAGAATTACTTACGTTTCGCTAAACGGATTACATTCCAAGAAAGCTTCGGAAGAATAGCCGTTACGCCGCCATTCTCGGTCTTAGCATTTCCATTTGAATGAGGAGCTACAGGGGTTCCCTTAGCTGAATTCGTTTGCTTAATATCGTCATTTTCTAGGACAATATGCTCGACTACTTCGTAGCCTTCAAAATTACGGATATCCACTTCTAGGTCTAAGCCTTCTTGAAGGTGACGGTTTACTGCAAAGATGGTTAATGTTTCTTCCTCTTCATTGTAGACAGCTGTTGACTCTAAATATGGAACATCCGTAAAATCCTTGCTATCATATTTAGGACTTGAAATGATAGGATTTAGCGAAACTCCACGGCCAAATACAGATGTATGCATGTATGGATAGAAAATCGTTTGCTTCCATGCAGGTCCGTTATCTTCAGTCATAATTGGCGCAATAACGTTTACCAATTGTGCAAGGCAGGCAATTTTCACACGGTCCGCATGCTTTAGCAATGTAATCAGCATACAGCCTACTAATAGAGCATCTTCAAAGTTATAAGTATCTTCTAATTGTGGTGGTGCAATGCTCCATGGTTCAATTCTTTTATCCTGCTCATTGCTGTGATACCAAACGTTCCACTCGTCAAAAGATAGATTAATATTCTTTTTGCCGCGTTTTTTCGCTTTAATGTAGTCAGCAATAGAAATGACAGATTTAATAAAATCATCCATTTCTAAGGAAAGGGCTAAATAGTTTGAAATGTCATTGTCACGGTTGCCATAATATTGGTGCAGAGAAATAAACTCAACATGATCATAGGTATGATCAAGAACAGTTGCTTCCCAATCTGCAAATGTAGGCATATTTCTGTTTGAGCTTCCACAGGCAACTAATTCGATTGAAGGGTCCACCCACTTCATAACCTTTGCCGCTTCTTGGGCAAGACGGCCATATTCAGCAGCAGTCTTGTGACCAATCTGCCAAGGACCATCCATTTCGTTCCCTAAACACCAAGTCTTAATGTTATAAGGATCTTTTACTCCATGGGAAATTCGTAAATCACTATAGTAAGAGCCGCCAGGATGGTTACAATACTCGACTAAATTACGAGCAGCATCAATACCGCGTGTTCCAAGGTTAACAGCCATGTTTACATCCGCGTTTACAAGCTGGGCCCATTTCATGAACTCATTCGTACCCATTTCGTTTGTTTCTGTTGTACGCCAGGCTAATTCTAACCGACGCGGGCGGCTTTCAACTGGTCCCACGCCATCTTCCCAATTGTATCCGGATACAAAGTTTCCGCCTGGATAACGAACAAGCGGTACTTGCAGTTCTTTTACCATTTCAATCACATCTTGACGGAAGCCATTTTCATCTGCTTGAGGATGACCTGGTTCATAAATACCGCCATAAACGGCACGTCCTAAATGTTCGATAAAAGAACCGTAAATACGATTATCGATCTCAGATACTTTAAAATCCTTTTCTAAAATCATTTTTGCCTTTTGGTTGGACATGTTCATTCTTCCTCCCCTGCCTTCTTAATAGTCTTATCAACGAGAAAACTACTATAAATACTAGTTAACTGACTTTATCCCATTTTGGTTTACCTGCGAAAGGACAGTTTTTGTTTTTAAACTTGGCCCGGTAGCGGACGATACATCCGCTATGTGCACAAGTGGTACCATATTGCAGGGAAGGACAGCTCTCACAAGTCTTTAATCTTGCTAGATAGACCTCGTCAGAAACAATAACAGTTGGGTTCTCTTCGGCTTCTTTGACTAATTCTTGAATGATCTCTTCCGTTACGATTACACTTTCCACGCAGCCCTTGCACAGACTTTTCTGATTCACTGTCATTCCCCGCCTTCTTCTTTTATTCAATATCTTTGTTAGTTTTGGTCTGTTGATTACCGCTCCAGGCGGCTTCGCTCCAATCAAGAGCCTATTCAATAACTAATGTCACAACAGACATTGCTGGAAGCTTGATGGCCAATTTATTATTCTCAATAGCTACACCTGTGAATTCAACTGGTTTAACTACATCCGGCTGTTCAAATGTGTTATGAGCATTCATCGTGTCTGCAGTGATAATGGTGCCTGACACCTTTGTATTCGCTGCATTAATACCACGTAGGTCTAAATCTAATTCAGCCCCGTTTTGGTGATCGATATTACATAAGCTTACATGGATTTTGCCTTCTGCATTTTTCGATGCAGATACTGTTACCTGCGGCAATGTTTCACCATTATACTCATAAGATCCAAATGAAGAATCAACAGCTAAAACTTCTGCATCCTGGTGAACCTTGTACATATCAAATACATGATACGTTGGAGTAAGGATCATCCTCTCGCCTTCAGTCAGAATCATGGCTTGTAATACGTTAACCGTTTGAGCAATATTTGTCATTTGAACACGATCTGCGTGGTTGTGGAAGATGTTGAAGTGTAATCCTGCCACTAATGCATCACGAATCGTATTTTGCTGGTATAAAAATCCAGGGTTTGTACCTGGCTCAACGTCAAACCATGTACCCCACTCATCAATGATCATGCCAATGCGTTTTTGTGGATCGTACTTATCCATAATCGTACTGTGTTTAGTAATTAACTCATCCATATGAAGAGCTTTTTTCATGGTAATAAACCACTCGTCTTCAGGGAAATCAACAGCAGATCCTTTTCCTAACCAGAAGTCTCCTGGAATGGTGTAATAGTGAAGGCTTAAGCCATCCATTAACCAGTGGGCATTTTTCATTAACACTTCTGTCCAGTTATAGTCATCGACATTCGCTCCGCCGGCAATTTTATAAACTTTGTTATTTCCATAGTTTCTTACATAGGTTTGGTATCTGCGGTAAAGATCAGCATAATATTCAGGACGCATGTTTCCGCCGCAGCCCCAGTTTTCGTTACCAACACCAAAATACTTTAATTTCCATGGCTCTTCACGGCCATTTTCACGGCGCCAGTTGGCCATTGGTGATTCGCCTTCAAAGGTCATGTATTCAACCCACTCTGACATTTCTTGAACCGTTCCGCTTCCAACGTTTCCGCAAATATATGGCTCACACTCTAGTAATTCACATAAAAGCATAAATTCGTGTGTACCAAAATGGTTGTTTTCTACGACACCGCCCCAGTGAGTATTAACCATTCGTTTGCGGTTTTCCTTAGGGCCAATACCATCTTTCCAGTGATATTCATCGGCAAAACAGCCGCCTGGCCAGCGAAGGACTGGAACTTTGATGTTTTTTAATGCTGCTAGAACGTCATTCCGAATTCCTTTTGTATTTGGGATGGAAGAATCCTCACCAACCCAAATTCCTTCATAAATACATCTTCCAAGGTGCTCTGCGAAATGACCATAGATATTTTTATTGATTTTTCCTTTTTGGATATCTGCGTTGATAATTACATTATTAGCCACCAAAAACGCCTCCATTTTGAGTTATTAGAATTTGGTTCTGTTTAATTTGGTTGTTGATTGCAGCGAAAGAAGCTCGCTTTCCGCGGGCGTGCCGGTGAGCCTCCTCGGCGCTATTGCGCCTGTGGGGTCTCACCTGCCCCGTAGTCTCTCCCCTTTATAACAATAAAAATAATGGTCTCAAGTGACCATCAGGACTATTATTTTTCTAATAGCCCTGATTTTTTTATTAAGTAGTTTTAAACCGTTTTAATTAACGAAAGATAACGTCGTTCCAGCGGATTTCGTTATTGAATGCATGAGTGTTTGTGTCATTGTTAATTACTAGGAACTCAATTCCAGCTAGTTCAGCAAAGTCTCTAAGCTGTTCAGTTGTTACCTTATATGAGAAGCCTGTATGGTGCGCCCCGCCAGCCTGGATCCAATTTTCAACTGCTTGACTTAAAGATGGCTGAGTCTTCCATAATACGCGTGCAACAGGAAGCTTTGGCATATCCTTTTCTAACTTAACCGCATCTACTTCATTTACAAGTAGACGGAAACGATGCCCAAGGTCAACGATGGTTGCGTTCAATGCAGAGCAGCCGCCTTTTCCATCAAATACAATTCGGGCAGGGTCTTCTTTACCGCCGATTCCAAGTGGATGAACCTCTATTTTTGGACGAGTGGCAGCGATGGTTGGGCAAACTTCAAGCATGTGAGAACCAAGAACCATTTCATTCCCTGGCTCAAAATGATACGTATAATCTTCCATGAAAGAAGTTCCTTCATTACCTGCAATAATTTTCATCAATCTAACAAGCGCTGCTGTTTTCCAGTCACCTTCACCAGCAAAACCATAGCCTTGTTCCATTAAACGCTGTACTGCTAAACCAGGAAGCTGACGGATGCCATGTAAATCTTCAAAAGTAGTTGTGAATGCAGTATAACCGCCTTCTGTTAAGAATGCTTTCATACCAAGTTCAATTCTAGCCTGATAACGGATGGAATCACGAACTGGACCATCTGTAAGTCCTTCTGGAGTAATATCATAATGCTCCTCGTATTCAGCCATTAACTGGTCAATTTCTTGTTCGGTTACATCATTCATTCGTTGAACGAGGTCACCCACTCCGTAACCGTTTACTGTCCAGCCAAATTTGATTTGCGCTTCTACCTTATCCCCCTCTGTTACCGCTACTTCGCGCATATTGTCACCAAATCTTGCAACTTTAAGGTTTTTGCTCTCCTCAAACGCTGCTGCTGTTCTCATCCAGCTGCCAACACGCTCTCTTACTTCTTGGTTTTCCCAATGACCAACAATAACTTTACGCTTTACTTTCATACGTGCTGCGATGAAACCATGCTCACGGTCACCGTGGGCTGCTTGGTTTAAGTTCATGAAATCCATATCGATTGAATCCCAAGGGATATCACGGTTAAATTGTGTAGCTAAATGTAGATAAGGCTTTTGAAGAGAAGAAAGGCCTGCAATCCACATTTTTGATGGTGAGAATGTGTGCATCCAAGTAATGATACCCGCACAATTTTCATCCGCATTTGCTTCGAGGATCAATTTGCGGATAGAATCCGAATCCTTTACGACTGATTTAAAAATTAATTTATAAGGTACAGCCGAATCCAATCCATTTACAATTGTTTTTGAGTTTTCTTCCACTTGGCGAAGTACATCTTCTCCGTATAATAATTGACTTCCTGTAACAAACCAGAATTCATAGGCTTTTGTAGTTAACACTGTAATTCCTCCTAAGGATAGATATGGTTATAGTAATTTATTAAATTTGTGCTCTGCAGCCAGTCATCCGTACAAGTTATCTGGGATTTCGGCATTTAGTATTCTATTAGACTACTTCTGTCCGTAATAAGCGTTAGCACCATGTTTACGAAGATAATGTTTATCAAGCAAGAATTGGTCGATCGGCTTAATTTGCGGGTTAAGCGTAAATGTGTTTAACGCCATTTTGGCCACTTCTTCTAAAACAACCGCATTGTGCACGGCTTGGTTGGCATTTTTTCCCCAGCTAAATGGAGCATGACCTGATAATAAAATTCCAGGCATTGCAACAGGGTCAAGTCCTTCTTTTTCAAAGGTTTCAATGATCACATTGCCTGTTTCAAGCTCATATCCACGATCAATTTCCCCTTGGGAAAGGGTACGTGTACAAGGAATTTCTCCGTAAAAATAATCAGCATGTGTCGTACCAAGTGCCGGAATCGGGCGTCCTGCCTGCGCCCAGCTTGTTGCTCCTGGGGAGTGAGTATGAACAATTCCACCAATTTGCGGGAATGCCCGATACAATGCAAGATGTGTTGGTGTATCGGAAGAAGGTCTTAAGCTCCCTTCCACGATGTTTCCATCTAAATCTAATACAACAAGATCATCGATTTGCAGTTCATCGTACGGTACACCACTTGGTTTAATCACAACCAGGCCTGATTCACGGTCAATTCCGCTCACATTTCCCCAAGTAAACGTAACCAATCCATGTTCTGGAAGCGCTAAGTTAGCTTCCAGAACCTCTTTTTTCAAACGTTCTAACATACGGTTTCTTCCTCCTTACCCTCAAAAAAGAATACGTTTACAAATCTAATAAAATTTTTATTAATCTAAAAATGATTAATAGCTCTAATTCAGACATTCTATAAAAATAAATTTATTATACGTACAAGATATTTGATAAGGTGACAACCTTATCATTAATTCCGATAAGTTATGCGAACAACTTTAACTTGTACGTATAACCTTGATTAAATTTTACCATTTATCTGTTTTTTTTCAATGGTATTTTTATAATTAATTTACGTTTTTTATATTTACTTTAGATTGGTTATTGCTGCGCTTTCAATTGCAAGTCCATTGGTATAACGCTTCATAAACTGCTCAAATCCCTCAACATCCTTTGGAACTGGAGACACAGTCGTACCAGTTCTTTCTGCAAATACATTGTGGCTTAAATACTCTTCCAATGTTTCATTATTGGATTTTTTGATCATATAAGATGCAAGCAGGGCGATCCCCCATGCTCCGCCCTCTCCTGCAGTTTCCATAACAGAAACAGGAACATTGAGAGCAGCTGCCATGATGCTTTGTCCAACACCTTTCGTCTTAAACAAGCCGCCATGACCTAGGATCACATCTAGTCTCACTTCTTCTTGTTTAAGCAGAATATCCATTCCCATTTTCAGCGCGCCCAATGCTGTATATAAATGTACACGCATAAAATTAGCCAGGTTGAAATTGCTTTCAGAAGAACGGACAAACAGTGGACGACCTTCTTCAAAGTGGGTAATGTGTTCACCGGAAAGATAACCATATGCAAGTAAGCCGCCGCAATCCGGGTCCCCTTGAAGGGCCAAATTATATAGAGTTCCATACAATCTATTCATGTCAACATCCATACCCATTGCTTTTGAAAATTCGTCAAACAATCCGACCCATGCATTCAGGTCTGAGGAACAATTGTTGGAATGAGCCATCGCTACCAGGTTACCAGTAGGTGTGGTAACAAGGTCGATCTCGGTATAAACTTTGGACAGTTCTTTTTCCAGTACAACCATTGCAAAAACAGAAGTTCCGGCTGAGACATTACCTGTACGTTTCGCTACGCTGTTTGTTGCGACCATACCGGTTCCTGCATCACCTTCCGGCGGACAAAGTGGAATACCAGCCTTTAGCTCTCCGGTAACATCCAGAAGCTTCGCTCCTTCTTCTGTAAGTACACCAGCGTTTTCACCCGCTACCAATACCTTCGGCAGAATATCTTCAAGTTTCCAAGGCAGATTATGAGGTGCAATCAATTCATTGAATTGTTTGATCATGGTTTGATTATAGTTCTTCGTATTCAAGTCAATTGGAAATACACCGGATGCTTCACCAACTCCCAAAACCTTTTGTCCTGTTAGTTTCCAATGAATATAACCAGCTAGAGTTGTCTGAAAGCTAATGTCAGTAATATGTCTTTCCTTCTTCAAGATAGCTTGATATAGATGAGCAATACTCCATCTTTGTGGAATGTTGTAGTTAAAAAGTTCTGTCAGTATTTTCGAAGCCTGTTCGGTAATATTGTTACGCCAGGTTCGAAAGGGTACCAGAAGCTCTCCATCTTTATCGAAGGTCATATAGCCATGCATCATCGCACTAAAACCAATTGCTCCTACTGTTTGTATCGTAACTCCGTATTGCTGTTTCACATCCTTAGCCATTTTTTGATAGCTGTCTTGTACACCCTTCCAAATATCCTCTATGCTATAAGTCCATATATTGTTCTCATAGCTGTTTTCCCAGTCATGGCTGCCAGATGCGATTGGTGCATTATCTTCTCCAATGAGAACTGCTTTAATTCGGGTTGAACCAAGTTCAATACCAAGTACTGTCTTGCCACTTTGAATGGCATTTTCCACATCACAACACATGTAATTTCCCCCTATTTTATAGAAACTTCTTTAATTTGGTTGATAGAAATTATCTAGTTCATTTCAAGCATTAGTATTGCAACCTTGATAACATCATTAGTTATCCTTACAACTCATTTAATCATCAAAACTTGTACGTATAACTCAATTTAAATTTTACCATCTATGAATTTTTTTTCAATGCCTTTTTATATTAATTTAATAGTTTAGACTATTTATTTATTATTTTCTTTCCCCAAATAACGGTACCTTCCTGATTCATTCCTGTAAAAACCAATGTACCCCTCCAGTTCTCCCAATCCCAGGCCGGAATCACCTTTACAGTAAAATTCCAATAGTCTTTAGGCGCAACCCCGGGATCATATATGGACAACTGTAATGTGTTCTTTCCTGTCAATTTCCAATGGCTTTTCCTTTTGCCATTCTTAATTTCTCCATTAGCGAGTAATTGGAACTTTGTCGAACCTTCCATAGCATCATCAAAGCGATTCAAAACGATCTGCTGCCATTCTCCAATTAAATTGGACTCGATCACCCTTTGCTCCGTTTCGCCTGCATATCGTTCAGGAGACACGACCGGCCAGCCATCATCGGTCCAGACCATTTTTCTTACATGCAGATGCGACCAGTACTTATCCTCTCCGGCTCTAGCATTGTGAATGAGATAATAGTTTTCTCCATCTTGAAGTAATCCATTATGTCCTGTTCCCAGCCAGCCCGGATCTTTTCCGAAAGAATAAGCTGCTACGATTTTATTTCCGGTATTAAAGGAGTCGTCGCTTGGGTCAATCATGTCCTTATGGTTATAGTCTAAAAATGGCCCTGTGATATTTTTAGAGCGGGCAACCCTCACATTATACGTATCTTCTAACCAATCATAAGAAACAGTTAAATAATAGTAACCCGTTTTTTTGTTATAGATTATTTCTGGACCTTCAATTCCAGCATTCATATCCTTCCTTTGGGCAAGCAAGGTTCCTTGATCATTAGGATTTACTAATTTACCGGTATTTTTATCGACCTTTGTAATAAAGATCCCGCCAAAATAGGATCCATACACCATCCACGGCTGGCCACTTTTATCAATGGTTATGTCTGGGTCGATCGCATTAACGGTATTTCCGTCGTCTTCTTTCGATTTAAAGACTGCTCCTTGATCCTTCCAAGGACCTTCAATTTTGTCGCTCGTCGCTAGACCAATATAAGAATTCCTTTTCCCTACCTCAGAAACAGAATAATATAGATAGTATTTTCCATTCATTTGAATGACGTTTGGCGCCCAAAATGTTGTTCCATGCGTCCAGTCCCACGCCTCTTGCGAAACTTGTTCAAAGACACGGCCAACAAAATTCCAATGAATCAAATCCTTTGATTTTCTGATTTGGATCCCCGGTGTAGGCGGTGCGCCGACCATATAATCGGTAGAAAACACATAATACCAGCCATCCGTTTTAATAATGGCTCCATCATGGGTAAAATTAGTCGTCCACTTCTTTTCATCATAAAGAACATCGGAGTTAACATTTTTAACTGGCGTTTTTGCCGGGGCTGAAGGCAGTTTTATTCCTGTAAAATCATTTTCCTTTGGTTGGTAGTGTTTAAACCCAAAGATAGACGCTGGGATGATGATTACAGCTAACAACACACCAATCAGAATTACTTTAGTTTTTGTTTTCATTCATTATTCTCCCAGTCTATGAAACGACACTAGTATTTTTTGATAAGAAAAGGCACTTATCAAAACAAGTGATAATAAGTGCCCTTACGTTTTCTTTCTATTAAACTGTGAATGTTCATTATAAATGCACTAACAATAATTTAATTGAATCAACCTTTTACACCGGAAATCGCAATTGATTCGATGATTTGTTTTTGAAAGATAATGAATACAATTAGCATCGGCAATAACGCTACCATAGATGCCGCCATAATGAGCGGGTAGTCACTTTGAATCGCGTATGATGCATTAAAGTTTGCGATAACTAACTGTAATGTTTGTTTTTCTGGTGAGTTCAAATAAAGAATTGGACCTAAGTAATCATTCCAGATTCCCATGAACCAAAGGATTAACTGGGCAGCTACCGCTGGTTTGATTAATGGGAAGATAATCTTATAAAAGATTTGGAAATAAGAGCATCCATCAATTTTTGCCGCTTCGATGATTGAATTTGGAATGCTGGTTAAGAATTGACGTAAAAAGAAAATCATGAAAATGTTGCCAAACAATCCAGGCACGATTAAAGGCAATAGACTATCAATCCAGCCAATATTTGAAAACATAATGAATTGCGGAATCATGACAACAGGATACGGAATCATGACAGAAGCAAAGAGTGTAATGAAAATCTTATTCTTTCCAGCGAATTGTAATTTTGAAAAAGCAAACGCTGCTAAGCTGGAAGTGAATGTTCCGATTACTGTGACTGTTATTGCTACAATCAAACTATTGCCGATACCAGATAAAAGCGGTCCCATATCCCAGATTTCAGCATACTTACTGAAAGAAATGGTATGAGGAATCCATACTGGAGGTAAAGAAAAGACATCTTCCTTTGATTTAAGGGATGTGGAAAACATCCACATTAACGGAGCTACCATGAAGATTGCTCCAATAGTAAGCAAGGCAAAAACAAATATATTTGTAATTCTATTTTTCTTTTTTTCAGACATTGGTTCTGCTTTAACCGTCTTTTTTGCAATTGCAGCTTCCATTTTTCTAGCCCCTTTCTATTACTCTTTTATTCACCGATCTTAATCCAAATCAAAAGAATTTTTCTCGTTGATCTTAAACTGGATTAAGGTAACTATAAAGATGAAAAGTCCAAGTACCAAGGCCATTGCAGACGCATAACCTAATTGGAAGTTACCAAATGCTTTCTGCCAGATGTAGAATACAACGGATGCGGAGCTAAATTCAGGACCGCCAGTTGGGGTCATAACGTTAATTTCTGTAAAGATTTGAGCGCCGCCAATAATATTTGTTACGATAATGAAGAAGGTTACTGGTTTTACCATTGGCAAAGTGATGTACCAAAAAGATTTGAACGCGTTCGCTCCATCTAACTTAGCCGCTTCATAAAAGGATTTAGGAACACTTTGAAGTGCTGCTAAATACAATAACATCGTATAGCCTAAGCCCTTCCATACTGCCATTATAATTAAGGCAGGTTTAACTGTGCCTGTATTTTGCAGCCAGTTTGGACCCTTGATGCCAAAAAGATCTAAAAATTGGTTAACTAAACCATAATCGCCATTGTAAGCCCATTGCCATAAAATAGAGATGGCAGCTAGTGAAGAAATAACCGGGATATAATAGAGAACTCGGAAGGTATTCGTTCCAGGGATTCCTCTATTTAAAGCTAAAGCAAGCAGTAGTGCTAATACGATACCAATCGGAATTCCCAGCATCATAAAGATGGTATTATACATAGACTTATAGAAATATTCATCTTGAAATAAATTCTTAAAGTTTTCTAGTCCAATAAAATTCATCTGTCCTAAACCGTTCCAATCCGTAAACGCCCCGTAGATCGAATACAATAAAGGAACCAAAGCAAATATGAGGAATCCTAAAACCGGTGCCGCTATAAATAAATAGGCGTATCTTTGTTCCGTACGATACAGCTTGGATGTTGTTTTCATCTTTCCCCACCCTTTCAATGACATTGTCGAGTACATCTCCCTTTCTCTAAATTTCTTATCACTAAAAAAGTTAGATAAAAGGAATAAATGGTGCTAGCAAACTTCCTTAAACTAGCACCATTTACACTATGTCAAAAACGATATTATTTCTTTGCAGATTGTTTTTCTTGTTGAATCGCTGCGTCTAATAGTTTTTGCATTTTTGGCTTTTCTTCTTTTACATACTGTGCAGCTGTTTTCTTGCCGTCAAGGACAGGCTGAATGTTTTTAAAGAATTCATCATACCATTCACCGGTATAAGTGAACTCAGCTGGGAAGCTGCGGCCATAATCATTGATAATATCTAAGAATTCTTGCTTGTTTGCTGGTTTTACAGAAGTATTTGCAGCCCACTCTTCTGCAACTTTTACGCTGTTTGGAAGTTGAATTTGTGCATCGACTAATGCTTTTTGACCTTCTTGGTCAGCTGATAGATAAGTTGCTAATTCAGCAGCAGCTTTAGCATTTTTAGTTGTTGAAGCTACACCAATTCCAAGTGAACCGATCCATGCAGCAGACTTACCAGTTGAGCCAGCAGGCCACGGAATTAAATCGTAATCAAAAGGTAATGTTGCATATGTTGCCATATCCCAAGGACCTACAGGGAAGAACGCTAATTGGCCTTTCATCCATCTTTGGTATGTGTCAAGTGTTTGTGCTTCAGAGATAGATGGAGTTACTTTGTATTTGTTTTGCTGATCAGCAAACCATTGTAATGCTTCAATAAATTTAGGATCATCGATCGTTACTTTTGTATGTGTTTTATCGATGAAGTCTGCACCATTACTCCAAACGAATGGTTGTAATGACCATTGAACGTTAAATCCAGTACCGAATTGGTCAACTTTTCCGTCACCATTTGTATCTTTTGTTAATTGTTTTGCTACATTGATAAATTCGTCCCAAGTATATGGCTTATCCTTGTCAGGAAGTGGAATTCCTGCTTTTTCAAACATTGTTTTATTGTAGCCTAGTGCAAATCCGCTGATATCCTTTGGTAAACCGTAGATTGCGCCTTCGCCAAGATTTTTGCCATCGAAACGATATTTGTTAACCCCTTTTTCCCACATATCGCTTAATTTAACATCTTTTGAACCTTCAACATATTTCGTAATGTCTAATAAGATTCCAGAGTTTACATATGCTTTAACTTGAGCTGGGTTATAGAAGAAAACATCCGGAATTTTGTGTCCTGCAATCGCAGCTTTTAATTTTGTATCGTATTGGTCAGGAGCGACAGAGACAACGGTTACTTTTACATTTGGATGTGACTCTTCATATTTCTTAACAGTCGATTTATAGGCTTCTAATTCTTTAGGCTGACCGCGGAACATAAAAGTAAGTTCTGTTTTGCCGCCGTCCTTACCTCCACTAGATTGATTTCCACATCCTGTAAGGATGGAACCAACCACCAAAATCGCTAGCAACAAAAGTGCGCTTATTTTTTTAGATGCTTTAAACAAGTAAATCCCTCCAATTAAATTGATTTAAAAATTGCGTAAAAATTAAAACCATTGGAAGCGTAATCACTTTTCAATAAAAAATAAAGTGTTAATGTTAGTAAACTAGTTAACTCTTTAATTTAGATGTACGGACATGTAAAAGTGATTAGATATGAATCCCTCCTAAAAAGCCCCTCTTTATTAAGATTATAAGTCTTAAGTATGATATTTTATAAGGCTTTTTTTATCGATTTTTGTAAAACCGTGAAAGCGTATTCCTTATATTTCAAATATTAATATACCTGTTCGTACATGTCAATCATTTTTCTATTAATTTTTATTTTTTGTACGTACGTGTCAAGTGGTTGATTTATAAGCTTTTTATACGATAATAATCGATCTGCTTAGATTCTTTCAACAAAGCCCAGATGAAATTCTTTTCAATGAACATTAGATTCATGATTTTTCGTGTTAATTAGTCACTTTTCTAATGGATTCGACACTAATTAACTTCTTTTATTAAAATTTTTATTATACTCGAAAAGATAAATAAAAATTTTTCATAGTTTTTTTTAATTATTTTTGTTACGATAATGTTATAAAACTGTTGTACGTATAAGTTGAAGGTTTTTCATACAAGTTGAAAGAAGGTGATACCAATGGCCCAGAAGACGAAATATAATATGGTAAAGGAAAAAATAACAGAATGGATCACAAGTGGGAAGGTACAACCTGGAGAAAAGATTTATTCTGAAAATGAACTGGTTAAAATGTTTGGGGTCAGCAGACATACCGTCCGTCAAGCCGTTGGGGATTTAGTCCATGAAGGATGGCTTTACCGAGAACAAGGAGCAGGTACTTTTTGCTCGAATAAATTGTTACAACCAAATGTGGAATCTGAAATGATTTCTCCTATTAAAAGTTTAAATACAAATGGGAAAAATATTGGCGTTATTACAACATATATTTCTGATTATATTTTTCCGTCTATTATCAAAGGAATTGAATCTTATCTAACAGCACAAGGTTACTCACTAACGTTTGCTTGTACAGATAATGATGTGGAGAAAGAAAAACAATGCCTGCAAACGATGCTGAGCCGAAATATTGATGGTTTAATCGTAGAGCCGACTAGAAGTAGCAATTACAACCCTAACATTCATTACTACTTACAATTAGAACAAAATAATATTCCCTATCTAATGATTAACCAGTTCTATTCTCAGCTGATGCCTCCACACATCATCATGAATGATGAACACGGCGGTTTTATTGCGACTGAACATTTAATCAATCTAGGCCACGAGAAAATAATTGGCCTTTTCAAAACGGATGACCTTCAGGGAGTCAATCGGATGCAAGGGTTTATCCGCGCATTTAGAGAACATAACCTCCCGTTTTTCCCGGATATGGTTATTACCTATACAACAGAAGAAAAGGATAATAATCTAGTGGAGCAATTACAGCAGTTTTTCACGACAGATGATAAGCCAACGGCAATTGTTTGTTATAATGACCAGTTAGCATTGCAGGTTTTATTCATGTTAAGAGGAATTGGCTTAAGCGTTCCTGAGGATGTTTCCATTGTCGGATACGACGACTCTTCCTTGGCGGAAGCTACAGATGTTAAACTAACATCTGTTACGCATCCGAAAATGGATATGGGGATTGAAGCGGCAAAATGGATTGTTTCTGCTGTTGAAAAGCGAGGCAGCATTGAGCACTCAACGATTTATGAACCTGAACTTGTTATTCGGAATTCCACAGCATTACTACAAAAGACACCTAAATAAATGCAAAAAGTTGTTTTTAGTAAGGAGTTTGCTTTTTTTCAACAAATAAGGGTGTCCCCAATTTTGGTGGACACCCTTTTACAAAAAATCATAGGAATTTGGTGAAAATTATGTTGAGGTATGACGGTAAATTCTTTCGCATCCTTGAGGTAGTTACTGCTTTCTTTCAGTTAAATGTTATATGGTTGTTATTATGTATACCTGTAATAACGATTTTCCCTGCAACAGTCGCAATGTATTGCGTTACAAGGCAATGGATATTGCATAAAGATTTTAGTGTTTTTCGGCCATTCTTTCAATATTTTAGGGAGAATTTCAAACAAAGTTTTGGTCTTGGAATTCTATGGATTGTCTTTTGCGGTCTATTTGCTATAGATTTTATGCTATTAAAAAATGTTGGTTCTTTTCAGTATATCTTGTTTCCGGTTTTGTTTTTAATGGGCTTTTTAATTCTCTTCACCTCAATTTTTATCTTTCCAACAATCGCTAATTATAATGTGAACTGGATAAATGCAATCAAAAATTCACTATTCTTTTCCATTAGATATTTGCTGACTACTCTTACAGCAATCCTTTATATTGGATTAATGGCACTTATCCTTTTTAAATGGCCGATAACCTTTTTATTTATTTTTAGTCTTGGTTCCTACAGTATTTACTTTCTATGTCACCGAGTATTTACTAAAATCCACTTGGTTAAATCGTCTTAAATACTTGTATGGACAAGTATAGCAATTTAGATTCAAAAAGATAAAGGTGCCTCCAAAAATATTACTTTTGGAGGCACCTTTTTTAAATTATTGGTTCTGTTAAATTTGGTTGTTGATTTCCGCTCCAATCAACAGAGTATAAAAAACAACAATGTCGTTTAAAAGAGCCTATTTTTAAAATAACTTTATTAATAGGGAGCCGTGCGGTGGCAGCATTTGTTTAATTCCATCTGTAATCTCTCCAAGCTCTTCCTGGTTCCACAAATTTCTAGCTCTTTTTTTTGCGGAAAGCCCCAGTTGTTCTAATGTAACCTCAACTTCAGCTGTTTCATCTGTTGCATTAAACAATGCTGCATAAGTATTATTCTCCTGATCCTTTGCCGTCCAGACGATTTTATTGTCCTTACGGTAAACTAGGCGATTGCTGTGGCTATTCTGATTTAATTCAAGTACTTCCTTATTTGTAAGCAATGAAAGTGTCCATCCATCATTATCCCTTAGCTCTCCGCCAAACATAAGCGGTGAACGGAAAATAGACCAAAGGGTCATCATCGTAACTTGTTCGTCTTTTGTGAATCGGGTCCAGCGGTCTGCACCGCCTCCATCAACGGAACGGATGCCAATATGCCCTAATGGAAGCATGTCACAGTCTGGCCAATGGCCTGCCCCCGTATATTCGTTCCACTTTTCACATCGCTCAAACATGCCATATAAGAGATTCCAGTGATCCCAGAAATCATCCGTCATTCTCCACATATTGGCATTTGCTTTTAGTTCTTCCGCATACTCCAATGGAGCTGGGCCTGGGGACAGGCTAAGCACCATATCTCTCCCACAGTTTTCAATTGCCTTACGAATCAATCTGATTTCATCTAAATGGGTGTCATACAGCCGTGATGCAGCGATATCATCCACTTTTACAAAATCCACACCCCATTCAGCATACATTTGAAACAAGGAATTATAATATTCTTGTGCCCCAACTTTTCCGGCATCTACCCCATACATATCGGTATTCCATGGACAAATCGAATTTGGATGAGCAATATCTCTAGCTCTAGCCTTGGTCCCTAGTATCGGTGTATTAGCATGAACAGCCTGACGCGGAATTCCTCTCATAATATGAATTCCAAATTTTAATCCAAAGTTATGTACATATTCGGCCAACGCTTTAAAACCATTACCATCCGCGGCAGAAGGAAACCGATTGGCAGCTGGGATTAGCCGTGAATATTCATCCATTTCCAGCGGAACAAATGGACGATAAACGGAGGAAATTGCGCCTGGTTCATACCATTGAATATCAACAACGACATATTCCCAACCATATGGTTTTAGAAACTCTGCCATATAATCAGCATTTCCCTTTACTTCCTCTTCCCTTACCGCGGCTCCATAACAATCCCAGCTGTTCCAGCCTAATGGAGGAGTTTTTGCAAATGTGTGATGTCTCATTTTCCCATTCCCTTCCTATTAATTTATTGCTCTTTAAACTAATAATAAGGAATTGCGACAGCTACATCTACGATAATATTTTGCCCTCTATTGTAAAATATTGCTTCGTTTCATCACTTCAATCAAACCTGAGCTCATTTAAGTAAGCCAGATCTTTGCCTAGGCGAAACTCCCCAGGGGAAAAACCAATCCACTCACGGAATACCTTAATGAAGTAACTGCCATTGGAATATCCAATCTTTCTTGCAATCTCTTCTATCGTTAAATTCGTATTACGAAGGAGCTTGACCGCCCTTTCCATCCGGACTTTTGTTAAATATTCCATAGGTGACAGTCCAGTTGTCTTTTTAAAAAGACGGGTAAAATGATATTTGGATAGTTCTACTCTATTTGCCAGTTCTTCAAGACTCTGCAGGGAAACGTAATCCTCCTCTAAAAAACGGACAGCTTGGACTACTTTTTCAGGCCAGATTTCTTTTTCCTTTTTATAGGCTGTACTATACCGGAACAGCTCCATAATAAATTGATAAACAATAGAAGAAGCACGAAAGCCATCGGCTATCTGATTCTTGCTGGCGGCGAAAAAGGTGCTTTTCAAAAAAATAATAGGCGGACTATCCTCTGGAATTTTGGGAACCTTGCCGATTAACTTGATAAGTTCTGTCCATTCTTTTTGTATATTTATAGGTCTTAACAAAATAAAATAAAATTCCCAGTTTTCACTGTTTTCTGGTAAATAATATCGGTGATTACTTGGGATTTCTACCATAAACGCCGATCCTGCATCCACCCGATGAACCTCACCATCTATCTCAATATTTCCAAATCCTGAAATAGTATATTGGAACAAAAGAAGCGGGCCGTCTTTTCGTTTTAAACCATCCCAATCATACGAAGAGTCAGTTATATTCTGATAACCAACAGCAAATAGCTGGTAGAAGGAACTATTTAGAGTATCTAAGAAACGAAAGCCATATACCCCATATTTATTAGACATAAAGAACCCCTTGAAATCAAAATCTTTAGTAATATAAATTCCGATTTTAATATTACCTCTTTTCCACTAAAATTGCTTTTCATACAAAGAAGTAAAAAGTAATGATATGTGATGAGACCTATGATAAAAAAATCAATAAAAGCAGTAATGAAAAAAAATTTTGTTATTTATTTTTATATGATTATAAAAAGATGCACGCATTTTATTTCCTTTTTTAAATGGTCATTCAATTTGAATTGGAAGACAAAGAGACTGTTAAATAAAGTAACAGTCTCACTAATAGAAGTTAATAAAAAACTGATTTTACTGATGATCATTTCAAAGGAAAAAGTTTAATTCTTACTAATAGCTATTTTAGGAGAAAATGGAATGACCGCATCCATCTTAACTGCTAGAGGAACAACTCCTTCAACTGCACTTGTACAACCGACGAGACGGTTAGATGCTGCTATCGTTCTTTGTCTCTTCTTCATCGTTTCTTTCCTTTGTTCTCCAAGTGTACCCCTATCGAACTGGAGGTCCCCTAAGTATGGTTTCATTTCACCATTTGTAAAACTTTCAGCATCCAGTAATTCAATTCGTTTTGAGCGGAAACGTAAGTGTAATAAGTCCCCTTGTTTAAGGAATAACACCCCTCCACCATTATAGGCTTCAGGAGTCATATGGCCAATTGCTGCCCCATAAGTAACTCCAGAATATCGACCATCACTAATAAGAGTAGCTATACGTTTGAGTTGGCGATTTGCATTAATATGCTGCATGGGGTTGAACATCTCGGGCATTCCAAATGCCTCAGGGCCTTGACCAGCGATAATTATGGTAAGCTTCAAACTTTGATCTTTTACCATTCGATTAAATAATTGATGATAAGATAAGGCACCTGCTTCTCCAAAACTTTCTGGATGATTATGTTTCCACATTTGCAGCAAGTGCTCTTGCGAAAATGCTTGCTGGTCTCTTAACTCATCCAATAATTGGTCATTTAATAACTGGTTATTTGCCTCTTCTTCATTTTCAAAATAAAGGACAAACGAAACTTTATCATCAAATTGATCTAATTGATAGGTAGTCATCCCACTAATTTTGACAACAGCACTTTCAAAAAAGTTCCCCCGTAACACATCGACTCCACTGAACTTTCTTAGAGGCTTACTTTGGATGATTGGATTGTTCTTAACCCCATCTGCACTTAGTCCTTCCGTATTACTCAGCCTTTCCTTCCAAGTTTGGCCAGTGACAGTTAAGGCATCCACATCCATCGGAACTCCATTCCGAATTAATTCATAAAAAAGAGTTTCCATTCCCCTAATCTGACCAGAGCAGCACTGCTCTGCTAGTACGAAAATATCCCTGCCTTCTGTAAGGCTGTAATGAAATAAATCTGGTATAGGATAGGATTGATGAATTTTCTCAATATCCCAAAGACTAAAGTCATATCCCGCATAGACCATTGCCCCAACAATGTGCATCATTAAGTTGGTGGAACCGCCGCCAGAGCTATGAATCCGGATGGCATTTGCAATATTAGCACCGACCAACTCACCCACACTGCATTCTGGGCGATTCGCTATCATAAATAAGGATTCAATGGCTGGCTTTAGCTGATCGGAAGTAGGTGGTTCTGTTAACAATTCCAGTTTGGGATGAACTAGCCCAAAACCTGCCATCAAATCTCTTGAACTATTTCCCGTACCATGAAAGGCACAAATTCCCCCTGCTGAGTCACATGTATTAATGGCAAGCCTCTTTTCATAATTCTTATGCTGCTCGTCGGTAATGATCCCTTTTTCAACAGCTCGCGCAAGAACTCCTTGAAATTGTGTATTCGATGTACATTGTAAGATAAAACTTAATGCATCGTTAAGATCATCGGCAATATTCTGTTCACCCATAAATGATGCTCTTTCAGCAATTTCTTTTAATTCTACTTGTAAATCCTGCGGAATTTCCCCTCCCTTTAAAACGTGAGAAGGTGCAAACGTTGCAAATACTGGTGCTTCACCACGGTAGCGCCGGACACGATCCAATAAAGCTAAACCACTTAATACACCTAAAGGCTGCTTATCACAACCTTGGATAACAAATGCCCCATGATAGGAATGCGCTTCCATTTGATTCACGACAATTTCAGCAATGGCATTACGGCTTTGCAGTGAATAGGACATCCCCATATTACTTTGGGCTGTACCGTCACACATTACAGGTGTACTAAAATAAAATGGAATACCGCCTTCTTCCCATATTTTTAATGCTGCCCGGGATACTGTTTCTAAATCTAGTATATGGGCAGGATGGTCGGCGGAACCACCAATGATCGCGATACGAGGTGCATTCTCTTCTAAACGGTTATATATTTCCCCTAATGTCCAATCCGAGTTTGGGCCTTGATAAGAGTCTCCTAAAACCTTTTTGGCCCTATCCAATAGTCCTGCTACTGTAATCGGTTCATTTGCCTTTCCTTGAACATTTTCCCTATAAGGGTTAATTGGATTGTTTATTCTTGGCTTTTTATCATCTACATCTCTGGACATATATAATGCCTCCTGCTCCGTAACAATTTTTTTTAATACACTAGAACCCTTTATCTAACTAACTATAAATTTATAAAAGGAAACCATACGATGTGGATACTCTCCATCTACATACAGTCCCCTTTCATAATCCGTTTGCTATTAAGGCTTAACAAATACCGTTTTAATGGAGGTGTAAAACTCAATTGCAGCAGTTCCTTGTTCTCGTGCGCCGGAACTGGATGCTTTCATACCGCCAAATGGTGCTTGTAATTCAACTCCTGCTGTTTCATAATTTACTCGGACAAGCCCTGCCTCACTTGCCTCGATAAATTGAAATGCATTCCCAATGTTTTTCGTGAATATTGATGCACTTAAGCCATATGGAATGTCATTTGCCAATTCGATTGCTTCCTCAATGGTTTTAACTTTTATTAAGGCTAACACCGGACCAAAAATTTCTTCTTGACCAATGGTCATGTCTGATTTAACATCATCAAAAATGGTCGGCTCTACAAAATACCCATCCTGCAATTCAATTTCTGAAGGCCTGTTACCCCCAACTAGAACGGTTGCGCCTTCTTCTTTTCCTTTTTCAATATAGGAAAGTACAGTGTTTAACTGTGATTCATTCACACATGGTCCCATCCAGGTCCCTTCCTCAAGGCCATCGCCAACCTTTAATTCTCTTGTTCTATCAACTAATCTTTTTTTGAATTCTTCATATATTCCTTCTTGTACAATGACTCGGCTAGTTGCGGTACATTTTTGACCCGTGGATCTTAGTCCCCCGCTTATAGTCGCTTCCACTGCCTCCTCAAGGTCGGCATCATCTGCAATGATAATTGGATTTTTCCCGCCCATTTCCAATTGATATTTTGCGCCCCGTTCAATTGCCCCAAATGCCACTCTTTTACCGGTAGAATTGGAACCTGTAAAGGAGATTCCGTTTATTTGAGGATGATCAATGATGCGCTGTCCAACTACTGAACCTTTCCCCGTCACCATATTGACTACCCCTGCAGGCAAGCCGGCTTGCTCCATACATTCGATTACTTTAGCACAAGTGACGGAAGCCTCCTGTGCAGGCTTAATCACAACTGTATTTCCATAAATTAAAGCCGGTGCCATTTTCCACAAGGGAATCGCAACTGGAAAATTCCATGGTGTAATAATTCCCACAACACCTAAGGGAACACGAGTTGTATACATTAACGCCTTGCTATCAGATGCTGGAATGACATCACCGGTTTTCCGTAACCCTTCCCCAGCATAATACCTTAGAATAGCTATACCACGTAAAGTTTCCCCCTTTGCTTCTGGAAAGGTTTTTCCCATTTCTCTTGTAAGTGTTTCAGCAATTTCATCCAGGCGCTTTTCCATGATATCAGCAATTTTAAAAAGTAAGTCTCCTCTTTGTGTACCAGATAGATTCCGCCATGTTGCAGTTGCATTTTGAGCAGCAGCAACAGCTTTATCTACATCACTTGCAGATGAACTTTGATAGTACCCAATTATTTCATTGCGGTGTGCCGGACTATAACTCTTTTCAACCAAATTGGTAGATGCTGGCACCCATTCTCCGCCTATAAAATTCCCATACGTTTTTACTTCAGTTTGAACTGTCATAGCTACCCTTTCCCTTCTTTTCATATCTTTTCAACTAAATTGTTTCAACTAGTTTTACTGCTTGTTTTTTTACCGGATTAACCAATGTACCTATACCCGGAATTTCTATTTCAATAAGATCACCGTCTTGTAAAGTATAATTTTCTGGGGGAACAATGCTTGTTCCTGTTAAAAGTACAGTCCCATTAAACACAATATTATCTTTTACTAGATAGGAGCATAGTTCTTCATATGTTCTTCGCAAGTCACGGGTATTGGCCGTTTCTTCAAATACTTTTTCCTGATTCCGATAGATACGACAGGTAATCTGGAAGCTATAATAATCTTCAACTGTTTCTGCCAAACGAATAGCAGGACCAATCGAACATGAATTTTTCCATATTTTAGCTTGAGGTAAGTAGAGTGGATTTTCTCCCTCAATATCCCGGCAGCTCAAATCATTTCCAATTGTGAACCCAAAAATCTGCCCATTCTCATCTAGGACAAGGGCTAATTCAGGTTCGGGAACCTGCCAGTTTGAATCAGTTCTTAAACAGAGGGAATCGCCCGTTCCTCTTGTTCTATCTTTAGTAGATTTAAAGAAAATCTCTGGCCTTTTTGCCTCATAAACTTTATCATAGATGGTTGGCTCGATATGTTTCCCACCGGTAGCTTCATAGTTCCTTTCTTCCCTGCTTCTTAGATAAGTGACCCCAGCAGCCCAAACCTCTTGTGCTTCAATTGGTACGAGTAATTTAAGCTGTTCTAACTCTTCCTTCTTAGGCAAAGTATCTTGGATAGCTTGCTGAATGATTTCAACCATCGATACTTTTCTTTGTTGTGCTTCCTGCCTTAGTTCAAGGATGTTTTCAAATGGCAATTCGTAAAGTAAATTCTCATCCGTAATAGCAGCTAATCTCGATAAACCGTTTTCTTCCAAGAATCGTATAATACGCATCCAATCACCTCTAATTAGTTTTACATTATAAAACTCAGTTTTATAATGTATTCATATAAAAACTCCATTATTTAAAATAAGGAGTTTTTAAACATAACCCATTTTTTGGGATATTTCTTCGCCAGTTTGGATCATCAATGGTATAATTCGTTCCATTTCCTCATCATTTAACCGAGGAGTAGGCATCGAAACACTAAAAGCAGCTATAGCATTGCCTGTATGATTACGAATCGGAAATGCGAGACAGCAAATACCAGGCTCATTCTCTTCTCGATCCATAGCAAATCCATTTATTTTTATTTCAGCCAATTCATTTAAAAAATTAGTTTTATTTGTAATTGTTCTAGGTGTCCTTTGATCAAATACATAGCCATCCATCATTTTATCAATCTCTTCTTGGGAACTTAAAGCGACAAGAAGCTTCCCTACTGCACTGGTATGTATCGGCACCCTCCTTCCAATCCGAGAATATAAAACATTTGCTGAAGTTCCCTCTACTTTATCTATATATAGACCTTCTTTTCCCTCTAAAATGACGAGGTGAAGGGTGTGACCTGTTTTTTTCGATAAATCAAGTAAGTATTTTTTTGCGATGTTCCGAACATCTAAGTTGGTTATGACAAAATTACCTCTTTCAAGTAACTTCATGCCAAGCTTGTATTTTCCACTCTCTCCATCCTGATCAATATAACCATTCTTTTTAAGCGTTTTCAATAATGAATGAACAGTACTTTTATTTAGGTGCATACGCTCACTAATTTCGGTTATTTTTAATTCTGTCGAATGTTCATCAAATAAGTCTAAAATCGTCAGTGCTCTTTCAACTGCTTGAATTATTGGCATTTAAAATCAATCCTTTTTTGTTGGGTTTCTAGACGTAGATTACCACATTTCAAGCTTTGAATCTCTTTAATAATATCTTATTGATAAAAAAGACCATTTATTTTACATTATAAAACTGTGTTTTATAATATGATTTAAATCTAGTTAAAATATTACTCTAATCATAAAAATGAGTCAACATATTTTTTTATAAATATTCTGAATTATCGAGATTGTATTTATGATATCCCCAAGTGTCACATTAACAGTATGACAAGAGTGTAATTGGATTCAATGAGTAATCATAATCACAATCACCATGTAGGACATAAAAAATTATAAGGTATATCCGAATCCCAAAATGGTAAAACATTTGTCTTCATTAAATGAAGTTAAATAGGTTTCATAACGCAATTAATCACTATTTTTCTACGCTAGATCCCAACGAGTAGTTCAACGGCCTCTTTGATAATGGAAATAAGCAATATCTACATATCCGCCAATTTGCACAGCAGCATAATTAAATAAGCCAATCCGGTAACCCATGAAATGATCTAATGTATACTTCATGTTTAATGGGCGGCCAATTTTACTCCAGTTATCCCCGTCTTCAGAATAGAAAAATTCCGCTAGATCCACACTATCCTCAAAATTAAACTCAATTTTCAAATAAATCTGATTGCTAGAAAATGGAGTTTTTTCAACTACTTCTTCACTGCCATCACCACGATTTACACACATTGAGACGTATTTGTCTCCGTTTACTTCTGCCTTAATCCCAACAGTCCCAAAGTTATTCTGGAGAGCGACCAATCCTGCATAGTCACCAGGCTTCATGTTTGAAATATCCATCATTGTTATTCCTGCACAGTCGGGTCCTTCCGTTCTTTGTGTCAATGTATTACGTGCATACAAAATGCTGTTAGTTAAATAGCCGGTTTCCAAACGCAGATAGCCTGGCCGTTTCGTGAATGACCATAGCTCATTATCCGGATTATGATTCCACTGCCAATTCAATGCCAATTTATTTTCTGTATAGTCAAACTCATCACTGATCACCAACGGCTTCTTAGAAGAAACAGGCAAGTTTAATTCCAATTCTTTTGGCGCCTTACCGTCAATTCCCACCATGGGCCATCCGTCCTTCCAAGTGACAGGCAGTATATAGGGAATTCTGCCAACGGCATCATGATCTTGAAACAACATGGCATACCACTCATGTTCCGGCGTATCAAAAATCGCTCCTTGTGCAATTCCATGATTATGGTAATCTATGTCATCATCAAAAATCACTTTACGCTCATACTTACCCAAAAGCTGGCTTGCGCGGTAACATATTTGCCTTCTGCGCTTGTTTCCCACTTTTGGCCATTCGATAAATAATAAATAATATTGCCCGTCTATCTTATACGCGTGGCATCCTTCACATCGCAAACCAATATCTTCTTTATCGGTTACCAGCAATAATTGATGGATGCCTCCCGGTTTTATTGCTGTTGCATCTTCTGTCAATTCTGTTATGTGAATGTCACCATTGCCATAAATCACAAATACCCTTTTTTCATCAAAAAGCAATGCCGGATCGTGATATACTCCTTCAAAAGTTGAACGTGCCCATTGTCCATTTTCTATTTCCTTTGTTTGATAGATATAAAACCTGTTCATATCGTTACTTGAAAAAGAAACATAGAGAGTTTCATTATGATAACGCAAACTTGCAGCCCACGAACCTTTCCCGTAAATTCCTTTTCCATCCTTCAAATTATGGGGGCCATTGTCTTCCAAAATATCAAATACATATCCGATAATCTCCCAATCTACTAAATTCATCGACTTCATAATTGGGCATCCTGGCATAGTATGCATGCTCGTACTTATCATATAATAAACTGTCCCGACTCTTATCACATCAGGATCCGGGACATCTGCCCATATAATGGGATTAGTTAAATTAGTTTTACTCATATACTTCTATAATCCTTCCATTGTATATCTACTTCTAACGGCCTTGGTATTTTTGTTATTATCATCATTCTCAATTACAATAATGGTTTTTAATGCAAATTGACCTTCAAAAAAAGATGATATCATTTTTCTTGCAATGAAACATTTCAGTCTGTATACGGAATTACAATGGAAACATACAAACATGTTATACTAAACTTACAAAAAGAAGCCGCTCATAAATTTAAGCAGCTCGTTAAATAACCTACAGAATGACCAAAAGGTAATGTAAGTAATTTTTATTCCAAAGTAAAAGAAGCGAGACTTGCGTTACCAATCCCCGTATAAGTAAAATACAATGCCTGTATGCCGTCCGGAATGTTGATATCCGCAGAATAATCTGTCCATATGTTTGTAAACACAACCGGTATTTTTCCGAGGGCCGGACCGTTCCATGATGTTTTGACTTCAAAAGACCCTTTGGCATACCCTCGCACCTTGATTTTGACTTTTCGAATTCCGTCGCATTGGAAATATTTAAAACCGGCTGTAGCAGAATCCCTCATATTAGCAATGTATCCGATTTCTTCATCACCATCTTTTCCATCCTGTGTAATTTTCGGAAATCGTCCATCCATCCATGCCCCGAGAGAACCCGAATACAATTCCTCATCCTTATGGAATAGATTGCAAGCCACATAAGCTGGATATTCTCCGCGTCCCACTAGTGGTCCTCCATTGGGCCCGCACGATGTAATCTCTACTTGGGGTATTGTGCCATCCTCCCTAAAATCAATCGGTTCAACACAGCCTTGTCGGCTGTAAACTGTTCCGTTGGTATGCCTGTGGTAAAAGATGTACCATTTCCCATTAATTTCAACAATGCTGCCGTGGTTATTGTGACCATAATACATAGGCTTGTCTGCTGGTTTGTAAGTATCGATATGAAGGTCGGCATTACTTATGATGACTCCCTGGTAGACAAAGCCTTCTGTCGGATGCTTGCTAGTGGCATAGCAAAGCTCATGCATGACTATAGAGGAGTAAATAAAATAATAAGTATCTCCTTTTTTCCTTATGGACGGTGCTTCAAAAAACTCATGTCCTTCGTACCCACTGCCTTTGCTGTAGGGTTCACTTGGTGCAATAAAAACTGGTTCTTCCATAATTGTAAGCATATCCGGACCAATTACCGTCGCCATGGCACCTTTTCTTGATTTGTCACCTGCTGCACAAAAGCCAGTGTACAAATAGGTTTTGTTTCCTTCGGTCAGGACCCCTGGGTCGAATTGAGGCTGGCCGCCCTCTCTTTCCCCCAAACGTGTTCCATCTGAAAAATGCACATATCCGTAAAATTCGTATTGGCCTGCCGGCGAATCACAGACGGCTACCGACACAACAGGGACTTTGTCAAGCACATAATAGAGATAATACCGACCATCCGTACCTACTGTGACGTCCGGTGCATAAAGACACATTCTGCCATCGGGATTGAGTGGATCATCTGTTTTTTTGTAAATAACGCCTTCATACCGCCAATCCCCTAAATTATCCACAGGGGCCGACCAGCACACATAATCGTTTATGCAAAAGACATGCCCGTTAAAACGATCATGAGAGCCATACACATACACTCGATCATTAAAAACATATGGTTCTCCATCAGGAATATATTCCCATGATGGAAGATACGGATTCAATCCTTGCTTCATCTTCATTCAACTCCTTCTATCTTAAAAAAAAGGTTACTTTAACAGCGAAAGTTTTTTACTTGTAGGTCTGCCCCAAAACATAAGATTTTGAAAGAAATCAGGATTTTGTTTTTGCTTTTTCTTTCTTATCGTTACCATCTAATTCTCCTGATGCATTGGTTCCTTTTGGTGGAAAAGTTGGCGCACTCTTTCAACTTGATGCGAAATTCTCGGTCTGTCCGATAACTGTACAGGTATATTTTTAGAGGTAATATTTAAACGATTTCTCTTGTGAACCACCTCAGAAACAGAACAATCGTAAATTTCGGCAATCATTCGATCCGACCACCCCTGAATCCAGAACAGTTCCATGAGCTGCTTTTGGGAAATCTTACGGAAATTGAATACTTCACCATCTTGTTTACGTTTTTTCAATTCATCATAAAACCATAATGACTTCAGAATGATCACCTTTTTATGGAGAGAATAAAGAAAGATTGCTTTTCCCCATTAAATTCAGATTTAAAGTCTTCCTCTTACTAGAAATCGGTTCAAATTTATCTACGTTTTGCTAACCGGATTACATTCCAGGATAATTTGGGCAATAAAGCTGAGACCAAACCATTTTCAATCGCAGCATTACCATTAGAATGTGGTGATACCGGAGTGCCTTTAGCTGAATTGGTCTGTTTTAATTCATCGTTTTCAAGCACGATATGCTCCACAACCTCATATCCCTCAAAATTACGAATATCGCACTCTAGTTCCAAACCTTCCGTTAAATGGCGGTTGACCGCAAAAATCGTTAACTGTTCATTTTCTTCATTATATACAGCTGCTGATTCTAAATAAGGTACATCGGTAAAATCCTTGCTATCGTATTTTGGACTTGAAATAATCGGATTCAGGGAAACGCCTCGTCCAAATACCGATGCGTGCATATATGGATAGAAAATTGTCTGCTTCCAAGCTGGACCATTTTCCTCCGTCATAATAGGTGCAATCACATTTATCAATTGAGCAAGACAAGCAATTTTTATGCGGTCAGCATGCTTTAATAACGTGATCAGCATACATCCAACCAATAGGGCATCCTCAAAATTATAATGATCTTCCAATTGCGGAGGTGCAATGCTCCAAGGTTCAATTTTCTTATCCGCATCATTACTGTGGTACCAAACATTCCATTCATCAAAAGAAAGATTGATATTCTTCTTTCCTCGTTTTTTCGCTTTAATGTAGTCAGCTATGGATATGACTGAACGGATAAAGTCATCCATTTCGAGGGTCATTGCCAAATAGTTGGAGATGTCATTATCACGATTGCCGTAATATTGATGCAGCGAAATAAATTCAACATGATCATAGGTATGATCCAAAACAGTTGCTTCCCAATCTGCAAACGTTGGCATGCCTCTGCCGGAGCTCCCGCAGGCAACAAGTTCAATGGTTGGGTCAACCCACTTCATGACCTTGGCTGCTTCCAAAGCAATTCTCCCATATTCTTCTGCCGTTTTATGGCCGATTTGCCAAGGACCATCCATTTCATTTCCCAAACACCATGTTTTTATTTTATGCGGCTCTTTAAACCCGTGAGAAACCCGTAAGTCACTATAATAAGAACCGCCCTGATGGTTGCAATATTCTACAAGGTTTCTTGCAGCATCAATCCCGCGTGTTCCCAAGTTAACTGCCATGTTTACTTCAGCATTCACCGATTTTGCCCATTTCATGAATTCATTTGTACCAAATTCATTGGTTTCTGTAGTGCGCCAAGCTAAATCAAGCCTGCGCGGGCGCTTTTCAACCGGTCCTACGCCATCCTCCCAGTTGTAACCGGAAACAAAGTTTCCACCCGGATAACGAACGATAGGGACTTGGAGCTCTTTTACCATTTCCAACACATCTTGGCGGAAACCATTTTCATCTGCTTGGGGATGACCTGGGTCGTAGATCCCGCCGTAAACGGCTCTCCCCAGATGTTCAATAAAAGAACCGTATATACGGTTATCAATCTCAGAAATTTTAAAGTCTTTTTCAAGTACCATTTTTGCCTTCTGGCTCATATTCTTCATCCTCTCAATGATTGTTTTTCTACTGATTTTTATTAATAGTAGTGAAATACATTCATCACTTCTTTTAGTAAATTAATTTCTTGGATTTTTCAGAAAAATGATACATAATATAATTGTTATATTCTATGATTCTATATGGGAACTCTTAGGAGCTAATGCGTTTTATGACAACATGAAGATTAGGAGGGTACTATGACAAATATTTACTATGTAGAAACTGAGGCTACACACACAAATAGTTTTGTTTTTGATATTCCTAAAGGTCATGACTGCTGGCTTCTTGTCGTAACTCACACTCCCGCTCTTTTCTGGGTTAATGGCAAATTAAAGGAATATCCTAAGCATAGTGCCATATTATATCAACCACATCAGAAAATTTACTATAGAGCTTGTGCTGAAAAATATGTAAATGACTGGATACGTTTTGATACAAATGAACCTTTTGTTACCGAAACAGTGCTTCCACGTGGTTTACCTTTTTCAATAGCCGATCCGGAATATTGCCACAAGTTATTTCAATTACTTGTTACAGAACACTCTTTTAATAAAGATTTTAGAGAATCATCAACAGACTATTTGTTAAGAATTCTGTTTAATAAGCTTTTGGAATCTTACTTTCAGACTGAGATTACCCCACAATATTACAACCTTATCAATCTTCGGACAGAAATTTACCATAACCCCGGTAATAATTGGACGGTTTCTAAAATGTCGGAACATTTGCACCTTAGTCCTGGCTATTTGCAGGCACTCTATAAAAATACCTTTGGTATCTCCTGCATGGATGACGTCATTATCAGCCGAATCCGGCTAGCCAAAGAATATTTGACGCATGGTTCCTATACAATTGCTGAAATCGCATTTCGCTGTGGTTATAACAATGTAGAGCACTTTTGCCGACAATTCAAACAAAAGACAGGATATACTCCAGGCAGATTTCGAAACCATGCTGCCAATTCATACAGTGAAAAAGAGTCAATTCTTTGATATAGCAGGAAGAACCATTTGATTGATCCAAGGTATACTTGGATCAATCAGTTCTATACTAATCATTCTTTCCGGTATATTTAAACCAGTCAAAAAAGGCTTTTCCATTTACACAATACACACCAAGGTAAGTACCTGTAAAAGTCATGGTATGCGTTCCCTCAGTGCAAAGGCCAGCAGTCATTCCCTTGCCCAGGTGTTCCCAATCTCCCTCAGGAAATTTATAATCAAAATAATAGTAATCTCTATCGCTTCTGATTCTGAAAATAATCTCCTCTTTGAAGTTAACCTTTTTCCTATCTGTTATAACGTCAATATCATGTACTTTTTTTCTCAGGCAAACGTAATATTCTCCATCTATTTTTGTTAAAAATTCTTCATAATGATAACTATCATTGTAGTAAGCGGTTATGCCGGCTTCAGAGTTTTGTTCATCGGCTTTAAAAGACATGATGACTTCGGCGGTACAGTTAAAATGCTGCTGTCTCTTTCCAATAAATGAAGGAGAATCTTTATCCTCTGAAAGTGTTTTACTTTCTCCGATAATTTTGATTGAGCCCGTTCTTGAAGATAAATCATAGTTTTCCATTTTTGGATTACGGATAAAATTCCAATTTAAATCCAACCTATTGCTCTCAAAATGGTCATGCCAAGTATCACTTGGTGGGAAAATCTCTTCAGGAAGAGGCCCATTCATTTCCATTTCAATATAACCACCATTTCCAATAACTGGCCATCCATCGCTATTCCAAGTGACCGGAGCAAGAAAGGTTTCACGGCCAAGATTATGTAGCATACCTTTTAATGGTCTGACCCCTAGACACACGAGCCACCAATTCCCATTTTGATCTTCTACCATATCAGCATGACCTGTACACTGTATCGGACTGTATGTACGGTCTCTGTGTGAAAGAATGGGATTGTGTGGGCAGCCTTCATAAGGTCCCCACGGAGAACTGCTCCTGAATATGGTCTCCATGTGTCCATATTCAGTCCCACCCTCTGTAATCATCAAATAATACCAATCATTGATTTTATATAAATGTGGTCCCTCCGGATAACGTCCACCGCTGCCTGAACAAATATGTTGAATTGGAGACAATCTTTCTCCAGTCATTGGATCAATAATTGAAAGTGCGATTCCCATTTTCCCTTCTACTGTTGCATTGGAACAGTAATATACCGTTCCATCATCATCAAAAAATAAGGATGGGTCGATTCCTCCCTGGTCTACCCATACAGGTTCCGACCAGGGCCCACTTGGATCCTTTGCGTGTACAATAAAATTACCGCCATGAGATACATTCGTTGTTGTCATGTAATACATGTCATTATGGTATCGGATGGTAGGTGCATAAATTCCTCCCGATGCCCGTGCGTTTAATAGTTCATTCTGTGATCTTCTCGTCAGGCAATACCCAATAAGATTCCAGTTAACTAAATTCCTGCTATGATAGATTGGAACACCTGGATAAAATTCAAAACTTGAATTAACAATATAAAAATCATTGCCCACCCTGCATATGCTCGGATCCGGGTTAAATCCCGGTATGATCGGGTTTTTGTACATCATCTGGAATCACCTTTTCCTTGTAACCAAATATGAATGATTATCCCTTAAGTCCTGACATCGTAATCCCTTGAACAAAGTATCTTTGTCCTATGAAGAAAAGGATGAGTAAGGGAATTACCGTGATTAAGGACACGGCCATAAGCATCTGAACTTGAGAGGAACCATAGGAATTCTGAAAAAACTGCAAACCTAGAGCAAGCGTAAAATGTTCGTCACTATTTAAATAAATCAAAGGTGTCATGAAGTCATTCCAATGAAAAGCAACTGACATAACTGCAACTGACATCATAGCTGGTTTTATTATAGGTAATAGAATCTTATAGTAAATTTGAAATGTATTTGCACCATCGATTTTAGCAGCTTGATCTAGCTCTGCTGGTATGGTCTTAAAAAATTGTCTCAGAAGAAAAATATTAAACGCCCCACCGCCAAAAAATGAGGGTACTATGAGAGGCTTTAATGTATCCAGCCAACCTAGTTTCGAAAATAAGATATAGGTTGGAATTAAAAGAACCTGGTTAGGCAGCATCATTGTTCCAAGCACAATAGTAAAAAGGATGTTACTGTAGCGTGATTTAAACCTTGCAAAGCCATATGCAACTAAAGATGCTGAGAATACTGCACCTAAAGTTGCTAAAACAGTTACTATAATGGTATTCCATGTGTACCTTGTAAAATCGGCATACTGCCATCCCTGAATAAAATTATCCAATGTAAATGTTTTTGGTATTAATTTCGGAGGTATTGTGTACGCCTCAGAAGGTACTTTAAAAGCAGTAGAAATCATCCATAAAAATGGGAATATAAACACTAATGCCAATAAGCTCAATATAATATAACTTATAATAAGATTAATCGTTTCAACTTTTCTTTTATTCTTATAATGATTCAATGTCGTTTCTTTTATCGCCACATTTGCCTGCATTTTTCCGCCTCCAAAAATTAATTCTCGTAATATACCCAGTATTTAGAAGTACGGTTTACAATTAAAGTTATAATCAGGATTACAATAAATAAGATCCACGCTAATGTTGAAGCATACCCCATCTCACCATATTTGAATGCACTGTTATATATATGCATCATATAGGTATAGGTAGCATAGTTAGGGCCTCCTTCTGTTAAAACAAAAGGCTGCATAAACACTTGAAATCCACCTATTATTCCCATTACTAGATTAAAAAATAATGTTGGTGTTGACAGAGGAAGGGTAATATGCGTAATCATTATAAGGCGATTCGCACCATCTATTGAAGCACTTTCATATAATTGTTCCGGTATATCCTGTAACCCAGCAAGTGTTATGATAATAGAGTTGCCAATCGTCCATAACCCCATAATGATAATCGCAGGCATCGCCCATTTACCATCACTAAGCCAGTTCGGACCGGTTATCCCAAAAAATGAAAGAACATAGTTTATAAGACCGAATTGTGCGTTAAAAATCCATCCCCACAATAATGTAACAGCAACACCTGCAGTTATATACGGTATATAAAAAGTGGTTCTGAATATTCCCATTCCCTTTATTTTTTTGTGATTTAGTAAGAGTGCAACCAAAAAGGAAAGTATTAAACTTAATGGGACAGAAACGATTACATAATATAAAGTATTCAATAGAGATTTATAGAATAGAGGATCTTGAGTAAAAGCCTTTTTTATATTGGACAAGCCTACAAATTCACCCGTACCAGTCATATCTGCATTTGTAAAAATCAATATAATGGAATAAACTGCTGGATATAATGTAAAAATTAAAAAACCCAAAATAAATGGTGATGTATATAAGTAAAATAGCCTAGCTTCCCTTTTTTCACTACTAGTATTCTTCTTTTTCATTTTTTCACCCCTCAAGAGACGAATTTATAAGGGAGGAAGTTGCTTTTATGTCTTCCTCCCATTGGTTTTACTTACCTACACTATTTACTTTGTTTTTGATGAACTTCGTCAAGTGCAGCTTGTATTTGTGGAGCATATTTTTTCACAGCGTCTTTAGCCGAACTTTGCTGAGTTGTAATTTGTTGATATATTTGTTCGAATAAGTCTGCAGCTTTATTAAGGGATCCACCCCAAGGATTCGTAGTTGCATCCGCCAATCCAGTAAGATAGTCAGTCTGTTTTAAATCCGTGTTTGGAATAGTCAGTTTACTGAAAGTGGTGTCAGCTGATTCCTTCAATGCTGGAATTCCTACTTTGGCGTAGATATCATTTACTTCTTTATTCATAGAAATGGTCTTTATGTACGCCCATGCAGCCTTCTTGTTCTTTGATGCCTTATTCATACCAAAGCCTGTTTGAAATTTAATATTCGTATTTTTTCCATTCGGATCTTTAGGAGGCAAAACAATACCCCATTTAAAGCTATTCCCTATTTTTTGGGCTATGTCTTTAGCCTCAAACAATCCTAATGGGTACATGGCCGCTTTTCCTGATACAAACATCTGGTCCATAGGTATACTTTTAGATGCAGAATCATCAGGTAACGCTTTTGATTTTATGAGGTCACTAAACAACTGCAACCCTTTTATTGTTTTTGGATCATCTACAGTCTGTTTGGTCCAATCACTGTTATATGGACTGCCGCCATACGGGTAAGATGCAAAACTATGATTAATCCAATGTGATACAATAGCATAGGTCCTTTTAGCTCCTGAACCTGAAGAAACTTTCTCTGAAACATTCTTAAAATCATCCCATGTCCAATCTTTCGTAGGATATGGAACTCCGGCTTTATCGAAAATTTCTTTATTGTAAGCAAACATGAAATCTGATTCTGTGGTTGGCATTCCTTCCCGTTTTCCATCCGGATCTACATACCCATCATCTGCCCCTGGTGTAAAATCTGCAACATTGATATTGTCCTTTTTCAAGTAAGGATTCAAATCTTCTAACCATTTTGAACGAAGACCTTTCCAGTCAGGAGACATCATAATAACATCAGCAGCATTCCCTGCTGCAAGTGCAGCATCAAGCTTCTGATCAACACTATCTGCTGGAAGCCATATTTCTTTAACTTTCACATCAGGATACAATTTTTCAAATACTTTTGTAGCTTGTTTTCTGGCCTGGAGTTCTTCTCCGCCACCCCAGCCCATAATAATGAGTTCGCCAGAAATCGTTTTCCCATCGCTTTTGCTGCTAGTCTGACTACTATTGCTTCCACAAGCAGTTAGAGACAGTGCTAATGCCCCAGCTAACACTGATGTTAAGAGTTTTTTCATAAATTTTTCTCTCCTTTTTATTTTTTTCTCAAAAAATCTAAGACTTACAATTCTCTTAACACTCCCTTTCCTATTAATACGTTTTCGACTTTTCCTAGCTTTTTCTGCAACTAAAGCGTTTTCAACCTATTTAATAGAATAATAAAATAATTATTCCTTCTATGCATTGACGTTTTCAAATATATCATTGATATATTCTAAGGTTCTGGCGTTAAAGATTAAAAAGGAAATTACTTCTTCAAATCTTTCATAAATTGACGATGCGTTGAAACCTCCAAATTTTATTAGGATAAAAATAATATTGTTCTAAAAAAATAACCCTAAGAACTAATCTTTGGGTCAGTTTCTAACTATATTTTTAATTTTCAAGCACTAAATTTCTTTTGTTTTTTTTCAATACGCTTAAAAGCCATTGTCGCACCAAACATCATCACAATGGACATTAGACTAACCGAAAAAAATGGAATAAATCCTGGGAAAAAGGATAACGGAAAACTTAATAATAGAAGGACTGCTACCATCAAAATGGTAATGTGTATATTAAGAGTCCCGATATAAAACGCGTATTTAAAGTATTGAAAAAACTTTAATTCAAAATGGACGTAGACAGGAAAAAGATATAGCAGGGTGATCAAAAACAATCCAATAAGGATTAATAAAAGAATGGACAGAATGCTTTGAACGGTTCCCCCTATTGCCATAACAAGTCTATAATCAATAAATAGGAAAAAGCCGATTGCCCCTATTAGTAGTCCCACTAAATTTGCACGTAGGAACTCCTTTTTATAGGTATTAAAAAAGATTCGAGAAATAGGGATATCCGTTTCTTTCATGTGCCACTTCCTTACCACTGTGAATAATGCCACAGTTGCGGGGATGATCCCAAGAACTATAAATCCGGTTAATGTAAAAAAAATCCATAAGATATTTACCAAAGCCAGCTTCCAAATCCAATCACTTACAGTGAAGAGTCCTCCCATCACTCTGCCCATTTGCATAGGATATCACCTCTTTCATTTATTTAAACAAGAATGTAATAGATATCAATTTCCTGTCTTTAAGAAGTTCTTCGATCTATCATAATACCAAGATTTTGAAACTTATAAAAAACGTCCTTCTCTCTACCACGTTTCACTTACATTTCCTATTAATTCACATTTTCTAAACAAAAAATTGCAGAGATTATCTGATCCTGAGAGATCCTGCCGTACTCAATATTCTCGGGCTAATCTTTTTACCCATCCCCCCTCGCAGGGAAATGATGGAGCCTACAACTTTCAGAATATTATATCATCTAATTTAAAGTTTGTATATCCAATAAACTAACCTCCCTAAGATTCTATCATATCTTATATCCACTTAATTCTATATTTCTATTCTGTAAAGACACCTTACGCACAGGAAATAAGCCAGTCAGTTTTTACCTATTCCGCTAGTTATGAAAATAGGCATAAAGAGAAAGCTGATTTCAAAGGGTCTTTACGATCACCCTTTTAAAATCAGCCTTCTCTTAAGTTTTTTCAAAAATCAACCATTTCCCAATTGAATTTTTTCGTTTGTATGTTTTTTCAATATAGTAAGCAAGCCTTCGTTAATCTTACAGTTTTTAAAGGCAAATGACTGCATAACAAGGTCAATTTCTTCTTCCGATAAATCTTTAAAAATTTTCGCATACTCTGGCTGGATCAGAGCACCGGCATAAATGGTAAAAACGGCTTGTGATAGGCTGGAAAGATTAAAGCTATTAGACATTTCCGGGTTGACAACCTCTTCCAAATGGCTGGCTAACTCCTCAACTGATTCTCTTGCCTTAAACCCCGGAAGCCAAATCATCCAATCATCCGTATTTAATGCAAGTTTCATTTTTAAAATTGAAGCAACCTTCTGCATATACTCTGAATTCGGGTCAAGCGTCACTAAACCCATAACCCCAACATCTTTATACGTCCAAGTCGTCCAATGTGCGCCAAATTCTTCAAAGATACAAATCTGATCATCCATGGCACTTAAACGATCTGGAATCTCCTGTTCTGGTCCATTATATACGGAGCCAAACTCACCCACCCAAAGAGGAACATCATATTTCTCTGCAAACTTAGTACCTCCATGGTTATAAAATACTTCCTCTTGGACAGATTTATCCCAATACTTGCCACTCTCTACGCGAGCCGTTTTTGCATCGGCCACTCCTGGGTACTGCCCTGGTCCAAATCCAGCTGCCGTATAATTATGACTGCTGTAGACCAAATTTTTAGTAAACGGAGCTTCTAAACCATCAAACAGTTTGGAATAGTTATCCCCTTCAAGGAAAATGATGTGGTCAGGATCGATTTTCCGAATCGCTTCCACTACCCGTCTGTAGACCCGATTCATCCTTTCCCAATCCGGTTTATAATTCCCAAAGAATGTATGTGGAAAATCGCCGTGCGGAGTATTCACACAAGGTTCATTCATGACGTTATACCCTGCAATTACAGCTCTTCCATTGTAACGGCGAGCAAACTCTTCCCACAGAGCAATAAATCTGTCTTGATACGTTTTGTCATGCCAGAAAAGGCTATGACGCACATCATTATCTGAATGCCAGTGGGTATTTTGGAACCCCTGCACGGCGTGAAGATCAAGAATCACGTAAAGTCCATGCTTTTCACAAAGATCAATGATTTTATCCAGGCGAGTAAATCCCGATTCCTTGTAAGTAAAAGGTGCTTCATCATCCTCAAAATGACGATAATTTAAAGGAATGCGAATGGTGGTTGCTCCCCAGCTCTTAATAAACTCAATATCGTCTTCACCAAAGAAATAGTGCAGCAGCCGGTCGAATAAATATTCTGCCTTTTCCTTTCCAATGACTTCGGAAACAGTGTGACGGAGGGCATGTTCCGTTCCTGTATAGCCATTAATAAAGTCCTCCATATTCATCCAGCCGCCAATACAAGTTCCTCGAAGTTGAATTGGATTTCCAGTTGAATCCGTAATTTTATTATTTCTTACCTGAAGCAATTCCATCTGTATTTCCTTCCTTTCAATGTTGAACAAGTGTCCAATTCTTTGTATTGTAAAAACAACCTATTTATCCTCTCGCCTTTAATTCAGCCAATACTCTTTTATGTTCTTTTTCATCCAAGTTGTAGAAGTATATGGCCACAAGCTCGATAATAACAAATACTGCCGGAATGGCGGTCATTGTAACCAAAATACCATTTAATGCGGTTGGTGTTTGGGCTTGATTGGCAACATAACCGAAGTTGGCCAAGATCAAACCTGGAATAATACCTCCGATGGCCATACCAAACTTAAAGAAGAATCCGACTAATGCATAAATGACACCGCTTGCACGTTTGCCAGTCTTATATTCACCATAATCAATTGTTTCGGGAATTAATGCCCAAGTAAAGGCACCTGCCGTGATGGTACCTAATGCAGCAACTAAACGCCCTGCGAATACAAGCGGAACCATGGATGCAGGAATAACAAATAAAGCGATTAAGCCAATTGCCTTCAAAATTAAAGCTGTAAATAGTAACTTTTTCTTCCCCATCCATTTATACATCATTGGCATTAATGGCATAAGGATGAGTGCAGGAAGCGTTCCCATTAAACCATACCACTTGACTAAATCAGGTCTTGCAACGTTATAAGTGACATAATAAATTCCAACAGAGTTGACGATGGAGTTAACACCGAAATTAAGAATAAAGAAAAAGCATACGATGACTAGCGGACGATTGGCCTTTAATTGAAGAAAGATATCTTTAAAATTAACTTTTGCTTCTTTGGAGTGATTAATTTGTACTCGTTCTTTTGTATTCATGAAGCTGTAAATTAATAGAAGGGCGCCTAAAACTCCCATGATTGACATGGTAATTTGCCATCCAGTACTTGTTTTTCCAGTTGCATTTGTAAAAAGTCCGGCTAAAAGCGGTACTCCAAAAGAAACAATTAAGCCACCAGTATTGGAGAATAACATTCTGACGGAGGTTAAACTGACAACCTCTTTGTTATCTTGAGTAATGGCTGAAGTAAGCGCGGCATAAGGAATGTTAACTACTGAATATGTGATCGATAGCAGAATATAAGTAATATAGGCATACACTAGTTTCATAGGATCAGAAAACGCAGGAGTGGTAAAACAAAGAATCGCTACGCCTGCAAATGGAAAGGCACCATATAAAAGGTATGGACGAAATCTTCCGTATTTAGTATTTGTTTTATCAACAAATGTTCCAATAAGTGGATCAGCTACTGCATCAATCATACGAACAATCAGAAACATAAACCCTGCAGCTGCGGCCGAAATTCCAAATACATCCGTATAGAAGAATAATAGATAACTACTTACTGTTTGATAAATGAAGTTACAAGCTAAATCCCCAGTGGCATATCCGATTTTTTCCTTCATGTTAATTTTTCCTGTTGGTATTACTGTTATTTTTTTAGCAAGACTTGTATTCATTCTAATCCTCCTTTTTGTAATCAATCATATATATATATAATGAAGCGGGAACCCCGGTCTTCTCCAAAGTTAGACATCTTTGTTTGTCTTACGTACAAACAAAGTGACATTAAAGAATCCTTCTCCTCCCTTTTCTCTCCTCTTTAAGATAAAAATCTTATCGGCAGTTTAACATTAGGATGGCTAGAGTTACCCAATCCTTCACGTATTCACTTATACCAAATAATTGAACATATTAATTCAAATAATTCTAGAATGACTTTGGGATTCTTCTTTGTTGAATCCCCTATTTTTTCCAACCTATAATTCAATGTATTTCTGTGAATTTTTAGTTTATTAGCTGTATTGTTAATATCACCATTTTCCTCCAAGTATACTTGCAATGTATGGAACAGCTCCTGATCGTTTCCTAAACTATCTAAGACCGATATGCTGGAACTATGATGATCTCTGTGATCGGAAGCCAGATGTATAAATAACTTTAAATCATTATAAAAATAGACCTTTTCTGAGGGTTTTATTTTCACGCCAACTGACAATGCTTTGGCAGCCTGTTCCAGTGAAATGGCGGCAAATTCCTCCTTTTCACCGATCGCTACTTTTTCTATTTCCTTATTTACTAATAAATCGGTTACTACTTCCTTAAAGCTGCTAGGTTCTGTGATAAACAGGACCCTCTTGCTATTGTCGATGGTGAAAAAATGCCTAAACCCATCAAAAAACGCCTTCATGTCTTTTGAATGTAAATTCCCTTTAATTAATATGGCTTGACATTTTCTTGTTAGGTCAATACCATACATTTTTCCTTGTTGTAAAAATTCGTCATCATAGCTTGTTTTTCGATAGGATAATTCATGATAAAATGTCTCGCGCTTGATTCTGTCATTCTGTGCTTTCTTATTTATGGTTTCCTGTTCGATTAGAAGTTTTGCGGTTGCCCCAACAAGCTTACTAAAGGGCCTCACTTCATCAGGATGCCCTGTAATCCCAATTACCCCAATAATCTCACCGTTAATAACAATAGGCTCATTGACGCCAGGCTTCATCCCGTCGCCTTCGGTATAAATCTCATTGATGCTCTTTTGGGCAATGACCTTTGATGCCCCCTTATGCAATGATCCTATCCGTTGTTTATCTCCACTCCCAATAATCACCCCCTTTTCATCCATTAGATTAATATTGTAGGGTATGATCTTCATCATTTCCTTTGTGACCTTTTCAGCTATTGGTTTTGATAGTTTCATGACATCACCTTTTCTTACCAGCTATTCACTATTAGTTTAAACCTGCTAAACTATTTAATAAATAGGGCAGAACTCATTTTATGACCTAGTTCAATCACATTTACCTCACCAAATTCATTAACCTGATCGCATTTTCAGAGGTTCTTTTCAAGTTTTGCTGACCATTTGCTAATGCTTCCTCCAGTGAACTCACTCCTTGCATAATGCTTAAAATAGAATCAATCTTCTCGTACAAGGAATCGATATTTTCACCGACTTTTCCAGCGAATGCCACCACTGGCTTATGATATTTCTTAGCAAGTGAAGCCACCCCAAAAGGGGTTTTTCCAAATTTAGTTTGGAAGTCTATACTGCCTTTACCAGTCCAGACCATATCTGCATCCTTAACTTTCTCTTCCAGCGACGCATATTCGATAACCATATCAATGCCTTTTTTTAAAGTTCCATTTAAGAACACCATGAGTCCAGCACCCAAGCCGCCTGCTGCGCCAGCTCCAGGTACATCGAGGAGGTTTATATTAAATTGTGCTTTAATAATATTTGCGTAATTCATTAAATTTTTGTCTAATAGTTCCACCACTTCGGGTGTCGCACCTTTTTGTGGTCCAAACACAACGGATGCTCCTTGTTCTCCACAAAGCGGGTTATTAACATCACAGGCTACTTCAAGGCTAATATCCTTTATCTGCGGATCAAAATGTGTCAGATCGATTCTTGCCAAGCGGCCTAACTCCCCCCCGCCAAAACCCAGCTCTTCGCCATTTGCATCGAGCAGTTTACCGCCTAAAGCTTGTACTACCCCAGCTCCGCCATCATTTGTAGCACTTCCGCCGATACCAATTAATAGTTTATTTATCCCCTTATCTAAACAGGCTTTTATTAATTGACCTGTACCGTAGGTGGTGGTAACAAGCGGATTCCTTTCTTCTTTTCGTACTAAATGAAGTCCACTTGCACTGGCCATTTCAATGATTGCAGTTTTACCATCTCCTAAAATCCCATAGGGGGCTTCCACTTCATTTCCTATAGGACCTATAACTTTTTCCGTATGTATTTCACCACCAGTAGCATCAACCAGCGATTGCATCGTGCCTTCTCCGCCATCCGCCATTGGAACTTGAATGCACGTAATCTGATGATTTACTTTCTTGATTCCTCTTTCCATTGCTTCACATGCTTCTTTTGCTGTCATACTTTCTTTAAATGAATCTGGTGCTAATACGATGACAAAATCTTTGTCCATGATTCCGCCCCCTTTCCTTTTTATAATAGACGTTTAACAAAATCAGTAAAGCGCTTTCTAAAATCATATTAATCTATTGACTGTTATTTTGGTATAGTCGATGCAACAAATATATTTGTGCATTTGCACAAAAACATTAAGTCAAGGTCGGTAGATTAAGGGAAACCTGCAGGCTTTTTAACTTTAATTTTCCAAGTCTAAATATAGTTTCTACACATCTTTTTCTAATAAAAAAAGGGCTGATCCTTGGTTTTTGAATCAGCTTCTTTTTGATAACTTATTATTATCCTTTAACAGATCCAGCCGCAATGCCTTCCACAATTCGGTCACTAAGAACAAAGAAAGCAATTAAAACTGGAATAATACTTATCATTAAGGTTGCACCAATCGCGCCCCAATCTGTTAAATATTGTCCTACAAAGTTATTAACCCCAACTGTGATAGTCTTCCATTTATCAGAGCTTAAGAAAGTATTAACAAAGACGAATTCGTTCCAGTTATAAATCATGTTAATGATCACAGTTGTTGAGAGTACAGGAACTGTCATTGGGAGTGTAATTTGAAAAAAGATACGATGAATCGAACAGCCATCTATTACTGCAGCTTCTTCTACCTCCCGTGGAAGGGATTTGTAAAAACCGCTTAATATCATGATGGTGATAGGTAAGTTGAACGCTACATAAGATAATATGACAGAAATAGGATTATCGATTAAATGGACAGATTTAAAGGTATTAAATAATGGGATTAGTGTTGAGTGAAGTGGAATCATATATCCCGCCATAAACAGCCCCATAACCAACCCACTAAGCTTCCATTGCATTCTTGTAATCGCGAATGTTACAAAGCTGGCAAGAATAACGGTTAGCACAACAGCTACTACGGTGTAGATCACACTATTAAAAAAGTAGGCGTCAATGTGCCCAGCTGTCCAAGCCTTTAGATAGTTGCCCCATTGTGGATCATGAGGGAATGAAAATGGGGACATGCCAAAGACCTCTTGATTAGTTTTTAAGGAAAAAAGGAATAACCAGATTAATGGGTAAACCTGAACAATCGCGATAATTCCCAGAATCAAATAAAGAATACCGTAGCCAATTTTTTTCCCAAGCGTATTACTAGTTTTATATGAAGCCGATAGGGTCGAATGTGTTTGTCTTTCATATGCAACTTTGCTCATCTTATTCACTCCCCTTTTTTAATAATCCACATCTTTAGTAGACAATAGTTTTTGAATTAACCAGGTCATTAGCATACAGATAACTAGTAAACCAAATCCAATGGCACTTCCATAACCAAAATTATACTTAGTGAATGCTTCTGTATACATATAGGATGCCATAACCTCACTCGCATGGTTAGGGCCGCCGCCAGTCAAGACGAAAATTAAGTCAAAATACTTTAATGAACCCACAATAGCTAGAATGACCATTACTTTTATAACCCCTGCGATGAGAGGAACTTTAATTTTATAAGCAATTTGAATCGCTGTGGCTCCGTCTATTTTCGCCGCTTCAATCAGTTCTTCTGGAACATTTTTTAATGCAGCATAAAAAATGATGATATAAAAACCAGCGTATTGCCAAACAATCGGAATAAACAGGGCATATAAAACGATGTTCGAATCCGCTAACCAAAGCGGAGGATTTTCCACACCAAACATCATTAACAATCTGTTGATCATTCCGTTAGATGGGTCAAATATCTTTGCCCATAACTGTGCAATCGCAACGGATGATAACAACATTGGAATGAGGTAGATTTTTCTTAAAAAGTTAGCACCTTTTATCTTACTTGCCAGGATTAACGATAAAATTAAGTAACCAATCAAGCTGATTGTGGAGAAAATACCGAGTAATAAGGAATGCCATGTACTCTGCCAAAACATTTTGTCATGGATTAGATTTTTGTAATTCTCCAAACCGATAAACTTCATTTTACCGATGCCGTTCCAATCCATTAACCCATAATAACCGGTCTGAACGATTGGGATATAAATTAAAAGCAGAACAAGAAGTAACGCGGGAAGTACATAAAGGGTGATGGCTAACTTGTTCGACATTACGTTTTTCATTACTTATACTCCCTTCTACTTAAAAGCCTGTCGCCCCTAGGCGCTGAAGCTAGCTAGTCTAAATTAGATAGAGGGCATATTTTGTATGCCCTCTATCTTTAAGAGAATGAATTACGCCTAATTACTTTTGTTCTTTAGCAAGAGCATCTGCCTGTTGTTTAGCAAAGTCTTTCGGCGTAATTTGTTTTCCAAATAGAGCTGTCATTAAATCATGGTGTAATTCAGATACAGCTGGGCTGGATTGAGTATCAAAATAAGTCGTAACGTTTGATGCTTCACTCAAATCCTTCAAGATATCAATGTACATTGGAGAAAGTTTCAAACTAGATGTGTCTACTTTCGTTGCAGGTATAACACCAGCATCAGTAACTGATTTTTTACCCCATTCTTTAACTAAGAATCCAACAAAATCTTTTGCTTCTTTCTTCACTTTAGAATCCTTCGCTACGAATAAACCAACGCCAGGGCCGCCAACAAAACTGTTAATGTCTGTACCTTTACCTCCTTCATAAGTTGGGAATTTAAAGTAGCCAATCTTATCTTTAAAATCTTGTTTAACATCAGGGCTTGTAGTATAGTTTGGCAATTCCCAAGTAGCGGTTAAGAACATCGCTGCTTTTTCATTCATAAAGTAACCTTTTGCATCTTCATTTGATAAAGCGCTGGCACCTTTTTCAAATCCGCCCATATCGACTAAGTTTTGAACTTCTTGACCTGCTTTTACAATAGCAGGGTCAGTCATTTTTGCTTTTCCATGAATAACATCTGTTAAAATCGTAGGTCCACCGATACGATCTGCTAGATACATAAACCAGAAGGATGCTGGCCAGCCATCTTTAGCTCCTACAGTAGCAGGGGTAACTCCATTTTTCGCTAATGTTTTCACTACATTTTTATATTCTTCAAATGTCTTAGGAACTTCAAGGTTATATTTCTTGAAAATCTCTTTGTTATAGAATACATAGGAGATGTTTAATTCTAATGGCAGACCATAAGTTTTTCCATCAACCGCATACGATTCTTTTACACCAGGGATAAAAGCGTCTTTAAGATCAGGATCGTTATTTACGACATCGTCTAATGGCTCTAACATGTCACCTTCTACGTAAGGCTTAATAAATCCATCTGACCATGTCATACCAATATCAGGTAATTCATTAGATGAAGCTAATACTTTAAGCTTGTCTCTGTATTGATCAGGGCTTAAAATTTCTGTTTCAATTTTTACATCTTTATGCTGTTTTTCATAATCGCTAATAATATTTTTAACGATGGAGAACTGAGCATTTGAACTGCCTTCCGGCCATAAATGCATAAATTTAATAACTTTCTTGCCGCCGTTTGAAGCGCTTTCTTCACTTGACGAACTTGATGAAGAACAGCCAGCAAGTGCTAAGGCTGCTAGCATTACTAAGGACATCAAGACTGAAATCGTTTTCTTTTTAAACAATTGTTATTCCCCCTATGACCTTTAATTGTGTGTTTGTTTACATTTAAAGCTTAACATTCTGATAGTTTTGAAAATAGGTCACAACGATTAGGAAAAATACCACTTTTTTTAGAAAGCCTTTTCATTATTGTTTTTAACAATAAAAAACTCCCAGCTAAAAATAGCTGAGAGCGCCCATAAATCTATCAAAGCGATCTAAATCCAGAAAGTTTCAACAGCAGGTCTTCGTAATCTTTTCTTTCCATATTTTCAAAAGATTGAGCTTCTAATTGATTAAACCTCTCTGCTAGCCAATAAGAAGTTAAAAAAATGGTTAATTTATTTTTGGCTATTTCCTCTGGTAAATCGCTTTCAACATTCTGTGAAGAAATAACTGTGTAGGCAAACTTTTCAGCATCAATCTTCATTTTTTTACCCTGTGAATCCATTTCGGCACCCCCCTTATTTATAGTAAATTTAACGCTTAAAACTGCCTATCTTATCTCTCATTTCTAAAGCTTTGACAACTTCGGCATACTTCTGTTCGTCAAGTTCATAAAAGTTGATAACCATTAAGGCTACTGCTAATAATACAGCCGGAATGACTGCCGTTGTAATTAAAATTCCTGTTAAAGCATGTGGTGTTTGTGCTTGGTCGGCAACATAACCAAATTGCTGAAGAACCAAACCAGGTACAATTCCGCCTAACGCCATTCCAAATTTAAAGAAGAAACCAATCATAGCATTAATTAATCCACCTAAACGCTTGCCTGTTTTATAATCGCCATATTCAATAGTCTCCGGAATTAGCGCCCACATAAAGCCTCCGGCAATTAAGCTGCCTGCCGCAGCTATTAAGCGTGCCGCTAAGATAAGTGGAATCGCTGTTGTTGGAATAACCAGTAAAGCAAGAGTTCCAACAATGGTTAAAGATAATGAGACTCTCATTAAGTTCTTCTTCCCTAATTTCTTATTCAGAACAGGCAGGAATGGCATAAGGAGTAGGGCTGGCAAGCTTCCTAACATTCCATACCAGCTAACTAAATCAGGTCGTCCGACATTATAAGTTACGTAATAGATACCGACAGAATTACTAATGGAGTTAATTCCGAAAATAAGAATAAAAAAGACACATAGAATTACAAGCGGGCGATTCACTCTAAATTGCTCAAAAATGTCAGCAAATTTAATTTTTCCATGGACTTCTTTTATTTTTACTCGTTCTTTTGTATTCCTAAAGCAGTATAGTAATAAAAGGGCGCCGGAAATCCCCATAATAGTCATTGTCATTTGCCAGCCTGTTTTTGTACTAGTCGAATCTCCAATAAAACTCGCTAACAACGGAACACCAAAAGAAACGATCAAACCACCTAAATTAGCAAAAAACATACGGGTTGAAGTTAAATCAACTACTTCTTTACTATCCCTTGTTATTGCTGAAGTAAGTGCACTATATGGTACATTAATACAAGTATAGGTGATCGATAAACCAATATACGTAATATAAGCATATACAAGTTTACCCCAGCCTCCAAATTGCGGTGTGGTAAAACAAAGAATAGCTAATAAAGCAAAGGGTATCGCACCAAATAAAAGAAATGGTCTAAATTTACCATACTTTGTATTGGTTTTATCTACAATGGTTCCAATAAATGGATCACTTAAAGCATCAATACCGCGAACGATTAAAAACATGGTTCCAGCAGCTGCAGCAGAAATACCGAACACATCCGTGTAAAAGAAGAGAAGATAGGTTGAAACCGTTTGATAAATTAAGTTACAGGCTAGGTCACCAGATGCATAGCCAACTTTCTCTTTGAAGTGAATTTTCTCTGTTTGTATATTACTCTTAAAAACTTCTTCTTTTGCTAGGCTCATTTTCACCATTCCTTAAAACTTAGTATTTAATAACTTAGTTTGTCCATCAATCAAACTAAGTTATTAAAATATTATCAAAATATTTTCCATAAAACAATAATTAAGAAAAAAATTTCTTTTTTATTAGAATAAAATAAGGCTCTCTTCTAAAATTTATAGAGGGCATAACCTGTATGCCCTCTATACTTAAGGAATGACTATACTAAACTACTCTTGTTCTTTAGCAAGAATTTCTGCTTGTTGTTTAACAAACTCTTTTGGTGTAACTTGTTTTCCAAATAGAGCTGTAATTAATTCATGGTGTAATTCAGAGACAGCTGGGCTGGTTTGAGTATCAAAATAAGTTGTTACGTTGGAAGTTTCACTCAAATCCTTTAATATATCCATGTTAATCGGAGAAAGTTTCAAGTTTGATGTGTCCACTTTTGTTGCTGGAATGACACCTGCATCTGTAACTGATTTTTTGCCCCATTCTTTTACGAAGAATCCAACAAAATCTTTCGCTTCTTTCTTAACCTTAGAATCTTTCGCTACGAATAAACCTACACCAGGACCACCGACAAAGCTGTTGTGATCTGTCCCTTTACCGCCTTCGTACAGCGGGAATTTAAAATAGCCGATTCGTTCTTTAAGCTCTTGTTTTACATCATGGTTGGTTGTATAGTTCGGTAATTCCCAAGTTGCCGTTAGGAACATGGCTGCTTTTTCATTCATGAAATACCCTTTTGCATCTTCATATGATAAGGCACTGGCCCCGTTTATAAAACCGCCCATATCAATTAAGTTTTGAACTTCTTGTGCTGCTTTTAAAATAGCAGGGTCATCCATCTTGGCTTTCCCATGAACAATATCTGTTAAAATGGTTGGTCCGCCAATACGGTCTGCTAGATACATAAACCAGAAGGATGCCGGCCATCCATCCTTAGCTCCTACGGCTGCAGGGATCACTCCATTTTCTACTAATGTTTTCACGACATGTTTATATTCTTCAAATGTTTTAGGTACTTCAAGATTATATTTCTTGAATATTTCTTTGTTATAGAAAACATAGGAAATGTTCATTTCTAAGGGCAGTCCATAAGTCTTTCCATTAACCGCATACGATTCTTTTACACCATGAATAAACGCATCTTTAAGATCTGGATCTCGATTAACAATATCGTCTAATGGCTCTAACATGTCACCTTTTACGTATGGTTTAATAAAACCATCTGACCATGTCATCCCAATGTCTGGTAATTCATTGGCAGTAGCTAAAACTTTAAGCTTATCCCTATATTGATCAGAGCTAACAATTTCTGTTTCAATTTTTACATCAGGATGTTGTTTTTCATAAGCAGTAATGATATTTTTCACGATTGAATACTGAGCATTCGAACTGCCTTCCGGCCATATATGCATGAAATGAATCACTTTCTTATTAGTGCTTAGAGCACTTCCTTCACCAGACGAACCGGAAGAGGAACAGCCAGCCATCATTAACGCAGCAAGCATGACCAAGGTTACCAATACTGAAATCATTTTCTTATTAAACAATGGTTATTCCTCCATGACCTATTATTATCTTAATTGTTTAGATTGATAGGTTAGTATTCAGATAGTTGGAAAATAGGTCTTAGGAAAGAGAACCCGAATTATTGGAAAGCCTTCTCATTATTGTTTTTACGATAGGCGCTGGGTGTTTCTCCTTCCATTTCCTTAAAAATCTTAATAAAATATTTAGCCGTTTTGTACCCAGATTCCTCCGCAATATCGGCAATTGGAAGATTAGTAGACATTAATAGTTCCTTGGCGCGTTGGATCCTCCTTCTGGTAACATATTCACTGAAAGTCAGCTTGACATGATCCTTAAATAAAACGCTTAAATAACTTGGATTTAAATGAACATGATCTGCAACTTCCTTTTGGGTAAGTTCATTTTTTAGATGATGATTAATATAATCGAGCGCTTCACGGATTGGTACCCGATTGGAAGCGTTTTGGGTGTTCGCATCAACAAGTTTAGTGTCTACCACTTTTTCAATCATTCCAGCCCGCTCTTGTTTCTCTACTGCCTTCACGGCATCCTCCACTGCTTCCATTAGATTTTTTTTGCTAATTGGTTTTAATAAATAGTTAATAACCCCCAGCCGAAGTGCCTCATGAGCATACTCGAACTCCGAATAGGCAGAAATAACGATAATCACAGGTGACATATTTTTCTCTTTGATTATTTTTAGGAGCTCTAAACCAGTCATTTCCGGCATACGAATGTCTGTTAATAGGATGTCAATCTTTTGCTGACGCAAAATTTCGATTGTTTCCTCCCCATTAGCGGCCGTAATTATTTGGTATTCCCCTTTTGACCATGTATCCAATGTTTTCTTAAGTCCTTGCCGGGTTCTTGGTTCATCATCAACTATTAAAATCGTTCGTCTATACAACTCGGGTCTCCTCCATCTTTACGGGTATTTCAAAAGAAATGGTTGTGCCAATATTTACTTCACTTGAAATCGTCAAGCCCCTTTTTAAATGAGCATGATAGTATAATAGAAGGCGTTTAAAAACATTGGACATCGCCATCCCATTTCCTTTTATCGAAGGGCCGCCTCCTTCCGTCATGGAGCGTTTAACAACATCTAACTTTTCCTGACTCATTCCAGGGCCATCATCATGTACAAGTATTTCGAGGGACTGCTGATCGATTGAAGGTTGAATTGATACAGTAATGGTACATGGCCTGACTGTATTCCCAGCCCCATGAAGGACCGCATTCTCCACCAAAGGCTGAATTAATAATTTGGGTATTTTTACATCATCCCACTCTGAAGCTATATTCAAATTCCAGTTTAACTGGTCTCCAAAACGCATTTTCATAATGTCCAGATAATCCTCAATATGGTTAATTTCTTCTTTGATGGATACCCAATCGCTATCAGATTGTTTCGTGATGGTATAACGAAATAAGTTGGACATCGCAATGACTAGGTCTGCAAGTTCCTCTTCTTCTTTATCATCCAGTGACCATCTAAGAGCGTCTAATGTATTAAATAGAAAATGTGGATTAATCTGTGCCTGTAGTGCCTTTAGTTCGCTTTGACTGCGAATGATTTCTTTTTGGTAAACCATTTTTATAAGATGATTGGTTTCTTTAACAAGCTGGTTATAGGTACTATTTAATTCGTTGATTTCATTTACTGTTGGGACATAAGGATTTAAGGATAAAGAACCTTCGCTCGCTTTTTGCATCGTTTTTGTCAGTTTAATAATGGGTCTTGTAATGATGGTTGATAGAAATAATGAACTGATAAAAAAGATAAAAAACCCTATGACTCCTGAAATAATAATCCCCATTCTCAAGACATTAATCCCTTTAGTAAGCGCTTTAACAGGTGTTAAAATAATAAGAGTCCATCCGGTATCTTTTGAAGATTGTTTTGTAACCATATAATCCTTATGGTCCAGGGAAATAATCGACTCATCATTGTTTATAATGGGAGCAGGCGAACCAGTATAGTTTGACAAAATGGGCTTTAAATCTTTGTCTAGTAAAATAGAATATTGATTGGTATCATTATCGTCTTGGTTTGCAAATTGAAAATAATTATGATAAATCCTAACAAGGAGATAACCTCCTTTACCATAGTCATTCCCCATGAGATTCACTCGTCTAAGGGCTAAAATATAATCTGAATTATGAGGATCTTCCCCTATCCAAACCAAACGTCCCTTTGCTTCATCTGCTTGGGCAATCCAACGCTTGCCAATCCGGGCAGCTAAACTGGAGTCATCATTTGGTAACAAGCGATTCTGATTTTTCGTAAAAATCTCGAACGAGAAAATCCCTTCCGTATTAGCTTGAATGGTATTAACCGTTCCCTTTGCTTCTTGAAGTTCAGCAAAACTTACTTTTCTTCCTAAATATGCCTTTGATAAAATCCCTTGAATTTTATCATTTGTCATGACAAGTTTTGAGGCCGTATTCACTTGTTCATATAGTGATTCCAATCTTCCATTTGCCTCAATGGCTGTTTGCTGGATTTGCTTTTCTCCATTATTTTTCAGCATATTGGAAACTTGATTAAAAGTTAAACTACCAACAATTAATAAAACAATGGCCATGACAATTAAAAAGACGACTAAAATTTGATTTCTCATTGTATTCCATTTCTGCAATTTTGAAAGCATTTGGCCACCTTCTATCAAAAGTCTTTAATTAATATAAGCATAACTTATTTTAGTATAAAAATAAGGGCAAACAGCAAAAAAAAGGACCAGAAAAATTTAGTAAATTTTGGCCCTTTTTTTACTATCACTATTTTTTTCTTTTAAGTTCAATAGCTCACTTACGGTTAGAAGCTGATAACCTTCAGATTTAAGCTCGAAGACAAGCTTCTTCACCGCTTGTATGGTTTGAGAACGATCTCCATAACCGTCATGGAAAATTAAGATACTTCCATTTTTCACAGACTTTCTTGAGGCTGATAGTATATGTTCTACTCCGGGCTGCTCCCAGTCTTGAGCTTCTAAATTAAGGGCACCAATCATAGAATATCCCTTCCTTTCGACGATCGAAATCGTGTCATGATTGTAATCGAGATAAGGTGGGCGGAAGACAACTGGGTGTTGTCCTGTCAAATCCCGTATCATTTGCTCATTTGATTCAATCTCAGCTAAACATTCTGCAGGAGTTAACGCAGATAATTTAGGGTGAGAGTACGTATGATTGCCGATTTCATGACCTTGTTCAGCCACAAGCTTCACAATCCCAGGTTGTTCTTTCATTTGTTCGCCAATCATAAAAAAGGTAGCTTTTCCCTCTGCCTTTTCAAAAATTTCTAACACTTCCGGGGTATAAATAGGGTTCGGCCCATCATCAAAGGTAATGGCTACTGCTTTTTGAGTGGTAGAAACTTCGGTAATCATAGTTAGCTCGGTCAAGTGGATTCACTCCTAATAGAAAGTAATTATTTGTGAGGTTTACTGGTCTATTGACTACCCTTGGTACTCTTTTTTCTCCTACTCGGTAGTCAATAACGTCTATTGACTACCCTTGGCTTTCTTTTTACTCCTGCTCGGTCGTCAATAAGGTCTATTGACTACCCTTGGCACTCTTTTTTCTCTTGCTCGGTCGTCAATAAGGTCTATTGACAACCCTTGGCACCCTTTTTTCATCTTGCTCGGTCGGCAATAAGGTCTATTGACTACCCCACTAGAGGTCGAACCATTAATAAGGCCCTCTAATAGAATTCTTTACTTTTTCCAGGTAAAAGCTTTGAAGCTTCTGTTTTTCTTCTTCTGTAAACGATTGGGTATCCAATGCTGACAGATTTTGCTCTACTTGTTTCACGTTTTTAAATCCAGGGATGATGCAGGTAATCTCTTTTTGATCTAAAATCCAGCGTAGGGCAGCACTAGCCATAGAAGTTCTTCCTTCTGCTATCCATTTAAGCTGGTCAGCTAATTCCACACCCTTTTGGAAACCCAATCCGGCAAACGTTTCTCCCACGTTAAAAGCCTCTCCATTTTCATTAAAACGGCGGTGATCATCCGCTTCAAACACATGGTTACTTGTAAATTTACCTGTAAGCAATCCGCTTGCAAGCGGTAATCTTACAAGAAGTCCCACTCCCTTTTTATAGGCTTCAGGAAGTAAATCCTCTAATGGCTTCTGACGGAAGATATTAAAAATAATCTGAAGGCTTTTTACATTTGGGTTTTCCAAACAAATAAGGCCCTCTTCTACCGTTTCAACACTAACTCCGTATTGCTTGATTTTCCCTTCTTGCTTTAGGCGGTCTAGTACTTCAAATACACTGCCATCCCGCAAAATCTCTGTAGCAGGGCAATGAATTTGATACAAATCAATCGCTTCCCTCTTTAAGCGGCGGAGACTATCCTCACAATAGGCACTTACTTTTTCATAGCTGTAATTTTGCGGGTCAAAAATGTCCCCTTTCCGGCAGAACTTTGTGGCGATATAGATTTGGTCTTCCTTACCCTTTGTAGCTTTTGCCAATAGCTCCTCACTATGACCGTCCCCATATACATCGGCAGTATCAAAGAAGTTAACACCTTGTCCAATAGCATAGTCAAGGGATTTCAATGCCTCTTCGTCACTTGTCTTCCCCCAAGAGCCGCCGATCGCCCATGTTCCAAAGCTGACTTCACTAATCTTGATCCCTGTATTTCCTAATTCCCGATAATTCATTTGATCATCTCCAATAACTATCATTTTTCAATTAATTAAAATTACATACGGTCCCATTCAAACTCGATTTCCCTTAAGAATGCCCGGGCCAATACCATATGTCCTGCAGCAGATGGATGAACACGATCCCAAGCGATTGTTGCAGGATAAAGATCCTTTAACACTTCATTAAAAGCCGTTTGTGTATCAACAAACAAACAACCAGTCTCTTCGGCGATTTTTCGAACGATTTGGCCATATTGGTCCATCGTTTTCCGCATCTGGTCCTGTTCATTGCTTTCCATATAAAACGGAGTCATAAGGACAAGGCCCTTTGTGAGTGGCTTGGTTTCTGTAACAAGCTTACGCAGCGTTTCCTCATATTCGTCAGCATATACGTGCCATTCTTTAATGAAAGGCGTATCATACTGCCGCCAAACATCATTAATGCCAATCATGATTGATAACCAGTCTGGTTCTTGATTTATGACATCTTCTTGCCATCTATTTTTTAAATCGCGAACGGTGTTACCGCTGATTCCCTTATTTACGACTCGGATGCCGAACTCCGGATAGACTGCCTGCAGCAGTGCATCAACGTATGACACATAGCCTTTCCCTAGAGCACCAAATAACCCTTCTCCTTCAGGTTTCGCTCTCTCACAATCCGTTACGGAATCACCAATAAATAGTAGTTTTTGAGCTGGTACAAGCTTCATTCATTTGCCCTCCACATCCATTAAAATGACTTACTAAAAAATTCGAGTGAGTAATACTCTATCTTTCAAAACGGAACCAGCCAAAATCAAAATTGCTTCCCGGCAGGAAGATAAAGGTCACTTTTTGTATTCCAGTGATTCTTTCCATTTCAAAAACTCGCTCTTCATAGTTATCCGATTGCGTAAATTCGACGAGTTGATTGGATTCACCTGCTTCGTTTGCAAAGCGAATATGAATGGTATTTTTGTCAATCGGCGACCTGCCAAAAATCACAAGTTTCATAGACCCTTCACTGGTAAAATCCAGCTGTTCAAACTCTAGTGAAACATTGTTTCCGATTCCTTTAACGTTATTTTCTTTTACTGTAAACGTATCCCCATAGATATGGTCACTTTCGGCAGCGAGATTTCTTTCAAAGGCTCTATTCTTCTTTTCAAAAGAAAATCCTTTAATATGGACCTTCTTATCGAGGACAAAACAAATGGAAGTAATGCCTCGAAGTCTTTTGGACAAGCGATACGTTTCTTCTTGATAGACATTCCACTTGGATTCTTTTTGATAGATGACATCCGCTATTAATTCGCTTCCAGCTTCATCAGGAATTCCTTCCCAAATCTGCAAGGAATACTCTTCGCTTGATAAGGCAAAAATCGGAATCGTTATCGTATCTGAACCATACGTTCCAAAGTCAATTCCTCGAAAACCTACCTGTGTTTCACCATCTCTAGCAGTAGCAACTCCTCTTTCGTTTCCGTTTCCAACTTCGCCTTTACTATAATCATAGAGTCCTGCAGAGATAAATCCATAAGGATCCTTATAGGCAGTGCCAAGACTCTCTACCGTAAATTCCAGCTGAGAGATTAATTTCGATTTGTCCGTACCATTCTTACTGGTACAACGAACACGGAATTCCCCGTCTCCTAATGCTGTAATCTTTGCTTCCTGGCCAAACGCTTCTACTACGGCAATATTCGACTCAATCCCAGTTTCATTGACTACGCTCCACTCTACTTCACGGTAAGAAGTATTTTCTGGGAAAAATCTTGCTCGAACAATTCTCTCTTTTTGTGATGCATCAAACACTTGTCCGTCTTCGCTGATGATTTCAATCTTACGAAGAGGGATATCTTCGCTCATGCCCATAACAATCGGCAGGTCCTGGTTCCTCGTATCTGCAGAAATCCCTTCGACTGGGTCATCTTTTACTGGTAAAGCCTCAAATTCTACTTTCCGGCTTTCTAAACCTTCGGAAGAAACTTCAAGCTGAATCGTTCCGGGTTCTAGTATCGCTCCGATGATGGCCATTAGCTTGCCACTGAATAATCTTCTGCTTACCCCTTTATACTGGTCATAGTCGGTGCTGTCCCCATTATCAAGGCCCATCAAGCGGCCAGCTCCGGTCACATCCACACGCACCCGATTGTTGGCATTCTCCACTGGAGTGCCATTCTCATCTTCCATGCTAATTTCGACAAAAATTAAGTCTGTACCATTTGCGATTAGCTGTTTCTTATCCGCGTTCAAACTGATGTTTTTTGCATCTCCAAATGATTTTTTAATATCTGTTGCAATGATGCTGCCTGCTTCGTCATAGGCAATCGCTTTTAATTCCCCTTCTTCGTAAGGAATCTTCCACCAGCCAACAAGCTGTGTCCCATGTTCATGGTCAATTTCATGAGTTCCAATTGTCGTTCCATTGAATTGAAGTTCAATTTTCGGTGCATTCGAACAGACTCGTACATCAATCATTTGTCCTTTATTAAAATCCCAATAAGGCAAAATATGCACCATCGGCTTTGTCTTGTAATCTGTCCATGCTGATTGATAAATGTAATAGGAATCCTTCTTAAAAGTAGCCGTATCAATCTGACCAAAATAAGAGTTCTTCGTATGGTACGGTGTAGGTTCCCCGATATAATCAAACCCTGTCCAAATAAATTGGCCAAGTGAGAAAGGTGTATCCCTCTCGGCTAGAATACAGGCCTCTGCTGACTTTGCCCCCCAGCTCGTTGAACTATTTCCAAGGGCGGAACATTGTTCGTCATCATCTGCCAGAATCGACTTTTCAAACGGGAAATGATAGATTCCCCTGCTTTGGACGACAGAGGCAGTCTCACTGCCATAGATGATCCAATCTGGATGTTCGTCGTGATGTTTTTGATAATATTTTTCTGCATAGTTATAGCCGGCAACCTTCACCAGATCGGCGCATTTTTGAGCATTTTCCCATGGCATATAATTCGATCCGATGGTGATCTTGGCATTTTCTTTTGGGTCATATTTTCGTACCTCATCCATGAGCATACTTGTTACTTTTTGCCCTCTTTCATCTGCATGGGTATCATAAATTTCATTTCCAATACTCCACATTAAGAGACTCGGATGATTCCGGTCACGCATGACCCAGCTTTTTAAATCTTTAGTCGCCCAAGTCTTAAAAAATCGTGCGTAATCATAAGTTGTTTTGGATCTTTCCCACATATCAAAAGCTTCCGAGACAATCAGGAACCCCATCTCATCGGCTAAGTCCATCCAATCTTTGGCCGGCATATTGTGGGCTGTTCGGATGGCATTAACACCCATTTCTTTTAATATATCAAACCTTCTCTTTAAGGCTGTTTTATTAAAAGCGGCTCCTAAGGCCCCTAAATCATGATGCTCACAAACCCCATTTAATTTCATCTTTTTACCGTTTAATTTAAAACCTTGTTCGGGGTCAAGGGTAATCGTACGGAACCCAATATTTTGAGTGACGAATTCGATTTCTTCATTTGTTTTAACTAGCTTTAATTGAGTGATTAGCTGATAAAGGTTTGGCTCGTCCATACACCATACAGCCGGATTTTCTACAAATAGCCTTTGTTGATTATGTAATCTGGAGTCACTGTCTGCGACAATCTTCTCTGAAGAAGCAGCAATGATTGTATCTTTAAACATTATCGTATGCGAGAGTTGTACGTCTTCATTGAGGTTGATTTCTGTGTCAACTTCAACCTGCCAGCCATCCTCGTTCTGTTTTGTTGTGATATAGATTCCATCCGTTACAATATGGTTGACCTCTCTTGTTTTTAGCCAGACATTCCGATAAATGCCGGCACCTGAGTACCATCGGCTATTTGGACTTTGATGCACGACTTTGACTAGAATTTCATTTTTTCCTTCAACGAGGAAGTCTGTAATATCATGTTCAAAGGATGAATATCCGTATTTCCATTCTCCTGCAAACTGTTTATTCACAAAAAGAGAAGAATCCATATAAACGCCATCAAAGCACAAGAGAATCTGCTCTTCTTCTTTAGAAAAGTTAAATCTCTTACGATACCAGCCGATACTGTTTTCATAAAGATTCAGTGAATTATAGATAAGCCAGTCATGTGGCAAATCAACAGGCTCAAAAGTCAAAGCAGAGCTATCCCTCACATCTAGGCCGCTTTTGGCAAATTCCCATCCATCATTAAAAAGTATTTTATTATTCATATTTGATTTACTCACCTCTTATTATGCAGTGCCTTTAGGAACGTGTATTGGGCTGAAATTTTAAAGAGAGCTGACTTTTTTCAGCCAGCTCTAAAATTATTAGATTGCCATTGGTTTTCCTTCATGATTGATAAAAACATATTTACTTTCTACCGTGAGTCTTGTTTCAACGAGATTGAATATTCCTTTTGCCGTATCAATAGGATTTCCTGGGGCATTACTTCCACCCATATCTGTCTTGATCCAGCCAGGATGGACAGCATAAACCTGAATATTTTTACCATTAACATATTGGTTTAATTGCTGCGAGAACATATTAAGGGCTGTTTTAGACGCTGCATAAGCATAATCTCCGCCATAAGCGTTTTCAAAACTCCCTGCTTCAGATGAGATATTGATAATGGACGAACTGTCCCCCAATAATAATATAAGGAAGGAAGTGTTTCACGACTCTCATCGGGCCGAACAGATTCACATCAAAGGATAACTGGACCTGTTCGAGGTCCAATTCCTCAATCTTTTTATCACGTTCCAGCAGGATACCTGCATTATTAATAATGGCGTCGACCGTACCAAATTGATCCTTTACAAAATTGGCAGCATGTAATACAGAATCTTCTTTTGTTACATCTAATGGAACGATAGAAATAGACTTTGAGAATTCAAGTTCTGAAAATTTTTCCTTTCCCTGCTCTGCATCTCTAACCCCTGCAACTATATGATGGCCTCTTTCTGCCCCAATTTGGGCAAGCGCTAACCCTAGGCCTCTATTGGCACCTGTAATTAAAATCCTCATATTCCATTCACCTGCCTAAGATTAACTATTAATCATTTAATAGAAAAGGGAAATCATCTTTTTAATGATCATTTTCTAAAAGCTCTAAGATAATTTTTAAATCCTTAAAGGTATCCATGTATGCATACCTTCCTCCTGAGTACTCACCTTTTTGCATTAACGGCATTTGGTTTCTTTCCATCAGATTAATTTTCTCTTTCAGCCCTTTTATAATGAAAGCAATATGATGCGGACCTTCTCCATGCTCATCGAGATACTCCCTCCATGTACTTGGATGCTGGTCTGGTTCAATTAATTCTAGTTGGAGTGAACCCATATCAAAGAAGGCCAGTTTTGCACGTGCTTCCGTCGAATCCCCTTTATATTGAGTTTCTGCTTTATCTACTGTGTCAGTAAGACTCCAGCCCGGATTTTCCACTCCAAAGAAATCAGCATAAGCTTGACTGGTTTTTTCAATATCATGAACAAGAATTCCAATTTGAGCTATTACATTGGTACCGAGTACATTTTTCTCTGCAATTTGATCTTTATTAGCCATAAGGTCCCCTCATTTCAAGATATATAATGGTTACGTTAGCTTATACATTTTCCTTATCTGGGTAGATCATAATCTTGATACTCGTATCCTTCTGAGTTCTCGCCATTTCAACTGCTTCTTTTATTTCAGAAAGGGCATATTTGTGAGTGATAATCTTTTCAATATTAGAATCAGATTTCCCTAATGCCTGAATGGCAGCAGGATAGGTGTTGGCATATCGGAAGAGACCATAAACATCAATTTCTCCATCAATTAACTGATTGATATCAAGGGGAATTTCATTAGTCGTCGGCATTCCAACCAAAACAATTCTGCCGCCCCGGTTAACAACTTTTACCGTATCCGATACAGCCCTTTGATTACCCGATGATTCCACAACCACTGTGATCCCCTTTCCATCTGTTAGTTCTTGAATCCGCTCTTTCACGTCTTCATTTAAAGGATCAATTACAGCTGTTACGCCCATTTCCAGAGCTAACTCTCTACGAAATGGAACAACGTCACTCGCATAAATCTCCGTAACACCAAACATTTTAGCGGCTTGAATGGCTAAAAGACCAATCGGACCGAGTCCACTAATAAAAACGCGGTCAGCTTGGGTAACCCTGCCGCGATTCATGGCATGGAATCCTACTGATAATGGCTCAAGAAGCGATCCCTCTTCATAGCTCATAGTTTCCGGCAATTTGAACAGCATATCACTTCGGATCGTAATGTACTCAGCCCAGGCTCCGTCAACCGGAGGAGTGGCAAGAAACACAACATCCGGACATAAGTTGTATCTCCCAGATTTACAATAATCACATCTACCACAAGTTACCCCTGGCTCTACGGCCACTCTGTCACCGATTGTGACATTTGTAACCGATTCTCCGACCTGAACCACTTCCCCTGCTAGTTCATGTCCTAAAATGATAGGCTCTTTTACCTCATAACGGCCAATTTTACCGTGCTCATAATAATGGACATCCGAACCACAAACACCAATGCAATATACTTTTATTAGTGCTTCATCTGCTTTTGGTACTGGAATATTTATTTGCTTCACTTCAATATCCAATGGTTTACTCATTACTGCGGCATCCATCAAACCTGCTGACATATCCTTTTTTCTCCTCCCATTGTTCCTATTCTTTATGATCTCGTTCGCTGTATTTGAAATAATCAAAATCGGCATGTTTTCTCCTGCCGCTCAAATCTTGAGCACAAAGGCCAATAAATGCACCTGTAAAACCCTGATCGAGCAGCGTGCCACCCTTTTTCAACTCAACATTATCATCTGAAATTATACTGGCATCTAACACTGGGCCGATTTTTATCCAATTAGCACCGTCTTGGGAGTAATAAAATTGCAGCTCCGCAAAATGAATCTCAGCTTTTAAAAACACTCGGTCCCAGCCTTCTATTGGTATCTGTGTTTCTTGAGGTTCGGAGTATTCACCTCGGTCACTTGCCATAATTCCGATGCATTTTCCTAGCTCCTCGTCATGACTAATCCATAGATAATAGAAATTTCGGCTATTGTAATAGTAAACAAGCCCCGCCATCTGCTGAAAAGTTTCCGGCTCAAACTCGACAACGGTCTCAGCTGTTATCGAAAAGGCTTGCTGCCTGCGGGCGATCAAGCTTTGTCTATGTGCAGAACTAAACGATTCCCTGCCTTTTAATCTTAAATAACCTGGTCTTTCTTTTACAGAAACCCATTCTTCTGTAAATGGTACCCGAAGGGAATTCAAATGAATGCTTAATTCTTCGCCATCGAAATGATCAGTTTCTGGCTCCCCTTCAAATGGGTGATCAGGTAAAGATGGGAGTTCGACACTTGCCTCTGGACTATTGCTGCCATTAGCAAGCCGCAGCCAGCCATCCTCCGTCCAAACACCTTTCTGAATAGCTGTTTCCCTGCCAAGATTGCAGTTCATCGATGGTCTTAGAGGGCGTCCTGTAAGATGCACCAAATACAACTCATTCGTTTGGGTGTGAACAATGCTGGCATGCCCTGCCTTTTGTAGTTCAAGCTCCGGTTTTTCAGCGGAAGTTAAGATCGGTCCTAATGGATCCACTTCATAGGGTCCAAATAGAGATTCCGAGCGTGCTACTGTTACCGCATGCTCGTACCTTGTTCCCCCTTCCGCTGTCATTAGATAATAATAGCCATTATGCTTATATAAATGTGGTGCCTCTGTTAATCCCAGTGTTGTTCCTCTAAAGATATTGTGGATGGGTCCTATCAATCTCTTTTCTTCTAGAGAATATTCCTGGAGTAAGATGCCCCCAAAGGAATTTTTATTTTTCCGGTGATCCCACACCATATTGACCAGCCATTTTGTCCCATCTTCATCATGATAAAGGGATGGGTCAAACCCGCTGCTATTTAAGTAGATGGGTTCTGACCATGGACCCATAATGTCGTTTGCAGTGATCAGATAATTGTGGGTGTCTTTAAATGGTCCAATATGACTTTTCACATCGGTATAGATTAAGTAAAACGTACCATTATCGTAGCTTAAACAAGGGGCCCATACGCCGCCAGAATCAGGGTTTCCTGCCATATCCAATTGACTTTTTTCCGTTAATGGATGGGTAAGTAATCTCCAATTCTTCAAATCTCTTGAGTGATGGATTTGGACTCCGGGAAACCATTCGAAAGTAGAGGTTGCAATATAATAATCATCCTCTACTCTTAAAATGGAAGGATCCGGGTTAAAACCCGGCAATATTGGATTGGTAACAGTCGGCACTTTACGGACCCTCCTAATAGATTTTTCTATTTTGCTCATCTGCAATTCCGGATTTTCTATAAAAATAAGTGTTAATGATATCGCGCCACTCTTTTGAATGGGTTACTTGCTCTTCTAATCTAGTTAATATATCTTCATATCGCTCGGAATCAATGCATCCCTTTAACGTTGTCCATCTTTCCTTTAATTCCTCTGCCTCTTGTACGCCTTCAAAGTGAGTATTGTAGATATGCTGAATTACCGTAACACCCGATTTCAATGGATGTGTATATGGCACATGGTGGAAGAACAATAACAATTCATCCGGACATGTTTCAAGTGATTCGTACATTTCCGTATTCTCTTTAAAATACTGGGCTGTATAACCCGTGCCTGTTTTTATTGTTCGGTCGACGCCAATGCCATGACAATCAGCAAAATGATATGTGCCCCACACCGAATATTCATAACCATCAACATTTGGTCCATAGTGATGATGCGGATTTACCATCCAGCCTACTCCAAGCGGTGAGGTATAATGCTCATAAATTTCCCATGATTTCAAAAGCATGTGACTGATTTTTTCGTGGACTAGTTCATCTTTTCCAAAGGTTTGGCCTATCCATTCATTTGTGATCGTCTCTGCGTCAAGGTCAGGGTTCCAGGTTAAACGGCCAAAGCCATATAGGTTTGCTTGCGCCAACGTATGCCCCGTCCAATTGTAGTCATTACCAATATTTGATACAGCTGCGATACCAGAATAACGGTATGGGAACGTTGAACCATCGACAACACTCTTAACCGGTGAGCCTTCTCCATTTGCATAGGTGTCAAAATCCAGAATTTCCTTCCACTGGGGAACGAGGTAACAAAGATGTCTTTGCTGTCCTGTGTATTCTTGGGTGACTTGAAACTCCATCATTTGATTCGTCTGCGGCATCGCTCCAAATAACGGGGAAACGGCCTCACGCACTTGGAAATCCATTGGTCCATTTTTAATTTGCAAGATTACATTCTCATGGAATTGTCCGTCTAGTGGTTTAAAATGGTCATATGCAGCTCTCGCCCGGTCTGTTGAGCGATCACGCCAGTCTTGCAGGCAGTTATAGACGAAGCATCTCCAAATAACTAAACCGCCAAATGGATCTAAGGCTTCGGCGAGCATATTGGCCCCGTCCGCATGGTTACGGTTATATGTAAATGGACCTGGCCGGTGTTCTGAGTCTGCTTTAACAAGGAATCCTCCAAAATCAGGGATAAAGCGGTAGATTTCTTTCGCTTTATTTTTCCACCATTCTTTCACTTCCGGATCTAACGGGTCTGCCGTGTCCAAATCACCCAATTGAATCGTACTTGCATAATTAATACTTAGGAATGTTTTAATACCGTAAGCTCTAAAAATACTGGCAACCTCTGCTACATGTGAAAGTAAGCTAGCAGTGATCAGGTTGGTTTCCACTTGGTGAACATTTACATTATTAATGGCGATGGCATTGATCCCTACGGAAGATAGCAATCTTGCATAATCTTGAATACGATTTAGTTCATCTGAAAAAACATCGTCCTTATAAAAAATAGATTTACCAGCATAACCGCGTTCAATACTTCCATCCATGTTATCCCACTGGTTAATCATCCTTAATTGATTCTTAGGGGATTCCACAATGTTTAAATGATCTAATTTCTCTTGATTCTGCATCAGCCTTAATAGATGAAAAGCGGCATATAATACGCCTGCATCTCTTTTTCCTAGTAAATAAATCGTGCTATTTTCATCGGTGGTGACAGTCTTGATCATATAACCATCTTCATTGATTGAATCAAAATCAACGTCCATTTTGTCTAGCAAATTTAGTTCCTTCTTTGAAGCTAAAACAATGCGATTTTTAGGTCTGCTGCCAGAAGAAATTTTTGGTTGTATGTCGAGCATCGAAGAAAAAGCTGTATTAAGCTCATTTTGTGCAGATTGGATCACGATGGAATCTGCGAGGCTTTCGATATTGGAAGCCCATTTTTGATACTCTTTCACCAATCCTGCTTCACCTATCTTTTTGTATTGAAGCCATGCGGCATAGCTCTCTTTGTGATTGACTTTGTATTGTTCAGTTAGATTGTATTCCGTATTGTCGATTGTGCTCTTCATTATGGTTATCCTCCATTATAAATAATGTGTATTGCCAAGTAAGTGAAGGTACATTACTCTTTAATTTATTGATTTAGCGCATCCCAAGCTCCTAATAGATACATAATGCCTAGTGCTCGATCATACAAGCCATAGCCGGGACGGCACTGCTCATCCCAGATATGCCGGCCGTGATCTGGTCTGATATATCCTTTATAGCCGCTGTCGTGATAGGCTTTCATAATTCCAACAATATCCACGGAACCATCCCCAGTCCGGTGGGAGGTTTCAATAAAATCCCCATTTTCATAGATTTTGACATTACGAACATGGGCAAACGGAATCCGATCCGCATATTCCCGGACCATTGCGACAACATCATTATCGCGGTGTGAGCCTAATGCCCCGCTGCAAAGTGTGACACCATTGTATGGACTGTCAACAAGCTTTAAAATCCGGCGGATATTTTCCTGATTGGTTACAATCCTCGGTAAGCCAAAAACAGACCATGGTGGATCATCCGGGTGAATCGCCATTTTGATATCATGTTCTTCGGCCACTGGAATAATCGCTTCAAGGAAGTATTGCAGGTTTTTAAATAAATCTTCTTCCGTTACATTTTTATAAGCTTCAAATAGATTCGTAATATTTTCTAAGCGCTCAGGTTCCCATCCGGGCATGGTAAAGTCAGCGTTCATCGCTATTTTATTCACCAATTCCATCGGGTCGATATCATCCACTTTTGCCGTTTCATAGAAAAGAGCAGTGGAACCATCTTCATGGGCCTTATATAAATCAGTCCTGATCCAATCAAACACAGGCATAAAGTTATAACAGATGACCTTTACTCCCACTTTAGCCAGCTTTTCAATCGTACGTTTATAGTTTTCTATGTATTGGTCCCGGGTGGGAAACCCGAGTTTAATATCCTCATGAACGTTTACACTTTCAACGACATCGATATTAAAACCATATTGATCTGCTTGCTTTTTTACCTCTTGGATTCGATTCATAGGCCATTCCGCGCCTGCCTTCATGTCGTGAAGCGCCCAAACAATCGTCTCTACGCCTGGTATTTGTTTAATATGATTTAGGGTTACAGAATCATTTCCCTCCCCATACCATCTAAATCCCATTTTCATTCTTTATCCCTCCGTTAGTTTGCACTCTCATTCGGTTTACAAAAATTCAATTTTAAGTCTTCGAGAACTTCCCTGCTATTCAGTAAAAATACATAACAAACTACACTTGCCGTAAATAGGATGAAAAAATTAGATGTAATGGTCGTTAAAAATAAAGTGACTATAACAATGCTAATATTCCCAAAGGTAACCTTTACTTTTTTGAAGCTATAATAAATGGAGAGTTTCCAAATATCTTTTAATCTAAATGCAAAGCCTGCATTAATTAAAAATGCATACATCATTAAAATGAGCGTAACGATAATTCCTATGAAAAAGACTACTGATAAAATATGATTAAGTACTGATGGGTTTGAATTAAAGTATTGCAAGTCAACAAAAAGGATATATAGAACAAGAAGAAGCGGCAGCCAAAATCGCATTGTATCTTTAAAATTTATTTTATATCCGTGAAAGAAATCTCTTAATGGAGAAAGTTCCTTTTCCCGGATTAGTTTTCCCATTGAATAAAAGAGTGCTGAAACGGAAGGGCCTGTCAGGACTAGAGCGATAAAATAAATCGTAATATTGGAAAAAGTAGGTTCTAGCGTCATAAAAAAGAATAGGAAAATAACATTACAAAGGACAAAATAAATATTTGTCATTAATAGCCAATAGATATAATTTGTTACTGAAAATAAGGTTCCTTCACCAAACTCTCTTTTTCTCATAATAAATCCACCCATCAAGTTCATTTTGATTGTGATATTACTCATAGTGATAATAGAGAAAAATGGTTGTGAACGTGAGAAGTCACCTATCTCTCCACAACCATCACATATGATCATTTCTTTTTAATGAATGATTGGACAACTGCCTGGAATTCTTTCAAAAAGCATTACAGGCAGTCATCACACTATCACTTAATCTAATTACTTATTTTTCTTTTGATAATCTTGATAAGCTTTATTAACCATATCTAAGTATTTATCCATACCTTTTGCTTTTAATTCAGACACATAAGCATTCCACTCAGATAATGGACGTGAACCTAAAATGAACTTCGCTGTATTTTGTTTAACTGTATCCGTTAATGGTGTCGAAATCAGTGTTGCTTGTTCTTGATCCGTTGCACTCATTGGATATGGAGGATTTACAGGCAATACTTTCTTATTTTGGTGCATACTATCTTGGAATTTAACTTCTTCTTCACTCATTGTGGATTGAAGTAAATCAGTTGTACCACCGTAAGCGAATGAACCTGTTCCAAATCCATAGTCAACACGTAAATCTTTCGTTCCAGAAGGATTTAGGCCAAGGAAGTTGATATCTGACGGAAGAACGCGTTTACCATTTTCCTTTTTATATGTTGTGCCTTCAACGCCCCATTTAGCTAATTCTTCTCCTTCATCGCTATACCAGAACCAGTCAATAAATTGCAGCAATGCCTTAAAGTTTGGATCATCTTTAGCTTTCGCACTAATCATGATTCCGTTTTCTAATCTTGATCCAGCAATAACGTTTCCTTTTGGACCTCCAGGTACGTCGATTTTCGCAATCGAGTATTTACCTGCTCCTAGCGTTTTGTCCATACTTGTACGCATCGTAACGATTTCTTGAGAGTTACTGCTAATAACAAATGACTTACCGTTTACAAATTTTTGAACCGCTTGATCGTCACTTTGTGATAAGCTTTCTTTGTCCAACAATCCTTCTTTAATAAGTCCATTAAAGTAAGTTAACATTTCTTTATATTCTTTTGATGCACCAGCAAATACAAATTTATTTTTGTCTTGATCAAAGGTTACATAGTTTGAAGTACCCCAGCCGCCAACAGTCCCAAAGGTAGGAGCCGCATATTGCAATAATGCACCTAGTGGACTAACTGCTCCAGATGTACTCCAACGATCAGAGAAAGGTGTCACATCAGGATAGATTTCTTTTAATTTTTTCAATGCAGCTTCAAATTCATCCCATGTTTTCGGAATAGCAATATTATTCTTTTCGAAAATATCAGTTCTTACAGCTAGTGTGTAATCTGGCCATACCTCTTCGTGTAAACCAGGGAGTACATAATATTTACCATCAGCTTGTCTTAAATTATCAATCTCAGGCTGTAAGTTCCATTTTTTCACTTTATCCATGTAGTTAGGCATGTATTTCACGTAATCACTAATTGGCAAAATCGCACCAGAAGAAACAAATGGCGTTTCTTGACCTGGGTATGTTTTAGGGATAATGAGCGGAGCATCTCCAGAACTAATTAATAAACTTCTTTTTTGGGCATAATCACTCATTGGTACAACTGTTGGTTTTAAAGTAACATTCGTTCTCTTTGTGATTTCACTCCATAGCAGCCAATCCTTTTTATAGGCATACCATGCAGCATCATTGTACATCGTTGTAAATGAAATTGGTTTTGTTGCTTTAAATGTTTTTCCAACGCCATAGTCTGCCATGGCAACTCCCTTATCTTTAGGAGCTGAAGCAGTTGTGCTAGAGCTTTTATCACTGCTGCATCCAGCCAATAAGCTACTGAGAGCGGTAACAATTGCAACTAAAAAAGCTAACTTTTTTAAAATCTTTGCCATTGGAGTTCCCCCACTTTTAATGTTTTTATAATGAACTTATGTAAATAAGTTGCATCCAGGTTATTGTTTAACAGATCCAAGCATGATTCCCGAAACAAAGTATTTCTGCACAAACGGGTAAACCATTAATATTGGCAATACCGTTAATACCATTGTTACAGCCTTGATATTTGCGCCAATTTGTTGCAAATCATCCGCAGAAGTAGCACCGGCTGATTGACCGGATGTTGCTCCCGCCAAAAGATTTCTCAAGTAAAGCGTCACTGGGAACTTGTCGGACTGATCCAAATAAAGGAATGCCCCAAACCATGAATTCCAGTTCCCCACCGCATAGAACAGAACCATTGTGGCTAAAATCGGCTTTGATAACGGTAAGATGATTTTTAGAAATGTACCATATGTTGACGACCCATCAATCGAAGCGGCTTCTTCCAGTTCCTCAGGCATTGCTTCGAAAAATGATTTCATGATTAGCATATTAAAGATACTAATTGCACCAGGGATAACAATCGCCCAGATTGTATTGGTCCAGCCAAGATTTTTAATTAAGATATAGTTCGGTATCAATCCACCGTTAAAAAACATCGTGAAAATCGCCATTGAAGTAAAGAATTTACGACCCATAAGCCGCTTTTTCGACAAAACATAGGCGAACGTGGTCGTCATCACCATTGCAATCAGGGTACCTAGAACGGTATAAACAATGGTATTCCGATAGCTTGTCCAGAACGTTTTGTCATGCAGAATAGTTTGATAGGTTGTAAGGTTAAATCCCTTTGGTATAAGGGTTACTTTACCTGCGTTAATTTCCGCCTGACCGCTAAATGACTGAGCAATGACATTCAAAAAGGGAAATAAGGTAACATATATAACTAATAACAAGATGAGCACATTTATAACTTTAAATATTTTGTATTGTACCGTTTCCTTCACTGGTCTCTCCTCCCTTACCACAAACCGTTGTCTGTAAACTTTTTCGATAGAAAATTGGCAGAAAAGACTAAGGTCAATCCAATGATGGATTCAAACAAGCCAATTGCAGTCGCATAACTAAAGTTGCTCGATTGTAAACCAATCCGGAAAAGATAGGTAGAAATAACATCCGAAGTTTCAAAGTTTAATGGGTTATAGATTAATAAGATTTTTTCAAAGCCTACCGCCATAAGGTTTCCAATATTCAGAATTAATAGTGTAATAACCGTTGGCATAATTCCTGGAATCGTAATATGAATGGTTTGTTTCCATCTGTTTGCACCATCAATTTTGGCTGCTTCATATAGAGAATCATCGATATTCGTAAGGGCAGCTAAATACAGAATCGCTCCCCAACCCATCGTCTGCCAAACTTCTGAGGCAACATATACGGGTCTAAACCAGTGCGGATCTTGCATAAAAAGGATAGGTTTCCCGCCAAAGAGTTGAATCAATGAATTGATTGCACCACTGGTAGAGGTTAACTGTAAAATCATTCCGCTTATAATAACCACTGATAGGAAGTGCGGTAAGTAAGAAGCGGTCTGAACAAACTTTTTGAACCTTTTTGATTTGATTTCATTTAACAATAAAGCAATTATAATCGGAGCAGGAAAACAGAAAAGTAACGTTAAACTGCTCGTAATTAAAGTGTTTTTAAATACTTGCCAAAAGGCTGCGTCACCAACAAACATTTGAAAGTAATGAAGACCCACCCACTCTTCCCCAAAAATATTTCCTCCAGGAATAAATCTTCTAAAGGCAATAATATTACCAATCATCGGTATATACTTGAAGATCACGAGATAAATGATTGGTAAAACAAGTAGAGAATACAGCTGCCAATCTTTTTTTAGTGCTTTTAGTACCAATGATCTTTTAGGGGTGGTAATAATGGGCACTTGGAGTTCTTGTGTTTGCTTTGATACCTCGACTACTTGCTTCAATGAATTCCCTCCTTATCTTGTTTTGTTATTTTGTTTTTCTTTTACACCGATCGGCTTTGCTTATGAAAGAATAAAAATAATACCTTTTTCCTGCAACATAGTTCGTATATCATACAAACTATGTTAGTTGATTTTACTAGATTAGATGTATCATTACATTAAAACATACTATAGAATCTTTTTTCTAAACATAGTTTGTTCGTCACACAAACTATGTTTATATAATCATTTTAACACCACTATTTTATAGGTGCAAGCGGTTTCAGACAAAATCCATCAATTTTTTTATTAATCTATTATATTTTTATTATCTTTTAAATTTGTGCTTTTTAAACTACTTGGAAAATTGGCTTTTCTGGTATGAAATGAACAGGAATCCCTGGGAAAATCGTTTTGATCCATTCTGCCAAATACTCCATACCAGGTGCTTCACTTTCGGCATGTCCTAGAACCATTAATGCTTTTCGTTTTCCTTGATAGGCAGCATCCCTTACAAACTCTGGAGTCTCCCACTCAGGGCCTTCTCCTGAAATAATTAAATCAAGTTCCTCCTTCTCGAAGAGCGGTAAAGATAAAGCCCCTCCTCCTCGATATCCGGCTAACAAGCCGATACGAGTACAAGTTCCCTCTAAATTTCCTACCGTACGGACAAACTCGACTCCAAGTTTCCCTTTTACGTACTCAGCAATTTCCCTCACTGACATAGAAGGAATTTTTACAATGGTTGATGCCGGGTGATTTTTTTCTACATAGGTTTTCCAACCCAATGTCTCAATCAGCCCAACCATAATCCCATCTGGCTGATACCTATGGATATAATCATGAAAACGAAAGACAGCTATTCCAGACTCTTCAATGAGCCGGCGCTTTTCTAGATAAACTTTGGATTCTTCCACTACTGTTTGATCCATATGGCTGTAAAATAGACCTTCATGGGTAATTAAAAAATTGACCCCTAGTTTGATTGCCTGTTCAATAACCTGTTGTGTCGCCATAAACGTTACAGCGATTCCTTTTACCTCCATGTTTGGATCACCAAACTTTAGCGTGTCAACGGTGTTAGGAAGTTTATTCACTGGCTCTATTAATTTATCTAAAACATGTTGAACGGTAATGGTCATATTTACCCCTCTTTCAGCAAATAATCTTTTTGTAGAAAGAGTTGCCATTCTCAGGCAACTCTTTCTACATTTATACTTTAATTTTTTGTCACTAAAGGAGACTCTGCTGTCTCTACCCAAATCGCCTTTTCCTGGGCTTCAATACATAATTCAGCCGCCCTTAACGTATGTTCTTGGGTCATGGCATTTTCTGTACCGTTTAAGCAATCAAGGATGAATTCGCCAAAGAACGGGCAGCCAACTTTTCCTGATAGTTGGAAGTGTTTTTCTCCTTCATGATTTACTAGATATAGCTGGTCTCCTCTGGAATCTCTGGCAATATCGATATACTTCCGTACTTCAATATAACCATCGGTTCCTAAAATAAAGACACGGCCATCTCCCCATGTACCAAGACCATCCGGTGTAAACCAATCGACGCGGAAATAGAAGGTGGCCCCATTATCGGCTACTAGTGTGGCATCCCCAAAATCTTGAAACTTCGGATACTGTTTAAAATGATAGTTGGCAATTTTACTATGAAGTACCTTCGCATCTTTTGCGCCTGTAAAGTGCAGGAATTGTTCAATTTGATGACTGCCAATATCACAAAGAATACCGCCATAATATTCAGGATCGAAAAACCAGTCAGGTCTGCTTTTTGGGTTGGCACGATGCGGTCCCGTACCAATTACTTGAACTACCCGTCCGATTGCACCTTCTTCAATTAATTGTCCGGAAAAGATCGAACTTTCAGAATGCAGTCGTTCACCATAATAGATTCCCCATCTAAGACCTGTCTCTGCTACCTTTTCTCTTGCCAGTTTCACTTGCTCCAATGTGGTAAACGCAGGCTTATCGGTAAAATAGTGCTTGCCATGATCAAGGACACGGAGGCCCAATGGTCCTCGCTCGGATGGAATATTGGCACTGGCAACTAGTTTAATGTCTGGATTGGAAAAAATCTCTTCTTCCGATGAAGCGATGTTTGCTTCAGGATATTTTGTGATAAAGCCTTGGACTTTTTTCGGATCTGGATCATACACCGCCACTAACTGGCCTCCTGCTTCGATTAAGCCGTTACACATCCCGTAAATATGACCATGATCTAAACCGATGGCCGCAAATTGAAACACCCCCGGCTCTACGACAACCTTTTTAACCAACCCTTTTGGTGCATAATTCATCCCATCATTTCGATCCATGTTTATCGCTCCTTTTCCACTTTTACATTCATGCTTAGTCGCCAATAGTGTCCTTTGACTACCTTTCAAGGCTCTTTTTTCTCTTGTTAGGTAGTCAATAGCCTTCCTTGACTACCCCCGAGGTTCTTTTTTCTCTTGCTCGGTCGTCAATAGCCTCCATTGGCTACCCTCATGGCTCTTTTTTCTCTTGCTCGGTCGTCAATAGCCTCCATTGACTACCCCCGATGCTCTTTTTTCTCTTGCTCGGTCGTCAATAGCCTCCATTGGCTACCCTCGAGGCTCTTTTTTCTCTTGCTCGGTCGTCAATAGCCTTCATTGACTACCCTCGAGGCTCTTTTTTCTCTTGCTCGGTCGTCAATAGCGCCTTTGACTACCCTCGAGGCTCTTTCAAAAAGAGTTATTCATATTTACCGCCGGTTGTAATCGCATTTTCCGAAAAACCCATGACATGGTTTTTCTTTTCATAGAAATGGGTAGCGTTCTTTAGAACACCATCCCTTGTATAAAAAGGACTCATTTCATCTAGTGGAAGTTTTACTGTTTGCCCTGTACTAGAAGATTGATAGATGGCTGTAATTAGTTCAAGCGTTTTTCTTCCTTCATGTCCATCTACTAATACTTCCTTCTTCCCTTCTATGGCCGAGAGTACATCGTCAATTTGGGCGGAATGACCCTCATATTCCAGATTGGACAAATGCTCATATACCGCTTGCAGTTTTTCTTCTAATTCCTCATCCTTTTCCGGGAACCCATTTTCCTTTGATTTTGAAGCAGTAACCTTCCACGGGACAGAGACACGTGCATTTTTCCCTTGAAAAATTAACTGCTGCTCTTCTCCGTGATGTACAACGGAGCTTGTAATTTGCGCCAAACTGCCATTCGGATAGCGGCAGATGGCCACTGACAAATCCTCCACCTCGGCGTTATCATGTGAGGTATTACTTGTAATCGCCGTTACGTCAGCAGGCATCCCATTCATCCAATGGAAAATATCAATATGATGGACGGCATGATTCAATGTACAGCCGCCCCCCTCTTTTTCCCAGGTTCCCCGCCACCACAAATCATAATAACTGTAGCCCCGCCACCAGAAGGAATCGACCTGCGTATGGACAATTGGACCCATCAGCTTTGTATCAAGAATCGACTTTAACTTCATCATTGGGTTGGTAAAGCGGTTTTGCGATACAACCGATAAAATCTTGCCGCTCAGCTTTTGTGCCTGATTCATAGCATCACATTCTTCTAAAGAAGAGGCCATTGGTTTTTCGACAAGTACATGCTTTCCGGCATGTAAAAAGGCAATGGATAGCTCAGCATGCGTATAGGGAGGGGTACAAATAGATACCAAATCAATGTCCGGACGTTGCAACAACTCTTTGAAATCGCTGTATATATCTACTTTTATATTGTGAGTCTGAGCGCTTTTTACTGCTTTTTCAGGAAAGATATCACAAATGGCGACGATATTACATCTTCCTAAAAATTGTTGATAGGCTCTAATATGTGCTGACGCAATGGCACCTGTACCAATTATGGCTACGTTAATCATTTATCTACCAACCTTCCAAACTCGTATTTTTTTGGGACAAAACAATTCTTAGACACCTGAATAGGACATAAAACCACCATCCACTGGCACGCTTATGCCAGTGACGAATCCACTTGCATCCTTATCAGCAAGCCATAGCAAAGTCCCAAGTAAATCTTCAGGTTTTCCTAGGCGCCTCATCGGTGTATGGGCTAAGATTTTATTGGTTCTTTCTGTATTCGTTCCATCTGGATTCGTTAACAATGCGCGATTTTGTTCGGTTAAGAAAAACCCAGGTGCAATCGCATTTACCCGGATACCTGTCTCAGCAAAATGGACCGCAAGCCATTGTGTAAAATTTTCAATTGCGGCTTTTGCTGCACTGTACGCCGGAACCTTTGTCATTGGACTAGGAGCACTCATCGAAGAAATGTTAATGATCGAGCCTTGATTATGAATCATTTTTTTGGTGAAAATTTGAGTAGGAATTAGTGTACCAATAAAGTTTAGATTAAAAACATAACCAAATCCCTCCGTGGTCATATCAAAAAAGGTCGTTAAATCTGATTTTTCAAGATCACTTAGTTCAAAGATTTCCTTTGTGGTAATTCCTTTTGGATGATTTCCACCTGCCCCATTAATTAATAGGTCACAGCTTCCATATTCAGAAGAGACGATTTCTTCTGCCCTTTTTACGCTTTCAACGTTTAATACATCACATTCGATGGCGAGAGCTTCCCCACCAACACTTTTTATTTCATCTGTCACTTTTAGTGCCTTTTCATAGGTGCGATTTAAGATCGCCACCTTCATTCCTTGCCGGGCTAATTCTTTCGCCATGCAGCCGCATAAGACTCCACCGCCGCCCGTAACGACTGCGACTTTTCCTTGTAAATTTGGATTTAATGGTAGCATATGATTTTCTCCTCCTGTTTCACTTAAAAGCTAATAACCTTCCAAAAAGCTTCCTTTGGCTGGTGATTTTCGTCGAATAAAAATGGCCAGTTTTTACGTCCTCTTACAGGAAAATCACTTAACCAAGTATAATCATCGGCAGCCCCCCAGAACGTAACGGCTGTGAAAACGTCCTGATACTCTCTAAGTAATGCGAATATCTGTTGATATCTTTCTGTCTGCCGTTCGATCATTTCCCCTGTAGGTTCAGTCAGGTCTGTCCGCTTGTCTTCAAATTCGAAAACGGATACATCTAATTCTGTAAGCTGGAGCTTCAGGCCAAGTGATGCATATCGTTCAATTGCAGCACGAATTTCGTCTAGGCCCGGGTTCGTTAAGTTCCAGTGTCCCTGAAGACCAACTCCGTGAATGGGGACCCCTTTTTCAACCAACGACTTAACAAGCTGATAAATCTTCTCCCGTTTCCCTGAATTGCATTCATTATAATCATTGTAGAATAAGAGAGCGTCCGGATCGGCTGCATGGGCAAATTCAAAGGCCTTTTCTATGTAATCTTCCCCGATGATGTCCAGCCAGTTTGTTTTTCTATAAAGTTCAGGTCCTTCGTCCGTCACCGCTTCATTGACGACATCCCAGCAATAAATCTGGCCCTTATATCTCTGCATCACAGTTGTAATATGATCTTTCATCCGCTGTAACAACTGGTCTCTAGTAACTCTTTCTCCTTGTGAATCCTGAAAAACCCATTCAGGTGTTTGATTGTGCCACACCAATGTATGACCGCGCATCTTCATACCGTGCTCACGTGCAAACGCTGCCAATTTATCGCTCTTTTCAAAATCATATTTTCCTTCTTCAGGCTGTAATCCTTCAAATTTCATATCATTTTCTGCGGTAATACTATTAAAATGGTTAGCTAATAAACTCTGCTGCGTGTTAATGGTTCGCAGGTTGACTGCGGCACCAATGTCAAAAATGGTCTCATACACCTTCTGAAATGAAGGAATCTCAACGCCAAGCTTTGCGGACATCTCGACATCTCCTTTATTAACAATTAAGTTCGTTTGTTAGTTTGTTTATGCACACAACAAACTAACTATATGCTATATTCTATAAAATTACTGATGAATTTACAATCAATATCCATTGTTTTTCTCTAATTGAAACGATTAATTTTTTTCAAGAAAAAAAGGACAATAAAGTCCTTTTGATCTCATTTCATCCTTTCACTCCACCCAATGTTAAGCCTTTGACAAAATATTTTTGCAGGAATGGATATACCATAATGATCGGCAAGCTTGCTACAATGGTCATCGTGGCCCTTATGGATGTAGGCGATACTTGATTAGCACTGGCATTGGCATTGGAAAACGCATCTACAGCTGTTTTCCCTGACAAAGAGGCATTTGAATTCTGAAGTATTCTCATCAGCTCATACTGTAAGGTACTTAGTTGTGGGCTTGATGAGTTATATAAGAACACATCGAACCATGAATTCCATTGGTACACCGCGACAAACAATGAAACGGTTGCCAACACCGGCATCGATAATGGAAGAACAATTTTTAAGAAGATTGTAAAATCCCCTGCCCCATCGATTCTGGCTGATTCAAATAAACTTTCAGGAATTCCCTCAATAAAAGAGCGAATCACAATCAGATTGAATACGCCGATGATACCAGGGACAATATAGACCCAAAAACTATCTAATAGATTTAGCTCTTTAATAAGCAAGTAGTTCGGAATTAAGCCTCCACTGAAATACATGGTTAGAACGAAGGAGATGGTTACAAATTTTTGCAATACAAAGTCTTTCCTGCTAATCGTATAAGCGACCATGGCTGTTCCAAGTACCGATGTCAATGTACCAATCACTGTTCTCAATACTGCAATTAAGAAAGAATTTAATATATTAGCTTCTCCAAATACATGCTGATAGTTGGCCCAAGTGAATTGTCTTGGCCAGAGAAAAATTCCACCCTTGAGAGAATCTGAAGCGCTGTTCAAAGAAACTGCCAGCTGATTGAGAAATGGATATAACATGACGATACAAAGGAATACCATAAATGTATAGTTAAAGAAATCGAAAATATAATCTCCCGCACCAGAATGATGTCTTGTTGCCTTAAAGAATCGCCTCTGTTTCATAAGGTTCCCTCCTAGAAAAGCCTTGGCTGATCAAACTTTTTCGCAATATGGTTGGCTGTAAATAAGAAGATGAAGCTTACCACAGTTTTAAAAATCCCTGCAGCGGTTGCAAGCGAGAAGTTCCCCATCGACATCCCATATTTCAGAACATAGATATCAAGGTTTTCCGAATAGTCAAGGTTCATTGGATTTCCGAGTAAATATTGGGCTTCAAATCCGGATTCTAAGATATAACCCAGATTCATGATTAATAGAATGATAATGGTTGGTTTTAACGATGGAAGTGTAATATATCTAATCCGTTGTAATCTAGTGGCTCCATCAATATCAGCGGCCTCATATTGCTCTGGGTCAATCATCGTTATCGCTGCCAGATAAATAATCGTGTTCCAGCCGACGTTTTTCCAGACATCTGAGATTCCGTTGATCGCCCAAAACCAAGATCCCTTCCCGAGCCAGAGGATTGGCTTATCAATAATCCCTAATTTCATTAAAACAATATTGACAATCCCGTTATCAAGGGACAAACCGTAAGAAATAATGCTTGCTGCCACAACCCAGGAAATAAAATGGGGCATATAACTAATGGTTTGGACAACACGTTTAAATTTTACAGCTCTAATTTCATTTAAGAGAAGGGCTAAGCCAATGGCTGTTACAAATCCCAACACGAGGTTAATCGTACTCATCCCAATTGTATTCCGAAGGACACGGTAAAAATCGGGATCAGAAAATAGAGTTTTAAAATGGTCAAATCCGATCCACTCTTGATCTAGCAGGCCTAATGCTGGTTTAAAATTCTGAAAAGCGATGGACCAGCCCCATAGTGGGATATACTTAAAGATAAATAACCAAATCATAAATGGCAGACTCATTGCTAAAAGTGCTTTTTGTGATTTTAATCTTTTTAAGAATGGTTTTTTAGCTGCTTTATGGTGTACTGAAACGGAAGTACTGATAACCTCTTCCGTTGCTGCTCTAGTCTCCATCTGCATTTTACCCCTCCTCTATTTGCTGTATTTAGCCCGATAGCCATAAGCTGCTGCCTTACATGTTGGAAGGAAGCGGCTTATAGCTTCCAGCATATTTTTTTTAGCAAGGCTCTGTTAAATTTGGCTGTTGTTTTCCGCTCCAGGCGCTCAGCAAACCCGCGGGCGTGCCGGGGAGCCTCTTCGGCGCATCAGCGCCTGTGGGGTCTCCCCGGCCCCGTACTCCCGCAGGAGTCGAGCGCCTTCCGCTCCAAACAACAGAGTATGAAAAACAACAATCTCGTTTAACAGAGCCTAAAGCAAAGGCCGATATAGCCAATTGGGCGATATCGGCCTTCTTTTGGTACTTCTTAAAAACTATTTTTTCTCAGCTTCCTTAATACGATCTTCGACGACTTTATCCATGAATTTTTCAAAGGACTTAGTGTCTAATGTTTTAAATTCCTTTGTATATTCCTTCCAAACAGAGTCGAATTGAGAAGGCGAAGATAAAACTAGTTTAGGGAAGTATTTCTTAATTAAATCAGTCTTTTTGGTACCGTAAATTTGCGGAGCGGAACCTTGCTCGATGTTTGCACTCCATGTTGGATACCATGGACGATCATCTGGTTTTGCAAACAAGTCAGAGAATACTGTCGCACCATAAGCCTTTAGGATCGCTTTGTCGCCATCAGTATAGGACATAGTAGCAACTTCCGGCTGTTTCGATGGAATCCAAGCGTTTCCGTCACTATATAGTCCATCACCATGCGGCCAATAATAAGAATACATACTTAATCCAGATTCATCTTTGAATTTTTCATCAGATGTCTTCGCAGCTTGTTCTGGAGTTTGATAGAATCTGCCTTTGTCGTCTACACTATATGTTTCGTCCTTAACTCCCCAAAACATTAACTTTTGATTTTCTTCTTTTGCAAGAGTATCAAAATATTTAATGATGCGTTCAGGGTCTTTTGCACTAACAGTGATACCGATTCCACGGTTATTAATGAATGTTGCCGGATCAACATATTGATCTTTTTGACCATCAAATGTAATTGGAAGCGGCATGTAACGCTTATCATCATTTCCTGCTGCTTTTAAATTATCTAATGCCTGTTGAACCTGCCAGCCGTAATCAAAGAATCCTAACACGCGGCCAGATGAAACCTTTGCTAAATATTCATCATAGTTAGCTACAAATGCCTCTTTATCAAATAGACCTTTGCTGTTCAATTCATTTAATTTTTGCAAGTAACGCTTGGTTTCTTCTTTGTCAGCATAGACGGAAGTTTTGTGGGTGTTCATATCAACCATTACTTCGCCATCGTTTGGATAACCAGCTAAATGGTTCGGTACGTTTGATAGAGCAAAGAAACGCCAGTCATATGTTAAAGCTGTGAACCCGATTGTAGACGCCCCATCCACTTTTGGATGCTTTTTTTGATACTGTTCGATTAGATTGAAATATTCATCAAGCGTTTTGATTTTTGGATATCCTGCTTCTTTTAAAATGCCGCGTTGAATCCAGAAAGCACCTTGGGTAATATTTGGATCTGGAACATAGCTTTGTGTTGCCGTAAATGGAATGAAATAAATTTTTCCATCTTTATCTTTCATTCTATCAAGATATGGACCGTATAATTTTTTTAGATTCGGTGCATGCTTATCGATCAAATCACTAAGGTCAATAAATCCGCCTGCATCTAAAACTTTATCGATTCCCGCATCTGGGGAAAGGATGTCTGGATATTTACCACTTGCAATCATTGTTCCGATTTTTGTATTTAGGTCTCCTACTAGATATTCAACCTTAAAATTCACACCTGTTTGTTCTTCTAATTTTTTACCAATGGTTGTTTCATTTGTGTTCTTGTCTTTACCTGGGGTGCCTGCATTAAAATAAGTAAATGTAACTGGATCTTCCTTGCCGCCTGATTTACTTGGCTTACTACTAGTACTTTCATCCTTTGTACAGCCGACGATGGAAACTAGAAGCACAACCATTAAAAGTGCTGAGAAAATTTTCTTAAGCATTTTTCAACCCCCTATTTGTATTTTGTAAGCACTTTCATTATAGTTTGAAAGGGTTGCTGCCAACCATTTAAAAAGTATAGATGTTATTTAACAAAGTATAGATTATTTTCATGATTGTCTGTTTTTAAAGATTGATTATCAATTTTATAGGGTATTTGTATGGCTACCATCGTCCCCTTTTGGATTTGACTGCTAATGTCGAACTGAAAAAGATTCTGATAGTACAGTTTTAAACGATAATAAACATTTTTAATCCCTACGTTTTCTCCGATATCTTCCTCATTTTTCAATGAGGTTAATAAATTGCTTTTCTTTGCTTCCGTCATTCCTGCACCATTGTCCTCGATGATGCAAGTCAATGTACCATTTTCCAGCTTAATTATTACTTTTATTTGCCCATTATCTTTTAATGGTTCGATACCATGAATACTCGCATTTTCGATAAACGGCAATAGTGCCATATTGGGGATCATACAGTGTTCGGCTGCCTCGTCCACATGAATCTCATAAGATAGTTTTTCACCAAATCTATATTTTTGTATTTCAAGGAAGCTTTTTATTAGATTTATTTCTGCACGTACGGTAACGAAATCTTTCCCCCATGTAAGCGAATTGCGAAATATCTTCGCCATATTGTGAATGATTTTGGCAGTTTCATTCTCTTCCTTCATCAAGCTTCTCATTCGGATCGTTTCAAGTGCATTAAATAAAAAATGAGGATTGATCTGACTTTGAAGTGCACTCAGCTGGGCTCGATTTCTTTTAATCTCTAAATCCTTTTTTTGGATATTAGCCAAATAGACATCATTAATCAGTTCTTTAATTTTTCTAGTCATTCTATTAAATTCACTGGTTAATTGGCCTATTTCATCGGTATATTCCGGACCAGAAATCTTTTCAAAGTTTTGATCCCCCAATTTTTTCACATGCCTTAGGATTCGATGCAGTCTTGTTAGAAAAGAACGGTTGATTAAAATGATGATGATAGAAGGAAGCAATATATTAATAATGGCTAGATAAATAATAAAAAGTCCGGATTTATAAACGGTATTGAGCATCGTTTTTTCTGAAATCGTCCCAACCACTTTCCAGTTTCGGAGATAGGCCTGGTCCAAGTAGGTCGTATTTAGAAGTACCGTCTTATTTGTCTTCGAAACATGGCTAAATGGAATGACCTTTTCTCTCCATGCTAAATTTTTCTTAGTTGAATACTCTATTTCGCCCTTCTCATTTAAAAGGTACACATCGCCTTTAAAGGTGACATTATGAAAAATATTTTCAATCGTTGCGGGATTAATATCGATTCTGACTACCTTTTGTTTATTATTGAAGTTAAAATAATTGAGCTTTCTTATAATACTGAATGTTGACGTTTGGTCATTGATTTGTGAGTGTAAAACAATGGGAGACGTATTATTTCGTTCCATTACTTGTTGATACCAAGCTGTTTTGGTGATTTCCTCCGTTAATGGATACACCCCGCCTGAATAAATGATGGTTGGGTTATCCGTATAAAACCGAATCGAATTAATGGAAGGATTAATTGGGCTCGATTGATTAAACGTTCGTAAATAGGTGTCATAATCATCAACGTAATCCACATCTGTCGGATAGTCCTTCTCTAGGAATAAATTAATATTGGTATTGGTATAAAGAGAGGAAGAGATCCCAACTGCATCGTCAATGATTCCCCCAAAATCGTTACTAATCTGTCTCAACGCCAGCTCTGAGTCGTGCATTTGCTGTTTTTTTACATTGTTAATCGTAACGGTGTAAAAAATAATATTGGTCAAAACAATGGGAATAAGGACAGAAAAAATATAGATAATCAATAATTTATTACTTAATCGCACATTATGAAAACTTAATTCAGCTCGTTTCATATTTATCTCACTTTTCTATTTTCTAAGATTTTATTACGATATTCAGAGGGTGTTATTTTTTCAAGTTTACCGAAAATAGTGACAAAATAATCGGTATTATTAAACCCCACTCTTTCAGCAATTTCATAAATCTTCTGATCCGATTGCCGCAGCAGTTTTTTTGCTTCATGAATCCTGACTTGTAATAAATAATCTTTAAAATAAATCCCATAGGTTTTCTTAAATAACTGTCCTAAATAGACGGGATTCATATAGAACTTGGCTGCGATGGTCTTTAGACTAATATTCTCCCTATAATGTGTATCAACGAATTGTTTAATTTTATGGGCCTCACCATCTGATGTTTGTTTACGGAGGATCTTGATGTTCTCCATACTCTCTAGCACAAACTCAAGAAATTGTTTTCTTAATTGTGATAAAGTCAACTGATAGTTTTGCAGTTGGAGCATTGTCTGGAAGGAATTTAATTGGGATACCTCTCCCTCCATATTTTTAATTAACTTTAAAATAGAGTGTACACACCGATTGATGGATGCGTGAACCGCCACGCGCGCCATATTTTTCGAGGTAAACTGGAGGAATATTTTATCGACTGTTTCCATAATGCCTATTGTTGCACTTTCTTCTATTTGTTCTATTAGTAAGTGATAATAGGAATCCTCCAGCTCTGTATAAATAATCAATTGATCACTTACTTCATTTGAAAAAATAATACTTTTATCATCATGGACATATTTGTACTCTCGTGCTTTTTGGGCAGCTTCGAAGGAGTTTTTTAACAAATGCAATTTCGAAACAGCTGGTCCAATATAAAAGGTAACATCTTGTTTCACACTTCTTAAAAGTAGTCCATGGATCCACTGGCTAAAATGACTGATTTGCATCTTAAAACAATGCAGATAGGTTGACGGAATTAACAGTCCATAGCTTCCTTGTTCCAATTCTTGAATAAATACGCCCACCTGAGGGTCGCATATTTCACGAATGACCGTAATGATTTTATCCTTAACTTGATTGTCAGGGATCGTTCCACTTTGATTGAGAGGAAGTCCATTTACCTCTAAAATCATATAATAATATTCCGTCACATTCCCCAAGGATAATTCTCTTGAAAAATCATATGTATCCTGCTCATTCACTTTGCCATGGATCAAATTTTCAAGTAGGACCGCTTTCTTTATCTCAATATTTTTTTCAAACAACAGCTTTTGTTCTGATATGGATGCTGCAAGAGATGTGAGTGTCTCTTCTATCTCATCTTGATCAATGGGTTTAAGGATAAAATCATGCACTCCATAACGAACGGCTTGTTGAGCGTATTTAAAATCACTATGGCCGCTAATAATAATAAATTTAGGATGCTTTCCGTCTTTTTTCATGACTTGTTTTATTAGTTCTAGTCCATCTAAAACGGGCATCCGGATATCGGTTATGACGAGGTCTGGACATACACCATCGATAAGGGCTAATGCATCTTCTCCGTTTGCTGCCTCTCCAATAACTTCAAATCCACAGCTATTCCAATCTATTAAACTTTTTAGGCCTTTGCGGAAATATATTTCATCGTCTACTAATATCACTTTGTGCATTTCTATCAACTCCATTTAGATGAAATTAATGAATAGGCGATTTCCAAACCCATAAAACGCTTACATTTTTTTAAAAAACAACACCCGATTTCATTGAGAATGTTTATTGATTCAACTATCTTATTGGTTTTATTTTATCACGGAACATTGTTTAGCTGTTATACTATCCTTTGATTTATGTAACTATACAGAATATTCATAGGAAAGAAAATAGCTTGAAGAGCATACTTCAAGCCATTGTTTAAGTAAGATATTTAAAATTAGAGATATAACATTGAGCTTCTTTATTGAGGCATCCAAATTTTATAGTTGCCGCTTAATGCTAATAAGCTGAAAAAGTAAAGGCAGTTATCATAGTATCGTCTTACCCCAGTCCGGACAGGTGTATTCCAGAATAGTTCGACCCATTTTAAACAGTCTGGGCCATCCGCAGCAAGAGATGCCATCGCATTAGTCGCTAGCAAACCGACGGGATGGAGGGATTTTTCCTCGAATGGAACGCCCGCAATCGTATAACGGCGATAATCAGCCGGATCTTTATCGGCAAAGAAGGCTTGAAGCTTATTCGCCTCTTCCGTTTCCCATGCATCCCCTCTAAACCACTCATAATCAAGTCCAATATTAGCTGCAACACGATAAGCATCACTGAAAAAATGGCCATAGCCTCGTTCATTGTTTGGGGTACCATCATAATAGGCATACTCAGGTGCTAAGCCTGTTTCAGGATGACAGGAAATTTTCAAATACTCCCTGCTCGCTCTACTTGCTTCCTTCCAGAATGCACGGTCCTCTTCATAAGCCCACAACGCAAATAACTCATAAAAATGTGGTAAATGATAGGATGGATCCGAGAACTCGCAATTAGGGATAAATTTAATTAACTTATTTTCTTTATTCCACATAGGGAAGCCGACACCGTCTTCCCCCTTATGAAGGCAGGTCCGAAGAATGTCTTTTGCTTGAACGCTATAGTTAAAAGGAGCTGGACCGTCTCCCCAACGGTGGGAGGCAAAGAATAAGGCCATTGCAAAAAACTCTTCTCCATCAGGTGCCGGACCGTAGGCATTTTTCGTACCATCAGGCTGACATGACCAGGCAAAGTAGCCCGCGTTTTCTCCCTTCGTCATATACATGTACTCATAAGTCCATTTCCAAAGCCGGTCAAAAACATCCTTATTATCCATTTGAACCGCCATCATCATTCCATAGGACATTCCTTCAGTACGTACATCGAGGTTCCCAGTATCGAGCATGTAACCTAAATCTTCTCCGACTGGATAATAGATTCTGGTATCTTCATCCCCATTAAAGAGCTGTTCCCAATTGTGCTTAATTCTTTTATTAATTTCTTCGTCTGTTTTGCCGATTTCTTTGAAGAGATTACGATATTCACCAGTGTAAAAAGAGCCCTCTTGCTTTTCAACTAACTTTGTCATATGTTCCCTCCATATATCGATCCTATACTTATCTTCTAAAATCCTTTAATTGGTCATTAAGCGTCTTTGTTTGTGCATAAACTTGTTGGTAAATAGTAAATAGTTTACTATATTTTTCAACATTTTCCTTAATAGGATAATAGGTTTTTGACGTTTGTATAAAGGCATCCGCACACTCTTTAAGGGAGGTAAACCAGCCGCACCCATAGGCTGCTAACATAGCTGCGCCCATTCCTGGTCCTTGTTCACTTGTAAGCTTTTCAATTTTGCTATTGAAAATATCTGCCTGCATTTGCAGCCATGTTTCGTTTTTAGCACCGCCGCCAATGGAAATGATTGAATCAATGGTCTTACCACTGTTTCTAAAAATTTCAATTGACTCATTTAATGAAAAAGTGATTCCCTCAAGAACTGCACGTGCAAAGTGCTTCCGTTCATGGCCAGCATCAATTCCAATAAAGCTGCCGCGGATATTTGAATCAGCATGTGGTGTTCTTTCTCCAACGATATATGGAGTGAATAATAGTCCGTCACTGCCTGCAGGTACTCCATCGACGCCTTCTAAAAACTCTTCAAATGCTTCTTCTTTGGCAAAGGTGTCCTTAAACCAACTTAAGCTATAGCCGGCAGCAAGAGTCACACCCATCGTGTAATAAGTGTTTTCCTCACCGTGGTTAAAATAATGAACTTTTCCTTCAAAATCGAGATCACTTCTTTCTTCATAAGAAAGGACGACACCAGATGTTCCAATGCTGCATAATGTTTTGCCTTCAGATAAAATTCCTGAGCCAATCGCACCACAAGCATTATCTGCCCCGCCAGCAAACACCTTTGTTGCTTCAGTTAATCCGGTTGCTTGCGCAAATTCAGCGGTTACCGTTCCAACACATGCATGGGATTCTACTAGCGGTGGGCAAAGTTCAGGGGAGATTCCAAATTGATTTGCGATCTCTGAACTCCATTCCCGTTTACTTACATTTAACAGTAAAGTTCCGGCCGCATCGGAATACTCCATATGGATGTTACCTGTAATCCGGTAACGCAAATAATCCTTCGGAAGCAAGAATACGCTTGCAGAATTGAAAATCTCAGGCTCATTCTCTTTTACCCAGAGGATTTTCGGTAAGGTGAATCCTTCCAATGCAGGATTCTTCGTAATATTTAGCAAGTTCTCTTGTCCGACAACAGCGTATATTTCCTGGCATTGCTTTGTGGTCCTTACGTCATTCCAAAGAATCGCGTTTCGCAGTACCTGGTTGGCTTCATCTAATAAAACTAATCCGTGCATCTGCCCCGAAAAGCTGATTCCCTCAATGTCCTTCACGTCCCCTTGAAATGCCTGAATGAGTTCTGCAAGTCCCTCTGTCGTCTTTGTTACCCATTCCTCCGGGTTTTGTTCGCTATAGCCAGATTTCTCGATAATTAATGGATAGGATTTGGAAACTTCCTGGCATACTTCACCATTTTGATTGACGAGTAGAATTTTAACTGCACTTGTCCCAAGGTCTACTCCGATAACGTATTTCATTTATAGTCCCCTTTTCTATAAAAATGTGCTGGACAAGTAACTTCCAGCACATTTTCCATTTTATTTTGTTATGATCTGTGTTGTTTATTATCTAACTGTAACACCTGAAAGTGTTTCTAATAGATATTGGTTAAGGGTAGCCCTTAAAACTTCTGTTCTGCCTGATTTATTTTTAATTTCAGTTAATCCTAGTGCATACTCTTCTAGTTCACGGAAATTTGTTCTGCCTTCGACGATTTCTAAACCAATACCTTTTGTATAGCTGCTGTAACGGTCATCAATGAAGTTTTCAAATACGCGGTCTTCTAGTAACTTATTCGCTACTTTTAATCCAATTGCAAATGCATCCATACCTGCAATATGTCCGTGGAATAGATCTTCTGGTTCGAACGAGCCTCTGCGTACTTTTGCGTCGAAGTTCGTTCCGCCTTTACCTAAACCGCCATTTAGGAGAATCTCATACATTGCTAATGTTGTAGCATACAAGTCAGTTGGGAATTCATCTGTATCCCAGCCAAGTAATGGATCACCTTGGTTTGCATCGATCGATCCAAGCATACCATTGATACGAGCCACACGAAGTTCATGTTCGAATGTATGACCAGCTAATGTTGCATGGTTTGCTTCAAGATTGAACTTGAAATAATCAGTTAAGTCATATTTTTGTAAGAATGCTAGTCCAGTCGCTACATCAAAGTCATATTGGTGTTTTGTTGGCTCTTTTGGCTTTGGCTCAATTAAGAATGGAACATTTAGGCCAATTTCTTTAGCATAGTCTACAGCCATGTGGAAGAAGCGTGCTAAGTTATCTTGCTCAAGCTTCATATCTGTATTTAATAGTGTTTCATATCCTTCACGGCCGCCCCAGAATACATAATTTTCTGCGCCTAGTTCCTTCGCTACTTCTAAGCCCTTCTTCACTTTTGCTGCAGAGTAAGCGAATACATCTGCATTCGGAGAAGTTGCTGCACCATGTGTATAGCGAGGATTTGTAAACATGTTAGCAGTGTTCCAAAGAAGCTTGGTCTTGCTTGTTTTCATGTATTCTTTGATCATTGAAACAATAATATCTTGGTTTTTATTTGATTCAGCTAATGTGCTTCCTTCTGGAGCGATATCGGCATCATGGAAAGCAAAGAATGGAACATTTAATTTTTCAAAAAGTTCAAATGCTGCTTCAACGCGTGCTTTTGCTAAATCAAGTCCTGTTAAGTGGTTCCAAGGACGAATTGCTGTACCTACGCCAAATGGATCTGTTCCATCAGCTGTAAATGTATGCCACCAGGTAACAGAGAAACGTAGTAATTCCTCCATTGTTTTTCCGTTAATTACTTCTTGTGGGTTATAATACTTAAATGCTAAAGGATTAGTTGAATTTGCACCTTCAAATTGAATGTTTTTTACATTTTCGAAATAAGCCATGGTTGGATTCCTCCTAAGTTTTTTCGGTTTCAGACTAACTCATGTAACTGCTTTCATACGTTATTTAATCTATTAGTCTGTAACCCTTTTCTTTAATTAGATTATAGCATCCTCTACTTCGTTTGTCTATCGGATAAACAAAGATTTATAGAAAATATTTTGGACAATTTTTGGCAAAGAAAAAAGCTGTACCATTTTTTACGGTGACAGCTTTTTCGGTAGTAAGTTTAATTTTGTACACTGAGCTTTCTTTGTTTGGCTTCAATCCGATTAAAACTTTGTTTGGCTCCCGTCATCACCATAAGAGAGAATAAACTTATGCCAAAAAACGGAACAATCCCATTAATATAACCATACAGAATACCTATCAGGATAGTTGCGGCAATCATCAAAATGGTGATATGCATGTTAATGATTCCAATAAAAAAGGAATTCTTAATATACTGGATCAGGCGTAATTCGTAATGGACATAAACAGGAAAAAGATAAAGCATGGTAATGAAGAATAAAATCGAAACAATCAACAGCGGGATGGAGAGCACATATTGTATCGTTCCTCCAACTGTGATCAGATACTTGAAATCGAAATACAGGAACATCCCGATCAAAGCCATTAGCCATCCAAGCTTGTTTGCTTTTATAAACTCTTTTTTATAGGTATCCAAAAAGGTACGAAAAATCGGTATATCCGTTTCATCCATCAACCACTTTCTTAAAATGGTAAACAATGCTGCTGATGCTGGTGAAATACCGAGAAAAATAAGACCACCCAATGAAAAGAGCAACCATAATATATTTACATAGGCTAGTTTCATAACCCATTCACAACCTGTGTATGCCTTGCCAACTACACTGTTAAATTGCATGTTCTTTCACCTCTTGATGAGTACTAACTTTATTATAAGAAAAGTATAGCATTACTTCTATTAAAAAATAGGACTGTCTAGTTAAAACCAGACAGTCTCTTATCCTATTATTCAGTCAATGTAGAAGCCATTAATGGTGCGGATTTTTTACTTTCCTCAAGCCATAAAATACTTGTTACTCCACGCGGGTAATATTTACTTCCAGCAATTTCACCAGAAATAATTTGATCGCTCCAGCTCCAAACAGATAGAGTTGGGTGCGTAAGCCAAGCGACATGGGCCGCGTCTGCCTTTACCCCTTTTTCATCCCAATTCAGTCCAAGAATTTCACGGGCAATAAACTGGCTTAAGTAAACCTTACTTAACCAGGAGTTATTGCTTGTAGACGAAATCTTCCAGCCGCCATCTTCAAACAAGCAAACACCTTCAGTTAATACGGTTGTTAAGTGCTTTTTCAATACTTGAATGTAGGTGCCAAAACGGCCATTTTGATCCAATGCACCTTTGTTGTTTGTATAGTAAGGGAAAATCAGTCCTTCAATCGCTGGAATAATCTTAGAATCGTTCCCTTCCTTAATAACCGCAGGGATATAGCCGCCAGGCGTTATATGGCCTGCAATCGTGGATGCACATTTTTCCGCTAGCTCTCCAGCCTGTTTCGACAAGTCAGCTAGTCCATTCTCTTTAAAGATTTTCTCTAATGCCACATAGGATGCCCATGTCTTGCCGGCTAAATAAATATTGTTTCTTGCCTGACCTAGCGAAACATCTAAACTATCATAAGTGGTAATCTCGGCACCGCCCATTACGCGTGTGGAGTCAAGACCCATAATGCCATCCCGTTTATCTGCTTCCGGATGGTCACGATTTATCATGCTATCAAAGCAGCGGCCGAATACATCCAAATTAGACTTTAACCACTCTGCATCACCGGTTTGTTCCACATATACCGATGCACACAATACCCAGTTCACTAGCTGCTCATAGGTCATATGGGAGAAACAGCCGTCCAAGCCATATAGCTCGTAGGAAGAATAATGAGGACGAGAAACCGTATTGGCAACCCCCATATCATGCGTAAAGCTGATACCGCCGGGGTATTCGGTTTCATCTCCTGGGAATCGTACTTTATCTTCGTAGCTAAACCGACTGACAAACATGTCCAACTCATTCTTTACGGTCCATGGGTTCATTTTTAACTCAAAGAAAATTTGGTCGACCGTTAAGTCAAAAGTGTTCATCATCCGGTATTCACCTTCGTTCACCACCCAGAATGGTTCTCCATCGACATCAAGCAATTGGGTAGAGCCATAATAGCTGCGAATCGAATGAATCATCATAAACTTTTGATCATCTGATAAATCCGCATCACTTACTAAACGATTGGATTCTTTTGCAACTGCTGTGAATTGATCAAAATTTTCTAAGGCAAAAGCCGCTACAGATTCGATGTTTGGAAAATATCTCGTATATAAATAAGAAGCATCTAGCCCTGCTGTTACATAGCCCCCGCGATAGAAGCAGACAGCAAATTTATAGGTACGTTTTTGTCCGGCAGGAACATCCACAACCAGTGCCCCGACAGGCCCTAAACCGAAGGTCCAGTTTTCTTCAAACGGTGTCGTTAAGATATTTTCCAAACTAAAGTGCAGAGCTGACTTCACTTCAGGGTCATTTGTGGTAATCGCTGTTAAGCGGCCTTGACCAATCCCAGCAATCCCATCACACGTGTCGTCCATACGACGCATTGAACTGTATGGGTCACTGCCTTGATAGCCAAAAAAGGCTCGGCGGCTTTTCGTTCCTTGCGTGTTATCAATGGTAAGCTCTGCCCAAACAGCTGGGATTAAAGCATTTTTCAGTTCCTCTTCTGCGGCTGCAGCCGGATCTGGTACGGATTGGACTTGAGAATAGATGGTGAAAGTTAAGTCGCCCGCCTTCCAAGAATCCGTTCCTAACTGAAAGTTCCGTTCTATTTTTTCCTTCTCAAAAGGTAAAATGATGCGCGGCTTATCTGGGTTTGGATCCATATTTTCAATATCATAGCGCTTACTTTCATCATCTTCTAGTTCAAAGAATGGCAGTGCTTCATAGATTCCTTCACGTTCCGAGGATTCCACACCCACATAGACATTTTTTCTTGGAGAACGGCCTAGCTCTAAATCGAGCCCCCCTCCATTTCCATAAAAACCAAGGGTAAAACTTGAAAAGGCTCCGATTGGTGAATGATGTGCGTTGAAAAACATGTTTTTAGTCAAATAGTTCCCCTTCTTTCTTCATCTGATAGTTAGTTTTGCGCAAATTGAGCGTTGTTCTTAGACTAGTCAGAGGTTATTTCTTACCGAATACAATAGCATTATAGCATCCTTTTCTTTGTTTGTATATTCAATAAACTAAGTTTATGTTAAGATATAGATACGATAACGAACGTAGGGAGATTTTTTCATTGACAACCATTACATGGAATCAACAAGTAGTAAAAAGAAACAATAAATCTTTGGTACTGCAAATGATTATCGATAAAGAACCGATCTCACGTGCAGACATTGCTCAGGTAACCGGCCTAAATAAGGGTACTGTTTCATCAATGGTGAATGAATTATTAGAAGAAGAACTCATTTATGAGTCTGGCCCAGGTGAATCCAGCGGCGGCAGACGTCCCGTTCTTCTTCACTTTAATAAAGTAGCGGGATACGCAATTGGCATTGATATCGGGGTTAATTATATCCTGAGTGTTTTAACTGATTTAAAGGGAAATATTATCATTGAAAAAAACCAGCTCATCCAAGATTCCAGTTTTCCAGCTGTTAAAGAGCTTGTCAAGACAGGTATCCAAAGCCTGCTTCATGAAATGCCTCAAAGCAAATATGGTGTTGTTGGTGTCGGAATGGGTGTTGCAGGTATTGTTGATAAAGAAGGAATGGTGTTACTTGCTCCTAACTTAGGCTGGAAATACGTCACATTTAAGGCAGAGATTGAGGATGAATTTAAACTTCCTGTTATGATTGAAAACGAAGCGAATGCCGGTGCATATGGAGAAAAACAATTTGGTGCAGGCCAACATCACGAAAATATCATCTATATAAGTGCCGGAATAGGTATTGGAGTTGGAATCATCCTGAATGGTGAGTTGTATCAAGGGAATAATGGCTATTCTGGAGAATTTGGGCATATGATCATCGATGTTGACGGAAGACCCTGTAGCTGCGGAAGCAGAGGATGCTGGGAAATGTATGCTTCAGAACATACTCTTTTAAAAATGACTAAGGATAAGGCCGCGACACTTGAATCATTAATTCAACTAGCTGAGAAAGATGACAAAGATACACTGGAACTTTTTGAGGAAATTGGCTCTTATCTCGGCTATGGCATCAATAATATTATCAATACATTTAATCCACAGCAAGTCATTATCGGAAATCGGTTAGCCAAAGCAAAGAAGTGGCTAGAAAAGCCAATAAGAAGAACGATTGAAAACCATACCTTGTCCTTTCACCAAAACGAAATGGAGGTACGTTTTTCATCTCTATCCATTTATTCTTCAGCCCTAGGTGTTGCGGCCTTCGCTGTAGAAAACTTTATTAAGGACATTGTCATAACACAGTAATTGGGGAGTATTTCGATTTCCGGACGTTAACAGAAAAAGCTTCGGTTCTTAAATTGAGTAAAAATTGGTAATGTTTGATAAAATAAGACGAAACCAATTCTGAAGGAGTGTAAAAATGGCCAACTATAAAGGTTATATCGGAACCTATACAAAGGGAGATAGTAAAGGAATCTATTCCTTTACACTGAATACAGATGAAGCAAGAATTGAAGACATAAAGGTGGCTGCCGAATTAGGGAACCCTACCTATTTAGCAATCAGCAAAGACAATCGCTACCTCTACTCGGTTGTTAAAGAAGGAGATACTGGAGGTATCGCCGCTTACTCCATTGGTGAAACAGGTGACCTAACAGCCATTAACAGCGAAGTTTTGGCAGGATCACCGCCGTGTTATGTGAGTGTAGACAGCAAGAATCGTATGGTGTTTGGTGCCAACTATCACCAAGGACTTGTTCAATCCCATCTTATTAACCAAGAGGACGGTGCAGTGTTACCTTATGCTTCTATCAGCGAGCATGAAGGATCAGGTCCTGATCCAAGACAGGAAAAGCCTCATACCCATTATTCTGAATTGACACCTGATGAAAAGTATCTTGCCGTGTGTGAATTAGGAATTGATGCTGTTATTACCTATGCCGTGGAGGAAGATGGCATTCTTACCAAGGTGAATCTTTTACCTGTAAAAGCAGGCAGCGGCCCAAGACATCTTGTTTTTCATCCAAATAGGGATATGGCCTATGTAATGACAGAGTTCAGTTCTGAAGTGATTGTTTTAAACTATAATCCAGACAATGGCCATTTTACTGAAGTTCAATATATTTCTACATTACCTGAGGATTTTAAAGAAAATAATCAGGGCAGTGCGATACATATCTCTGCAAATGGACGTTATGTTTATGCTGGCAATCGCGGGCACAACAGTATTGCCGTTTTCAGTGTGGATCCAGGTTCTGGTGAGCTTACGTTTGTGGAGCATACTTCTACTGAGGGAGATTGGCCAAGGGATTTTGAGATTGATCCGAGTGGAAAGTTTGTGGTTGCTGTGAATCAGGAGTCAGGCAATGCCGTGTTGTATTCAAGGGATGAGTTTTCGGGTAGATTGACGTTGATTACTTCTGATATTACGGTGCCTTATGGGGTTTGTGTGAAGTTTTTAAATTATTAACTTATACTAAAAAACAGCTTAACTAATTGTTTAACAATTGGTTAAGCTGTTTTTATTGTGTTGTAGGGCATTTATTTGCATTTCTCCTTAATAAAAATACTGTGCGTGGTGGCAGGTTTTTATTAAATATTATGAATATTATGTAAAATTATTGCATAGTACCCCTTATGAATTGTTTAGTATATTGAACTCTAAATCTGCTTTTATAAATTTTCTAAGGAATATATTACTTAGGATTTGATATAAAATCCCTAATTTCATCAATGGAAAGTCCTAGATTTTTAGCTTCATTAATTAGGTCTAACCATTCACTATCTAGTTCTTTTTCAGCAGTAGTTAATACGGACACAATTTACCCTCCTAAAAATGATACTATTTTAGGTAACTCAGCCATCCTAGTTAAAAACCTTAGACCTGGAGCTTTGCGCCCCATTCTTTCGAATGGTTTGCCTTTATCTTGTATAGTCTTAAAGTGTTAGAGTATTAAAGCACTAAATATTTAAATAACTATACTAATAGTACTATAGTCTTCTTTAAATCTAAATGAAAATATTTCCAAAACTTTCGACAATTTTTGTAAATTCCTTATTAATAGTTAAAAAGTTTTAAAACACATTTCTCACAGGTTACCTGACCTAATTCAATGAATTTAATTTTTCTTAGAGTTTTCCTTTTAATCTTTCTTTCCGTATTAAATTCTAGTCCACATACACAATAATATGAGTCTTTCACAATGTGTATCTGATCTTTTTCTTCTATTAATGGATAGATCATTACTTCCCTTCTTTTCTAGGTATTGGTTCCTAACAAAGAACAGTATATGTTCATTATAGAGAATATGTAGAATTTTGTAAATAATAATTGGGTTAATTTTACCCGAAGAAATATATATAACAAATAATACAAAAGTTGTAGGATTTTGTTTTACTACCTGGACAGCTAAAGTGTTGTTCTCCATAAAGAACAATGGTAACATAAAAATTAGATGATTATTAAAAATAATAGGAGAGGGGACAAAATGGGTGACCAGCGGATTGAGAAAAATAACTCACAAAGAGAACCAATTTTATTAAAATTACTATTCATTACTTTATGGGGACTATTTTTATTATTAAATACATGGACGGAAAGTATCGAGAAGCTAATGTACCTACATACTTTCGGATTTAAATGGGTACCTAATCCTGACTTTTCGTCATTCTTTATTTTTAATGATATTACATTGGTCCATTCTGAATTTATTAAAGTAAAATCAGGACATTTTATTGGTTTTGCAATATTAGATTTTCTTCTTTTTACCTTAATAAGGAATCATAAATACTCGATTGGACTAGCTTTGCTTTTTGCGTTTATAACCGAGTTTTTCCAATTGTTTTTCGGAAGGGATGGCAGATTTTACGATTTGGTTATTGATTCATTAGGGATTTTTTCTGTATATTTTTTAACTAATAGATTTCCCTCAAAACATAAGGCTAGGTGATAAAAGGATGAGCAAATGGCTCATCCTTTTTGGTTTCTCAGTTTCTCCACTTGAAGCTTAGTTAATGAGTTAAAAATACCTTTACCATGGACGTTAATCTTTTTTTATATAAAGTCATATACATCTTGAATAACGACTGCCCTTTCTGCTCCCCACCAATTTGAGCAGCAAGTTCATATTTTGAAGGCCATATCAAGTTTACGAGTTCAATTAAACTATGCTTAACTGTATCGTAGCTGAATAACTGATAATCGATAAAGTCGAGGTATCGATTTAATCCTTTTATGTTCTGATACTCCCATTTGGTTTGTTTTATTTTAAATGGCAACTCTTTTACTTCATGCAAATGAGGGAACTGGTGATAGACTATTGATAAAGTCCTCTTTAGCCGCTTTAGTGTTTTGTGCGAGGCAGCAAGTTTTAATAAGTTATCATAATCAATTTTCCCATCTAATTTGTAGATCAACTGTATAATGTCTATAAAATACTTGATTGAATCTAAATTGTGCCGCCAACCGTGTAAGCAAATCATGTAAAATAAGTGATTTGGTGATAGCTCTTTAAGATGTTTAAAACTGCCAACCTGTTCAGATTGATCCCATAAGTCATTTATTCGAAAGTCAGACGTGTTTTCCCTCACTATACTCCAGTGAATTTCTACCACTAACGGCATAGTAGAACCGGGTATAGTTTTACTAAAACTACAATGAAAATGATCAGGTACCTGCTCCTCTTCAACCGTAAATCCTAAGTTATTGATTATTTCAATTGCCCTATTAAGGTCATGTAATTGAATTAAAAGGTCAATATCCGAGGTGGCCCTAGCTCCACTATGGCCAAAATAGTTTTCAGCAAAATGTACCCCTTTAAGTGGGATAACATCTATACTATGATTCTCAAAATTGGTTAGAATGGTATTCATTTGATTTTTGATCAAAAGATTTTGGAATAGCCCTTTTTCATAGCTTTCCTTTAAACGATTTTGAAAAAAAACAGGGGTTTGATTTAGCCTCCCCTGTTGCTTTAATATGAAGAAAACTTGAGATGAGATTCCTTCATTTTCAATATCCAAGAGCGCATGTGTGTAGAACTCTTCTTCTGGGGGCATGTCAGTGTTTTGATTATATAGTAATGTAACCATCTTTAAACTCACGGCTTTCACCCCCCATTCTATTTTGCAACTAAAGGTAAAGTACTCTCGTTTTTTGCACTAAAAGATGATTCATACAGTTTTCGATATAAGCCAATTTGCTTCAATAGTTCCTTATGCGTTCCTTGTTGCACAATTTTCCCCTGCTCCATAACCATAATGACATCTGCATGTTGGATGGTGGACAACCGATGCGCAATAATGATCGTGGTTCGGCCTTTCATTAATTCTTCTAAAGCCTCTTTTACGTAATACTCCGTTTCTCCATCTAAGGCAGATGTAGCTTCATCTAATAACAGAATGGGGGCATCTTTTAAGATTGCTCTTGCAATAGCAACTCGTTGTTTTTGTCCTCCAGATAACTTAATTCCGTTTTCACCAATTTCTGTGTCATATCCTTTAGGTAATGACAGGATAAAATCATGAATTTCAGCCCGAATGGCTGCTTCCACCATTTCTTTTTCAGTGATGTTCGGACGGGCAATCAGTAAGTTTTCCTTCACCGTTTCCGAAAATAGGAAGGTCTCTTGTGGAACAAGGGCAATCGAGCTTCTTAATTCAGATGCCGATAACTCCCTAAGTGATTTCCCTGCAATGAGGATATCACCTGTTTGGGGTTTATAAAAACCTTGGAGGAGATTAAATAACGTACTCTTTCCAGCACCACTCGGACCAACAAGAGCAACTACCTTACCTTCCGGAATTTCAAGGTTAAAATGTTCAAATACATGTTTATTTTCCACATAGCTGAAGGTAACATTTCGATATTCAATTGTCCCGTTAACACAGCTATTTTGAGAAAAGTCTGGAAGTTCTTTTACGTCTGCTGGCTTTTCTAGGACATCGAGTACTCTTTCAAGAGCGGCAACTGACCGTTGAAAGCCAGCCCATACATTGGCCATCCCAGTAATTGGATAGAATAAATGCGTGACTAGGTTTAGAAAGGTTAATAAAGCACCAACTGTAAGAACTCCTTTGGAGACAAAAAGGGCACCAATAGAAACGTTAATAATGAAGGTAATAGAACCTATAATTTGTTCACCTGTCTTATACCAGCTTTGAAGTTTAGCATTATCCAATTCTAATTGATACAATTCCTGATTTTGCTTAGCATACTTCTTATATTGCAGCTTTTCCAATGTAAACGAACGGATTACAGTAAATCCATGAAATGTTTCACTTAAAAGGCTATTGACATTTCCAACTAAACGGTGAATTAATCTGCCATTTTTCCGAAGCAATAAACCAAATACCAAACCAGAAAGTGCTGCAATTGGTGCGATAATCAGGCTTACTAAGCATAGTGTAAGATTAATATTCACTAAATACACAAATACAACAATATAAATAATCGGTAATCTAACAAGGCTAATCAGGCTGCTTCCGATCACTCCATCAACACCATGAATATCATTGGAAAAGTGGGACATTAATTCACCGGAACGATAATTGGACACCTCCCCGGCGGGTAATCTTAAAACATGGTTAAAAAAATGGTTTTTTAGATCCATTTTTACCCCATTGGTCGCAATCATATTAAAAAAGGTATAGGATACACTGGTACCGATACTCATTAAAATAAGGAGTGCTCCATAGGGAATAAAGGATAAAATTTGTTTATAACCACCATGAATGGCTGCATCTGTAATCTCCCCGTAAAACTTGGCAAAAGCAATGGTTAGATATATATCCACTCCTAATAAAAGAAGAATTGCAACATATGCCTTCCACCTTTTGAGAATATAGGGCAGGACAAAGGAAAAGACCCTGCGAATATCCTTCATCGAGAAATATTGAATCATAAGCGATTTTAGCTGATTTTTCATGGCAGGGACACTCCATCATTAATTAAAATGTACATCTAATTTTCTATTTAAATAATTCCGTAAAATACCTGATAGGAATGGAAAAGAAAGGATTAATGTTCCCCAAAGACGGGAGAGCAATTGATTTGTGGTTATTGTGAAATGCCTTTTTTGTATACTGACTAGTTCTCCTAGAATCCAATGTTCTTCAATCGGTTGGTCGAAACCAAGGTTGGTATCTCCCTTTAGGACTAACACCGTTTGATTATTCACTTTTGTTTTTTTAACAAAACGATGCGCAATTAATTCGCCTGTTTGAGAATAATAGAGAATAACATCGCCTTTTTTTAATAATGAAGTTTTACAAGGGACGAACATGCAGATATTCCCTTTTTGGATATAAGGATACATACTATTTCCTGATGAAGGGAGTTCCAGCCAACCATCTTTATTTATTGCTTTTTTTAGTAGTGTAAAGGTGTGAATATCAATTTGCATGTTGAATCAACCCGCACTGAGCAAGATTCTTTAAAAATTCTTCCATATCCTGTTTTACTTGCTGCTGACTTTCAGAAACGGAGAACTTCTCGACCACTTCTTGTGTAAGTGTTTCTGCTGTTTGAGCTCTATTCAGCATAGACCAGCAAAATCCACCCAGATCATTTAGTTTCGTAATAGTATACTGATCGGTGTCTAAAATAACCCATTCACCATCCAGTTCCGTTGCTTCACAAGTTCCTTTTTGAATGTATTGTGTGATCATGATATTAACTCCCAAAAGGTATTATTTTTTTGAAAATGAAGTTCATAGACCGGTACTTGTTTTACTAACAAAGTTAATAGCTTCATAATAGTTCGTGTTTCTTCCTGATTCTGCGGCCAAAAAAATACTTTATCCATTAAACGAAGAAGTGCATCCGCTTTTTCTAATCGATTTCGTTGATTTTGTATTGCTTGGACAAGGAGTTGCATGCTGGCTAACTCTACATTGCCTTGGTAAGGTTCCGCAGCTATTTCACTGCGAAATGGTGAATTATAAACTGAAACTTCATTTGGAGTTATTTTTACGATTGTGGCTTCATCGGATAATAGATTTCTTGGGTATGAAAGTTTTGCTGCCGTAGACTTGCCTGCACCAGAATGGCCAGCAAATAAATGGGCTTTATCATTTTCTAGAGCACAGGAAGAATGAATTAGCAGGCCCCAGTTATGGTGAACAATAAAGGCACTATATAAATTGGTTAAGGCATGTTTTAAAGCGAAATCATCATACACGGAAATAGTTGCAGTTTTATATTCTGAATCCACTTCAATCAAATAATCGGCTCTGGAGTAGATGATTTTATCGTGTTTTTTTATAATGCTTACTTCGTAATCTTGAAAGGGAACACCAAAGCCATCTTGAATCTTAATAAGTAGATCGGGTTGCTGTTTAACAGGAGTATTTGATTTAAAATTATGTAAAATTTCATATTGTTTTTCAGATTCAGTCACAATTTGAATAAAATGGTCACCGATTTTTGTTTTAATGACTTTCATAATAGTCTCCTTAAAAAAATTGAAGAGGGAAGCAAGTGGAACGTTCACCTCACCCATCTTCCCATCCTATTATTAATTAACATTTGGATTACATTGCCCTATACCGCCACTGTTTCCGCCATTGCCGTTACCATTATTATTACTAGCGGTTCCTGCTCCGCAAGGCTGTGGATTCTTATTATCATCTTTGAAATTGATTCCACTATTCCCATCCGAATCAGGACTATTCCCTTTTCCAGGATTCCAGCTATGTCTCGTTTCGAATTGTAGTGGTTGGTGGCTAAGTATAATTGGTCTAGTATATATTTTTTCTTTTATCATAAATTTCACCCCCTTTCCTACCGATTAGTTCATTATAAAGAACGATAAGGTCAAAAAAATATAACTACCTGAATTTAATAAGGATAGTTTATACTATAATATGTCATAATTATAAACCAACAATCGTTCTATTAAAAGAGCAATGATTCGACAAAATGTTTTCTCCATTTTTCAATCAAATACTCCCATTAAACGCCTCATTTTCTATTCAGTTAACTATCTATTTAAAACATTATTGGTATTTATATTAGATAAACAATGATATTCTCTTACTAAATTTCAAAAATAATACCTACCAACTATATAGTCTTTTATAAAGAACATTCGGATACCTAAATACATCACAGTAGCAATCTATTTTTTATTTCCATTAAGTGCAAAATAAACCGGAAAGTATCTTAACTCTTTATAAGAGTTATTTGTTAATAGTTGATTTTCTATAAAACCAATTTTATCTAATTTTTTAATTAGATTTCCTGAAAATAAAAATTTTGCTCGAGCAACTGATTCTTTCCTAATGAAGATGTTTTTGAAAAATGAAAATGAATCCTTGCTCAAAAGTTTTTTTCTCATAAAAAAATAATTTAACAGATATCCAGAACCGTGAACAATTAAAAAAATTGTTCCTCCTCTTTTTAATACACGATATATTTCTTTTAACACAATATCTACTGCTAAATATTGTATAGAGACTCTGCAAACTACATAATCAACTGTCTCATTTTTAAGAGGTATGCTATGGGCATCTCCCAAAATCGGAATTACTTGTGTCCCCCCGAAGTTATTGTTTGGAAAAATCTCCTTAACTATGGATATATATCGAGGATTTATATCCATTGCATAAATTATCTCAGGATTATATCTACATAAAGATTGTACAGTGGCGCCTGGTCCACAGCATAGATCCAAAATTACTTTTTTGTTCTTAGATTTATTAACGAGCAATTGATCAAAAAAATCATTATTATTATTTTGTCGATAATGTTCATAACAAGCATATCCTAATTCTTTATCGATAATCTGATTCTTTTCTTTGGATATAACTTCTTCATTTATTAATTTATTAATAACTTTTACCGATGGCATTGGTATCTGATACTTGCTGATATTAATTTCTTTACAATATAAATACGCAACACATTCCATTAGGAATTTGTCTGAAATTATTTTCGAAAAATTATTCATATAAACACCTTTGTTAATATAGATTACTTACCTAATAATAAATCAGCGATATTAATATGTTTATGGCGAAATACAAGGAAATGCTTCTCTAATTGAAGTAAACTTAAAATCGTTTAGTAATGAAGTTAACTTTTTGTAAGTAGTCTTAATACCATAAGATCCTAACAAACTATGTAAATCTATATTATTTTTTAAGCTTGACTGATTTAAATCAATCTCATAAGGATGTATATAAAATACGAATGAATTCTCAACATTTTTTATTTTGTTTAAACCATATTTATATAAAGAATAAGGATACAAGCGAAAGTGACCTCCTCCTCCCCAAGGAATGTTCATTTTGAATATTTTATATGCTGGTAAAGGAAATTCAAAAAATTTGTTATTCACTTGTATAAAAGGATACTTCGTTTCCTCCAAATTAACCTTTGAGTAAAGCGGATGATAATTATGTGGCACAATACTCGAGCTATACAAAAAATTTTCCTCTTCCAAAATCTGATATGCCCACTTTGTAATTGAAAAACAAGGAGCTCTATACCCATATACTCCCTCTCCAATTATATCTTCAAGAAGAATCTTTGATTTTCTAATATCTTGCCGAAATTCGTCATATGATTGTGTGTAAACTAACATATGCGAATAACCATGGGATGCTATCTCGTGTCCTCTTTGATAAATATCCCTAACCAAATTTGGTCTTTTATAGGCTATCCATCCCAAAATAAAAAAAGTTCCTTTAACTTTATGCATTTCTAGCAAATCAAGTATTTTATAAACATTTTGCTCTACTTTAAGTTCATAGCCATCCCAGGAATCAATTTGTATACTGCGACCATTAGTAAACCAATCCTCAACATCAACAGTAAAAATCATTCTATACATCACCTTCCTTAATACATCCTGTGAAAATCCTTTTACTAACAGGTTTAAACCTACTTTAAATTCAATCAAGGAACTAAAATAAAAATATAGAACCTTTTTACAAAATTCTTATAAAAATCAGCATATAAGATGGATTATAAAATAATACATCTTAGTAACACTTGTCCAAACAGAAAAAATTCAAAACCATATTATGTGTTATGACCCTTCCAACAATAGGTGATTTATATGAACCATAAATCTTACAAAAGTCTTTAACCCCCGGAAAGATCGAAAGGATGTGCTAAAAGAGTGTATCTTATAGAACTTGATAAATGGAATATCAAACAAGGGATACCAAATAAACCTTATACTGCTACTGATTATTTAATGGCAGATGCAAATATTCAAGGAATTAACAATGCCTTACAATATGCATATAGCAATGGTTATAGCGGTGTTTTGTTGCCTAAAGGGCAATATGCTCTATGCTACCCAAGAGAAATAAAAATGATTAGCAATATGACTTTCAACTTAAATGGTTCCACATTAAAAGTTATTTATGATTCTGATCGAAAATCACCATTTGACAATCGGACAACCTCTGATTATTACCAATTTATAGGTAACAGCATATTATTTGAAAATGTAATGAATACTCACTTGATGAATGGCACAATCATTGGATGCAGGGATGATCGAAGCTTTTCGAATGTAACAGCTGAAAGAATGGTTGAAAGCAGCTATGGTGTTGTATTCCGAAAAAGTACTAAATACAGTTCTGTAAAAAATTGTATTGTAAGAGATTATATGGGAGACAATATAAGCTTCTCCAGTTCAGCAGTTAGAGAATTAGCAGAATTCAATATGAATCTTACATTAAATTCTATAGATTATTCTACTGGCCAATTAATTTCTTCAACAAATTCATTAACGACAGGCTATATAAATATACCTACTGACTCTGAATTTTCCTCGTTCTTGATTGCTGGAGCTGGATATACCAGATTAACCGCTTTAATAATTAAAGATGTTGATGTTTTTTTCTACAAAGCAGACAACTCCTTCATCGGTGTTCTTAAAAAGAGAAAAATATATACCGATATTTCCATACCGTTAAATGCTGCAAAAATAAGAATGGTGTTTCCAGGTGAAACAAATCCCTCCAAGAATTTACAAATTACATTAAAATTTGGTTTAATCCCTCACCACAACGTAATTGAATATAATGAGATCTACAATGGGCATAGAGGGGGAATATCCTTTGGAGGAAGCTATAATGTCATTCAGCATAATGTCATTAGAGACAACGGTAAATGGAGCAATAGCTTTTTAGACGGAAAACCTTTTTTTAGCGATCCTACAAGATATGCTATAAATCAAGAAGATTCATATGGTGATAACTGCGTTATTAGGAATAATCTCATCTATGGTAGTAATAATGGAATATTAGCTGGGTGCTATTCCATTCAAATTGAAAATAATCACATTTATAATATAGATTCAATTGGGATTAACCTTTATAGTTTGTTATTTGCAAATGTAAGAGGAAATTTCATTTATAATTGTTCAACAAGTATAGGCTTGATGAGTTCTAACTTCGGAAATTCTTATGTAAATATTTCAGAGAATAGTATCCATGGTGGGAACTTGTCTTTTAATGGGAATACTTCCTATCAATTAAACGTTTCCGATAATAATTTTATAGACGTTACCAATATTAATATGGGCAACAGCAATTTAAACAATACCTTCAGAAATAATCGAATCAAATACGATACTATTTCGGTAAATCCAACTTTTACAGCAAACAAAATAGAAAATTGTATTTTTGATTCAACCACAACAAGAGATTTAACTATAAAGGTTTATAAGCAAAATGAGTGTATTTTTAACAATTTTAGGATTACTATTCAAACTTTAAATGGTACGACGAAGAGTGAAAAGGTTACGATAGAGAATTGTGAATATAATAGCAGCACATTGATAAACCTTATTTTAGGTACGAAAAACAGAGAAGTATATATTTCTAACTCAAAGTTAACAAACACTGTTTTAAAAGTTGGAAATATAAACACTCCAGGCTTTCAATCAACAATGATAATAGAGGAATGTGAATTGACCGCCGGTACAATAAGTTACCTATTTGCTACAGACTTTAATCAACCAAACGGTATTATTAAATTGAACAAATGTACAATTGAAATATCTAATTCTAATTTTCCCCATTTAATTCATCATGATAAAACTACCGTAACAGATGTCTTTACTTTGTCATTAATGAGTTGTAAGTTTAAATACACTGGCACTACTCCACTAAATCTGATTTATTATAATAGCGCTAATCCTATGATTAAATTTATTTCAGCAGATAATTCATTCACTAATATCAATTTACCAGCCGAAAATGCCGGTATCTATGTTGGTTATGATCCTGATAACACCTTCAAAGCAAGCATTACATTACAAACGGATGGCGATGGGTACTCAACTATTGTTAATCACAACCTGAATACATTGGAACCTATTGTTCTCTCTGTAACCACCACTTCAGAAATTGTACAACCAATGATATCAATAATAGATAGGAATACTATTTTTATAAAAGATAAACAAAATACCAATTTAAAGGTTACGGTAAAAAAATTATAGAATGGCATTTAATAATAATAAAAAATATGGCTAAAAAGTTAAAGCATTCAGCCATATTTTTTTTTTACTTTGGAGCTATCGGGGCAACTAATTAACCTACATTTTTTATTTTCTTATTAAATTTCACTTTGTTCTGTAACAACCCTAAAATATTTTTCAATATCATCAACAGATACTTAAATTCGTTAGACTTATAAAAAATTGCTATATAAATTATATTAGGGATAATCAAACAAATAAAACTAATTAATACTAAATTAAATACATTATCTGGCGAAATAAAATTGCATAAAATTCTTGTAATTAAAAAGGCTGACAATCCAATAATTAAATAATAAGTGTAGTTGATAAAATATTTTATTAATGGTTCATTAAATACCCTTTTATATACAAAATACGGTGTAGTCCAAAAAGGTACAGCCAGTCCACTTATAAGTGTCCCCAAGAAAACACCCGAAATGCCTATATATTTAACTAAAACGATAGAAAAAACTAGATTAATTCCAGCCTGAATTAAAGGAGCATATCTATCTTCATAAAAAATTCCTGCAGTTGTTTTTACGGTAGTAATCGAATTTCTCATTCCACGCTCATAAAAACAAATCATTAATATCTCCAAAACACCATGGCCCATTAAAAATTTTGACCCTAACCATAAAGTAATAAATGGCTCTAGTATTATAGCCAGAAAAATGGATACTAATGAATAAAGCCAAAAATTCAATAGCCTATATATTTTAAATAATCTATAGACCTTTTCTCTGGTTTCTTTTGCTACTAAATTTCCAACGCTATGATATATATTGTTAAAAACTTGATTAATAAAAGTCCTAAAAATTTCAATTAACATATTATAATTTGAATACAAGCCAACAGCAGCAACACTAACAATAGACGAAATAATGATATTATCGGTTCCAAATACAAGGTAGCTCCCGATATTTTGTAAAACTATAGCTTTAATGTTTTTTATTATATTTGTTGTTGTTTCTTTGTCTAACTTTTCTGTTGTTTTATTTCTAAGAAAAGGATATTTTCTATTTGTAATTATTGATACAATTATAGAATTTGAAATCGTAATTATACTGTCAATTACTAAGTATAGAATATAATTTTGGGTAAAATGTAAAATACCAATTTTTAAACAGACAGAAATGATTGACGAAATGGAATATATTCCTGTTACAATATAATTTTTTTGGCAAACATTTAGAAAAGAATTTTTGTGTATGTATAAATAAGGAGCAACTGTGTTTAGTAAAAAAATTAAATATATAAAATTAATATTTTCAACATTAGAATCTTTTACAAAAAAATCTAAAAAGGGCATTACAGATAACCCAAGTAATAAAATTACTAGAGCAATAATCAAATATGCTTTTTTATACAGTTTCATCAATACGTTTATTTTGTTTTGATCATTTTCAGCCACTGGTTTGTATAGACTATACATAATACTAGAGCCAATCCCTGCTTCTGCCAAGGACAACATCGCTAGTATATTAGTGAAAAGGCCGTTTATACCAAGGTATTCAATACCTAGACTGTTAATAAATACCGTTCTAGAAATGAAGCTCAAAATCGTAATAATGAGTTGGTTTCCCAAACCAACTGATATATTAATTAAGGAATTTTTTACTCTCATCTTATCCCTTTCTTTGGTTCCGTCGAAAAAACCTAGTTAAGACTATCATTTATATGCCGATTCCGGCTTCGACTTTAAATAACCATTAATTCACTTTTCCTAAGAATAAATTCTAAAAGTTACCTGCTTTTTTTATAATGTCCTTCCCCGCATTTTAATTTTTCATTAAATTTATCATTCTAATACAAAATCCTTGAGTAAAAGGCAAAATATTGAATAAAGAAGAATATACTCCAATATCTTTGGTATCTCCCTGGGAAAAATCCACTTCCCCATTTCTTCGAGTTACTTTCATTAAATAATTTAATGCCATGTCTGTGGATTCTAAACAATCTTTTGAAATTCTTTTAATTTTTGATGCATTTAACATAAACCACCCTAATGTTGCAGTAGTAGAGGAGTCGGCTCTGCATTCACTTCTTCCAACTTGCCAATTCCAACTTCCATTACTCTGTTGAAAATGAATTATGGATTTCGCAAATTTTACCACACTCTCTTCTAATAGAGCCTTATATTTATTTGAATTTGGAAGTTCATTCCATGCATCTATAAGCCCAATTGCAAACCAACCAAGTCCTCTTCCCCAACCATATAATCCCTGTGGTAAATTATTTTCAAGTTTATAAGCATGACTTGGAATCCAATGAATTTCTAACATCCCGTATTTTTCATATTCTTTTATCTGCTTTACTGCCAATTCAATACATTCTTTTTTATCAAACTTTAATCCATAAGTAATTAAGAAAGGACAAATAAATCCTATAGTATCTACATATCTGTAACTTTTCATAGATTTTCTATATTGAACTGTACCGTCTGCCCCAATATGTTCTTTTATTAGATCCCAAATAAAATCAAGCGCTTTTTGAAACTTATTGGTATCAACAAAATCTATCTTCATAATTGAGTAAGCCAGTATGGCTGCATCTATATTTTTTGGCCTTTTTATCCAATTTCCATCTTTATCAAATCTAGAGTACAGAAAATTAATTACTTCTTTTTTAGTCTTTAAATCCTTATTAATTTTTAAATACTCTGAAATCCCTAACACAAGAGATGCTTCTTGCCAATGTTGTATGTCACTTTTACTATAATTCCCTTTTAAAATATCCATTACAACTAGTCTTGTATTATCAGTTACTTTAATTCTAGGGGTTTTTATCAACCATTTTACTCCCTTTTGTGTTATTAATTTATTCCATAATTTCTTATCTTCAAATCTTCCTAATCTAATCCTTTTAAACCAGTCAATAAAATTGGGTATTATATCAATAAATAGTGTTACAGCTATTAAACTGAGCAATAGGCCACATATTATTTGAGTTATCACATTATTCACCTTTCATTTATCATTAATAATTTCATATAATATATTAATTTCGGACTCAGTTCCTAAATTCTCAATGGCTAAATTACTTACTATTTTTTCCCTTAATTCCTTGCTATTGATTATTGTTTTTATTCCCATATAGATTGATTTGGAATCCATTTCAACAATAATACCATTTACCATATTTGTTATTTGATCTTTTGCTGTTTTAAAATTTGTAACAACTATAGGTTTATGCAGAATTTTCGCTTCATCTATTGCAATAGATTTTCCTTCGAAACGAGATGATTGAACAAATAAATCAGATTTCCTCACATAAGGATATGGATTTTCCTGTATACCTAATAAGATAAAATTTTTCTCTAAACCTTTATCTTTTATTAATTGTTCTAATTTCTTCCTCTCTTCGCCTTCTCCAATAATAAGCCATTGAATATCATAACCATCGTTTATTAACATTTCACAAGCATCAATAGCCAAATCATATCCCTTTACATAATTAAGCCTTCCTACAGAAGTTATAGTTATGCTTTTTGATTGGAAATTTACATTTTCTAAGGATAATTTTTTTATTATTTTAGGGGATACAATATTATGCATAACCTTTATTCTTGAGGATAAATTTGTAAATTTCCGTTTAAGTATATTAGCACTTTCCTCTGAAACAGTAACTATTTTACTTAGTTTTTCCAAATAGTTTTTATCAATTTTGGCATCCATTCCTAACATTTCATAATCTGAATGGATAAACCCAATTTTCTTTTTTGCATCGACTTTATCAATACAAAAATATATAGGGTTTTTTTCCATAAATCCAATTGCAATATCATATCTTTTGTTTATTGTGTTTAAGGAATTAGATATATATTTCCAAACTCTTTGCTCACATCTTGCAATATTTTTCTCACTTTTAAAAATATATCCCGCCAATATCCTTGATAAAGCGATATCAAATCTTCCCATTGTAACATTATTCAGAATGGCCGTCTTTATCGGCATATCAAAATACTTGTAACCACTTGGTTCCTCCAGAAGGTTAACTTGTTTTGGTACCTTATTTAAAAATAACCCTTCTTGTTTAAATAACAACAAATCTACTTCATATTGAGAATAATCAATGCTTTCTAGTAATGAAATCAGAGATTTTTCTGCCCCACCACAAACTAGTTTATTCATAACAAATAAGATTGTTTTTTTCATATATTCTCACCCACTAATGATTGCATATAACTTATTTATTTCTTCCTCAGTCCCTAATTTCATCTTGGCTAGGTTATTGATTAGCTTGTTTCTTAATCCTTTATCGTGAAGTATTTTCTCAATACTTTCCATGATTGAATTTGGATTCATTTCTACAATTAAACCATCCATACCATGATTAATTTGGTCTTTTGCTGTACTAAAATTTGTTACAATAATTGGTTTATTCAATATCTTCGCTTCATCAATTGCAATAGATTTCCCTTCGAACTTAGATGTTTGGACGTAAATATCAGCTTGTTTAATATAGGGGTATGGATTCGACTTTAAACCTAACAATTTAAAATGATCTTCTAAGTTATATTCCCTTATAAGACTCGTTAAATTTTCACGTTCTTCTCCTTCTCCTATGATATACCACCTAATTTTGTATCCTTTATCTATAAGCTTCTTGCAGGATTCAATTGCTAATTCAAATCCTTTTTGATAATGAAGCCTGCCAATCGATAAAATAATAATTTCATCTTTTCTGTTATATACATTATTACTGGCTTGGCTGGCCATTTTATGAATCATCGATGGAGAAACGATATTATAAATAATATCAACTTTATTCTTCTCACTGGGAAATCTGGCTTTAAAAATTTTTGCACATTCCTCTGAAACTGTGACGATTTTATCAATTCTCTTAAAATAGTGAATATCAAATTTTGGATCCATACCTAACTTATCATAATCAATATGAACCCATCCCACTTTCTTTGAAGCCTTTACTTTATCTACACAAAAATAGGTAGATGTTTTCTCCAAAAAACCAATCGCCACATCATACTTTTGCTCTAAATCATCTAATGGTTTGGACAGATGCTTCCATGTATATTGTTCTCTAGTAGAAACATTCTTTGAATATTTATTTTTCAAAGAATAAATAACTCTGTTATATGCAATAGAAAGATTTCCTTTTATTAAAAGTTCCTTAATTGATTTAAAAAATGCTAAAGAAAATAGTTTATATGTTTCAGGAAGAGGTAAAACACGTACCTCTTTTGGTATGAATTCCATAAATAGTCCATCATGGTTCAACATAAACAGGTCCACATCATATTGACTATAGTCCAAGTGATGAAGTAAATTAACTAAACTTTTTTCTCCACCACCAGCAGATAAGCTAGGTATTATAAATAATAATTTTTTTTTCACCATTATTAACCTCGATTTACCGTATTAATTCATTTAAATAATCCACAGCTTTATACGACATTTTTTTTATTTTTGGAATCACATTTTGTAGTTGTTGTTTTATTGCTGCCTCATCCCTGACCATTTCATCAAAGCTGGCTTTTAACTTATTGCCATCTGAAATATCCTGAATTCCTAAGACTAATTTTTCCTCTCCAAATAAATCTTTTGAAATCCCTTTAGACTTTACACTATAACCTAATACCATTGTAGGAACATAATTGGAATAAGCAGCAATCGTCGCATGGGTCCTAGCCCCAATAAAAAATCTCATCCTACCAATATAGCCTTTATATTGAATGGCATTTAAATGATCTGGTAAAATGAGAACTCTTCCTGTATCTTTTAATTCTTCATAAAATTTATTTAAAACTTCAAAATCATTATTTCCAAGATCTATTACGTGAGGGGTTAAAGCGATAGTCATATCCGTTGTTTTTAAAATATGGTTAATTAATTCTCTAACTGCTTCTTGGGACTGTTTATTTTTTTTCCAAACTAGTGGACTAAAATTTAGTCCTAGTGTATTTCCAACTTGCCAACCTTTAGGTAAATCCAACTCTTCCTTTTCCATTGTAAATGCTGGGTCAGCAACTAATTGGACATTATTTAAACCGTTACTTTTTAGTATGTTAAAAGTAAGTGTTTCACGAGCTAAAATGAGATCAAACAATTTTAAATCTTCAAGTTTCCTTTCAGATAAATCCTCTTTACCAATGGAACAGCCCCATAAAACTAATTTCTTCCCTTGTGCTTTTACTCTTTTATCAACCTCATACCACCCTGGCTGCTCCCCATAACAATAATTATCTCCTCCAATGGATAGGCAAATGTCAGCATCCTTGATAGGATTAATTATATTTTTGTGAATTCTACCAAGGGCGTAAGATTCATCATTTAAAAACTTCACTCTAAACGAGGATAAAAACCAGTCATAAGAATATCTTTTAATTTGTGAATCTGAGCCATCATAAATCTTATCTATTTTTGGAATGATTTCATCTGTTTCAGGTCTGCTTGATACTAAATATACTTGTGCTTTGTTTACTTTTTCTTTGATGATATTAGCAGAAGATCGAACAATTGCCTCACAACCTCTATTTAAACTGCCTCCATGAGCAAACATCATTACTTTCATATTATTTTCCTCCAAATTTATCTATTACGAAATCGACTGTATGCGGTTAAAAAGTATAATCCCGTCATTGATTTGCGCTCAATCATACTAATTAAAAATTTTTCATACCTACCAAATGTTGTAGACATCTCACTTTTATATTGAGGTAGGGCCTCTCTAACCGATTGATTACTTATCATATTTTTAATATATTGATATCTTTTGAAGAAACTTAATTCATTGCTCGGTTTGGAATATATATATAAATAAGCCATTACATAATTTATAAGTTTTATTGATTTTAACTTTCTAATGAATGTCAAATCCATATTTGTTATAAAAATTTCGGGTAGTTTTTGATTGTAGACTACAAGCGCTTGGCTGAAGTAATCTTTTTTGCCTATATCTCTTGTAGCGCTTCCCTCAACTTCCCTATAATAGTATCCAACATACTCTATAAATCTAATAGACTTTGCATGACTAAAACACTGTATATTAAAGAATCCATCTTCACCTAAGGCTAAATCCTGTGGAAAAACAGCAGCTGCTTGGGCTATCAAATCATTTTTATATATCTTGGTGCAAACCGTATTCAAATCATCCATCTTAAGAAAATAAGGCAAAATGTTTTGTTGTACATATTCAAAATTCAAATTAATATTTTTAGGAAAAGGATAATTAGTAATGAAACGACGCCCTTCCAACATACTCTGAAAGTTTGAAATAATTATGTCAGAACTTTCATTCTCAGCAGTGTCATATAAAACTTTAAACATATCCTTTTCAACTATATCGTCAGCATCTACAAAACCGATATATTTACCAGAAGCAGCTTTTAGCCCTGCATTTCTCGCAGCACTCACGCCTCTATTACTTTGGTTTATTAATAATATTCGTTTATCACTTTTTTTATAATTATTAATAATTTCACTACTGTTATCCTTAGAACCATCATTAATAAATATAAACTCACACTCTTTAAGGGTTTGGCTTAAGAGTGATTCAATACATTGAGTTATATATTTTTCCGCGTTATAAACAGGGATGATAATACTCACTTTAACAGCCAATGCCCAAACGCTCCTTCCTTAACCCACAATCTTGTAAAGCTTTTCTAATTCATAATTATTGCTATAATCTCTATCCTTAATATTATGAATAAAAGAATTTCTTAGTTCTTCGCTATGGTAGAAGCCTTCAATACCATTTGCTATTCCTTCACTGCTTAAATCACAAATAATTCCCTCAACTCCATTTTCAATTTGGCTGCTTGCGGTTGGATATTTCGTGATTAGAATTGGTTTTCCTAGTATCTTAGCTTCCGAAACGGTTACAGCCTTCCCTTCATACCTGGATGGTTGAACATATAAATCACATTCATTTATATAGGGATAAGGGTTTGTCTTTTTTCCTAAAAGAATAAAGCTATTTTCAAGGTTATTTTTTGTAATTAACTCTTTTAGCTCATTTTCGTACCCACCGTAGCCAATCACATACCATTTAATATTGGTTAAACCTTTATCATATAACAATTTAAGAGCAGTAATGGCCAAATCAAATCCCTTTACATAGGACAATCTTCCAACCGATACGATTTTAAAGGTTGAATCGTTTTTATTATTAAAAATCTTTATTTCTTCAGCCATTTTCTTAATAAAGTTTGGTGAAGTTAAATTTTCAATCACCTTTACCTTTTCATTCAATAAAGGATAGGTTGATAAAAATGATGATGCACAAGCCTCAGAAACAGCAGCAATGGCATCAAATTTATTCCATACATTTAGGTCCAACCTATTATCAATTTCTAATTTACTATAATCTGTATGAATCCAAGCTATTTTTTTTCCGGCTTTTACTTTGTTTGCAATAATATCATGCGGCCATGCATAACTTATTGCCACATCATATTCTTTTTCTATTTTTGGAAGGAAATATGAAGAATATTTTAAAGAAAGCTGCATTTGGATATAGCCAGAGCCTTCTTCTAAACTCCTAAATTTTGATTTTATTAATGCAATATATTTAGCTAGGGTCCTCATTAAAGAAAGAGAATAATGCCCTTCCTTTAAACATTGGATAACCGGTTTGCGGAATACGGAATAATTCTCAACTTCAGGTAAAATATTTACGGACTTTGGTATTAACTTCATTAATTCACCAACATGGTGATAAATTAGTAAATCGACATTATATTTCTGATAATCAAAACTTTCTAACATGTTGATAAGACTTCTCTCAATACCACCAATTTCCATATTGTATACCGAAATTAAAATATTTTTTTTCATATTTCCTCTTATCCTTCTTTATCTTAATTACTTAATATTTACTACTTTATCCGACTTTTTTAATGCAACACTCCTATTTTCTCTTTTGTTAAGAAATAATGTATTCTCCGGAACGTTGCCTTTTACTACACTTCCTGCTGCAATCACTGCATTATCCCCAATGAACGTATCTCTTAAAATCACAACATTTGAACCAATCCATACATTTTCTCCAATAGAAACTTCTCCCCGTATTAAATGATCCTTTGAAGCCTTTTTATAATTATGATCATGATCATTTATACATACATTAGGAGCAATTTTCGTATTCCTACCAATAGTAATTCGATTTACACAATTGATATTGCAATTATCATTAATGAAAACATTATCTCCAATATTTAGTTCACCATTAAAATCTATCCGAATGCTGGCGTTCTTCCTAATAAATACAAACTTACCTATATTCAAAATTGAATTTTTATTAAAAATTTCTATCCTGCTTTTAGTTTGTAAAGAAAAAATAGATGATTTAATATTTTTATAGTAAATGGACTTATAAAAAAAGCCCCTTAATATTCCTATTAAATGGGACAGGTACATAATTATAGTTATATAAACTCCACGATTCCTAAATTCAGAAAAAAATGTACATATTATTTTTTTTAAAATTGTCATTAAACTTATTCTCCTAAAGGAATATATTTATTGATAAATTTTCCTTAATCGAGCAATATTATTTCCTCCTATGATTTTTGATAATAGTAATTTTATTCTTCCTTTAATTCTTGCCTTAAGAGGAAGCCAGCTCTTATAGAAGTGATGCATTGCATATGTATTTTCAGTTATAAACTTTCGACAATTGATATAATCATAAGGAGAGAAATATGTTTGAGGATAAAAAACATTTCCCCCTTCGATTTCTTGATATTCACCATTGGTTTTTATCCCGAATTCCCCCAATATCTTAGTAATAACCGCTACATTTGTAAAATCACTATAAGTACCGTCACTTTTTTTAAATTCCTTATCCTGGTAAAAATCTAAAAATAATTTAATTATCTTATTACCTTTTTCTGCCCCAATTGTACTTGTGGCAATGTAGTTCTCTTGTTCAAATCCCCAGAATGAAGAATGATGGAGAAAACTATCAAACGACTTAAATACTTCCACATCTGTATCTAGGTAAATACCACCAATCTTATATAACGCAAAAACCCTCGCATAATCACTTACAAAGGCAAATTTTCCAGACCGATATGCCTCTTTTACATAGGAATTAGAGTTTATATCAAAATTCTTTTCATTCCATTCAATAATCTGGTAATCTGGCAAAGCTTTCTTCCAACTATTTATACACTTTTTTACTATGTCTGGCTTTTCTTTTTCACCAAACCAGCAGTAATGAATAGTTTTAGGAATCTTACTTTTAACTATACTCATATAGATATCCTCATCTAACTTATTTTTGTGTGCCTAGATTGCGGTTTTGCCATTTAATAAATTCAATTAGAGTCTTGTATTCTTTTTTATCAATACCCGAGTCTTTTAACTCATTTACTAAATCCATTAATTCTTTATCAGGTATTTGCAAATCCTCTTGTGATATTTCACTATAGAGCAAGGTCTTCATGTCGACATTTAATACATTTGCTATTTTTTTTACCACGTGAATTGAGGGATTCTGATTTAGATTTCTTTCAATGTTACTTAGGTAGGATTTTGAGATATCAGCACGTTCGGCAAGTTCCGATAGAGTCAATCTCCTTTTTTTTCGTATTTCATATATATTTTTCCCTATCATTTATACATACCCCGTTTAGTCAATAAATTCGTGGTTATTAAGTTTTGGGTCTTTTCTTCTTAGAATTTACTACATCTTTAATACATTGAATCACCCTTAAAAGATCATCATCAGTCATATTAGAACCAGATGGTAAACAAATTCCACTTTCAAATAAAAGGTCTGAGATACTATCATTTGGACTATGTGGATAATACTGAACCCCTTGAAAGACAGGCTGCAAATGGAGTGGTTTCCAAACTGGGCGAGCTTCAATATTTTCCTCGCTTAAGGCATTTAACAACTCCTTCACTGATACTCCGGATTCATATTTATCTATTGTAAGTGCTGTAAGCCAGCGATTAGAAGTGGTTTCCTTTAATTCAGGCATGAAGTAAAAACCAGGTAAATTAGAAAGCTCAAGATTATATTTGTCAAATATGGATTTCCTTGCATGAACTCTGTTTTCTAACACCTGCAATTGTGCCCTTCCAATTCCAGCTAATATATTACTCATACGGTAGTTAAAACCTATTTGACTATGTTGGTAATGTGGAGCAGGATCACGGGCTTGAGTGGCGAGAAAACGAGCTTTTCTTAATAAGTCAGAATCATTAGAAATAAGCATACCTCCACCAGAAGTTGTGATAATTTTGTTACCATTAAATGAGTATATTCCAAATTTACCAAACGTCCCACTTGCCTTCCCTTTATAGGTTGAACCAAGGGATTCTGCCGCATCCTCGATAATTGGGACATCATACTCATCACAAAGCGAAATAATTTCATCCATCTTTGCACTTTGACCATACAAATTAACCACTACTACTGCTTTGGGAAGCTTTCCATCAGATGCTGCTTTCTTAAACGCTCTTTTTAGTGCCTGGGGAGACATATTCCATGTTTCAGGCTCGGAATCAATAAATACTGGCTCTGCTCCTTGATAAATAATAGGGTTAGCACTTGCAATAAATGTTAGGCTCGAACAAAATATTTTGTCTCCTTTTTTTACATCTAATAAAGAAAGAGCCAAATGAATTGCTGCAGTTCCCGAGCTTACGGCCACTGCTTCATTGACTCCTACATGGTTGGCTAGTTCCTTTTCAAAGGCATCGACATTTGGACCCAATGGGGCAAGCCAATTCGTCTGAAATGCTTCATTTATATATTTAAGCTCATTCCCGCTCATATGCGGGGAAGAAAGGAAAATCCTTTCTTTATATGTTGTATTTAGCAATAAACTCACCCTCATTACCTTTCTTAACTCTTGCTGGAACTCCCATCGCCGTACAATAGGATGGGATATTGTTAATCACTGTAGCTCCAGCCCCAATAATCGACCATTCCCCAATCTTTATGTTAGGTATGATTGTAGCACCAGCTCCGATCGAAACACCATCATCAATTTGAACCGCTCCTGTTAGGGTTGCTCTCGGGGACAAATGGATGAAATTACCAATTTTACAATCATGTTCTATTATCGCTCCCGTATTGATGATTGAATGTTGACCAATTTCACTTTCAGCATTTATTACCGCGTTAGGTAGCACTACTGTACCGTATCCTATTTTTGAGGCAGGACTTATAACTGCAGACGTATGAACTAGAGTAATATAATGCTCGTCAGCAATGTTCAATCTTTTAACAATTTTCTTTCGTATCATATTATCCCCAATAGCGATAATAAATTTGATATCCTTAAAGTTTTCTGCAAATTGTATTGCAGATAATATAGGACCATAAATAACGTTTCCTATCTGTTTAAGCTCTATAAATTTATCATCTAAAACCCCAACAATTTCATAACTGTTTGTTTGAGAAATAATCAAATCGCTAATAACTTTACTATGACCACCATGACCAATAATGACGATTTTCATCCATGGTCACCTCTAATTGTAGTTTTTGACCCAGTAAAGTGTTCCATTGTGGTATTCCCCGACTGGTTTATACCTTCTGATCGAATAACTTTAATTGTAGTTAAAAATAAAATTTTTAAATCTAATGAAAAGGAACGATTATTTATATACCAAACATCTAATTCAAATTTTTCCTCCCATGTTATGGCATTTCGGCCGTTGATTTGTGCCCATCCCGTTATACCTGGTCTAACATTATGACGCTTTGCTTGCTCTTTTGTATAAAGCGGGAGGTATTCCATTAGTAAGGGTCTTGGTCCCACTAGACTAATATCTCCTTTTATAACGTTTATTAACTGTGGGAATTCATCTAAACTATATTTTCTTAGAAATTGCCCAAATGGTGTCAACCTCATATAATCTGGTACGCGTTGTCCATTAATGTCTCTTTCTTCAGTCATCGTTCGAAATTTATACAAGTTAAATGGTTTTCCATCTAAACCTGGTCGCATCTGTTTAAAGATTATGGGGGAGCCAAGCTTTAATCTGACAATCAATCCAATGAAGAAGAAAAACGGGAATAGGCATACAAACAATATTAATGAAATTAAAAAATCAAATAACCGTTTCATTCATTGACACCTCCCTGATAAAAATTTTTTCATTTACGAAAAATTAAAATTTGTTGTTTAATTTCCTCTATTAATTCTATAACTTTAATATCATCTGATTCATTACCTTTTAAATAAATACTCCTTAATATTTCTATAAAGGCTTGTTTAGATAAATCACCGTACAATTCTGTTTTTTTCATTATAAATCGTATTCCTTTTTAAAAGTATTTTTACCAAATTAAATAATCACTCTTATATACAATATTCAGAGAAATTACGTGTTCGTAATAAAAATAACTTATATAAAATAATAAAAGACTATAATAAATTAGTTTTTGACTTTGTTTCGTAAACAATTTTAAAATCCATGAAAACAAAATAAGGTTATATAAACCAAAATAAATATTGAATCTTGCAAATATCCAATTCTGCGAGGCTATAATCATAAATACTACTCCCAAAGTAGTTAAATTTATTACATAATCACTATTCGGCCATAATTCTTTAAGTTTTTTCCTGCCAAAAAAAGCAATTATCAAAGGAACAGCCGTTATTAATACCCTTATTTTATTTGCTCCGCCTTCAGTAAAGTTGCTGTAATGCCCATATTTTGTATTTTCAATTGCATTGAATAGTAATTTTGAGAATTCATTAAATCCAAAGGTAATTCCCACTCCTATCATCAAAATAATGAATGTAGATTTTGTCCAAGCTTCTCTGCGAACAATAAAATATATAGGAATAAAAATGAGAGCAGTCTGATGAATTGTAGATGCTAATAAAACCACTAAAATAAATTTAAACCATTTTCCATTATGTAAATACTTAGTTGCTGCAAAAACAATAGCTGCTGCAAGTGATTGTCTTATTCCATTCATTGTTACCGTATGCATACCGGAAGCTATAAAAACAAATAAACTTATTTCTATCATTCTCGAATACTTATATAAAACAAGGACTACAAGGACGTTTGTTATTAATGCCGTTGTAAAAACAAGTAACTGAGGATTATCTGATATTTTATATAAAAGGACTTGGAGTAATTCAAATCCAAAATCCCCTTTAAATTCAAAACTATTCAAATCATGTTTTCGTACAGTGTATCCATGCATATAAAAAAAAGTGTCCCCTATATTATTTCGAAGACCCGAAATTAGAACTAATATAAGTATCGAGACAAAAATAAGAATTTTATTTGGTTTAACAAATGGTTCCATCGGCATTGGTTTTGAAAAGTATCGTGCCAAAAACGAAGATAAATAAACAATTATAAGGTTAGCCCATAAAATTGCCATTGATTTAGAGTCCCTTCTATTAATTACCTTTTAAAACAGTTGCCTTTCCTGTTCTCTTAATATATAAATAAAGTACTGCACCAAAAGGAGTTGCAAGTAGAGTAGTGAATTTTGATGGAGACTCATACAAAAACTTCGTATTTTTTAACATGATATTGCTAGATACATAATGAATGGATTCCCTGAATTTTTCCTTAAATGAAGGTGCATATTGCATTGCAACCTTTCTAAAAAATGAAAAACCCCTAGGGTTTCTCTTATATTGTTTGATAATATTCATGCTAGAACCATCTGCTAAATATTCCACATAACAAAGTATTTCATTCATAACAAGTAATGGATACTCTTGATCAATAAGAATATACTTATAGCTTAAAGGGCAGTACTTCTCCCCTGGAAAGATTGGATAAGGAGGCGTTTTTCGTGTCAATTCAGACCGATAAACCAGTTTCTTGTCACCTCTAACCTTGTATTTAGCATATAGTTGGGAAAGTGTAGATTCCCTAACATTTTCCGGAATTTGCGTTCCGATAATTTTCCCATCGTGACTAGCATCGAGTCCAACTAAACCCGCATATTTTTCACTGCCGTACGTTCTCCAATGAGAAAGTATTTTTTCAACTCCATGATCAGGCATATAATCATCGGAATCAATACAAACATTGAGCTCAGTTTGAATAAGTTCGTATGCGGAATTATGCGCTCCATGCATACCTAGATTTTCTTGATAGTGGTACTGAATTGTAATTGCCTTTTCAGAAATCCAACTTTCAACTAATTCTCTAGTGTTATCACTGGACCCGTCATCAATAATTAGCCATATAAATTCTTTACATGTTTGTCTTTTCAGGCTTTCATAACATAAATGTAAGGTATAGGCACGATTATATGTAGGTGTAAAAACCGTAAGCATAGGGGACATATATTCACCTCCAATATATTATTTTACTTCCAATGAGTAATACTCTTTATAAAAATTTGCTAACCAGTCTGCCATCGTTACAGAATCATATCCATTTTTCTTAAAATATTCTGAGGTATCAGCATGCTCATAGGAAGTGAAAAGAATTTGTTTTGCCCAATAATCTGGTGACTTGTTAAGACTAATAAATTCCACTCTACCTGTAATATCACTTTCCTTAGTTATTTCATCCGAAACTATACATTTTAATCCAGCGGCCTGAGCCTCGACCATTACAACTGGCAATCCTTCAAACAATGATGGGAAAACAAATAAATCCATTGCTTGCATAAGATTTGATACATCACTTCTAATCCCTAAGAATCTAACATGAGAAGATAAACCCAAATTTGCTACTTTCTTTTCGATTGATGTTCGTAAATTTCCTTCCCCAATTAAAAGCAACAAGGCCTTTGGACATTTTTGATGAACATTTTTAAAAATTTCTATTAGAAATTCATGGTTTTTTTGTTTATTAAATCTACCTATATGTCCTAATACTAATTCATCCTTAATACCAAGTTGGTCTCTGATATTCTTTCTAACCGTTTCATCAAATTTAAACTCATTCACGTTAACTGCATTGTTAAGAACTCTCAGTTCTTTAGAATTAGCAATTTTTTTTCCAAACAGCCATTGACCCGCCTTTTTCGAACAAGCAAAATAATTGTTTGGATTATTCCTCAGATAATATCTTGCATATAAACGAAATGGTATTTTTAAGTCAATTCCTAAATCGCTTAAATGACTATGTGCAATTCGGCAGGGAATTCCAGCTTTTTTTGCAGCTTTTAATACAAAGCTGCTGTTTTCGTTGTTATGGGAATGTACCACCTTATATTCTCTATGTTCTTTAAAGAATTCATCAAGAAGATCAAAATATATACTATAATTTCCAGGCCTGATCGGAGGCATTCGAAATATCTTGCCTCCAAGGTTCAATATTTCTTGATCATAATGCCCTTCCTCGTCACGATGAACCATAAAGTCAAATTGAATCTTATTACGGTCCATTTGCCGATAGTAATTCATCAACATTGTTTCAAGACCACCACGATTCATGATTGTTACGACCTGAAGAATCCGAATTGGTTTCAAAGTCCGTTCTCCTATCTAATAATTTTTCTAAGATAATCAATAGAATTCAACATAAAAAAGAATCCAGAAGCAAAGCGAATTTTGGCACAAAAATAAAACACTCTCCAAACAATTGGAAATTGAGATAAGTCTAATTGTTTAAAAGAGTGCTTAATTCTTTTTTCTTGTAAAAACATATTTATCTTCTTTATCTTAAAAAATGTAGAAGTTCTATTGTCCTTGCATATTGTATTTAATCCAAGACCAAGAGTATTTAGACAAATTCGATTGTTTAAAGCCCTGTAAAAACTTTCTTCTAAATTTTTATCTAATAAAAAGGTTTCGATATAATTAAAGAGGTACAACCACTGGTTCATTAAGTTTGGTTTATACCCAGAAGTCACAGAAGTGTTATTGGCACGCCAATAATGATAAAAATGTTTATTTAAGAATAAAAAACAGTTTGCATAATAAACTGCTTCAATGTTAAATAAAGTGTCTTCATTCGTACCGATTTTATTAAGGTCAATAAAACTTAAATGATGATATTTGATTATCTCTGTACGGTATATTTTTGACCAGACTGTGCCCCATGCATCGAGGAGCTCCGGATTTGCCATTTCTTCATTTAACGGTCCAATCAAACGTCTCAAAACCTTTAATTTAACTTCTTCATCTAGATAGCGAATTTTAGCCGGCAGTTTAAAGTTCTTTATTTTCGAGTGATTTTCAAACTCGCGGACATATGAGCACATAACAATATCTGCCTTTTGACTTACTGCGTTTTTATACATGACTTCATACATGTCGTGATCCACCCAATCATCTGGATCCACAAAGCCAATAAACTCTCCAATGGCGTGCTGTATGCCCACATTTCTCGCTGAGGAAACCCCTCCATTTAGCTTATTAATAACTTTAATCCTACTATCCTTTAGTCCATACATTTTCAGAATTTCCAAACTATTATCACTGGAACCATCATTAATAGCAATTATCTCTATTTCCTTCAATGTTTGGGCTAATAAACTATCTAAACATCTACTCAAATACTTTTCTACATTATATATAGGAACGATTATGCTTACTTTTGGCTTCATCTGTATCCTCCATATAACCTGAGTAAATCTCGAATAATTCTGATCTAACTTGTGAAAGTGAATATTTTTTTACAATATTTTCACTCATTAAACCCATTTTTTCACACAAATCCTTTGATTGGTAAATTTCTAGTAACCTTATAGAAAACTGTGTGAAATCTTCATGGGATAAAAGGTAACCATTTTTACCATCCTTTACAAGTTCAGAGTGCCCTCGGTTTATACTTGCGATGACAGGTAAGCCACAAGCCATTGCTTCCATAATATTTACCGGAAGCCCTTCTCTAAGGCTTGATGCAACCGCTATATCACTCATTTTTAAAAGTATATCAATATCAGATCGATACCCAAGAAAGTCAACCATTTCCCTAATCCCTAGTTTTTGTGCTAGGTCTTGACAATCCCTTAACAATGGTCCATCACCAGCCAGCAACAACTTTACCTTATGGACTTTATCCTTAATAGCTGCTAATGACTCAATGAGGTATTTTTGGTTCTTATTCTTATTAAATTCAGCAGCATAAAACATCAGGAAATCATCAGACCGATAACCATGTTTAGTCCTTAACAAAATTCTCTGATTTACTTCCACGGGTTTAAAAAACTCAGTATTTACTCCCACACCATGGACATGTTTGATTAATTTAGCTTTGAAACTATGAGTTGTTGCCAAGTGATAATCCTCCTGATTTATGGTAATCAGACAATCTGTAAACCTTGAAAGTAATCTCTCAATTGGATAATAGAGAATCCAGTTGATTAATGGGCCACCTTTACAAAAGTGAAAGCCGTGAGCCGTATATATGACCTTTGTTCCATACTTTCTCGTATTTCTAGCAGCTAATCTTGCAAGGACTCCCCCCATTGGTGTGTGGCAATGGATAATCTTGTACTGATTTTTATCTATTATTCTTTTAAGATCTTTGTAAGCTGCCAAATTCTCTTTAGTCCAGGGAGTTCTTTGTATGGGAATATTATGTTTTTTATCTACATAAGGAAGTTTCAATTCACCAGATGCTGCAACATGAACTTCCCATCCCTGCTCTTTAAACCATTTTAAATATGGTAAATGAAATGCTTTAAAGTGATAATCCACCGTTGCACAGAATAAAACCTTCTTTTGCATTTTTCTTCCACCTTTTTAATTAACTACCTAATAAGCTCTTTTTCCAAAATAGATGAAAGGAAGTCTAATACCTATGACCTTAAATCCTCTATCGTATGCATAAACAGCTTCAAATTGTTTTAAAACAGCAATATCATCCGTAAGTCGTTCCCACCACCACCAGATGTTTATTTTTCAATATATCGAATATACTCGATTCAGAATATATATACCTAGTATTGCAGGTTTTGAAGGAGCATATGCTTTTTAGCTTTTTTCATTAATCTATTAACACTATTGAACGGTTGTTACTCTTCATTCCCTCACTATCCCGGTCCTGGATTACTTCATTATCAGGAACTCATTGTACAAAAGAATCGATGCATTATATCTTTCATATTGGTCGATTAACTACTTCAAACATGGTTTCTTTGCTTACAATATCATCTTCCAAAAGTACAGCACATGGTTCATCACAGATAAAATTCCGAGCACACCATATCGCTTATCCTAATCCTCACCGTCTTTTTACATATGTAATTAATATCATCCATTTCCAAGGACTTTAACACTCCACTTAATACCTTCAACTTTCCTTTTTCCACTGGGTTATGTTCTAGTTCATCTTATGAACCCATTTAAACTGAAACTGAATCTTTTGATTCAGACATTACTTTATAGTTACCAAGATCAATGAGTCTAGCCCTGATTTCTTCTTTCCCCATGCTAGAGTATGTTAAAATTATTTCCTCGATTTCTTGTATTAATAGTTCGGAAGTTTTTCCTATATATATTTTTGGGTATATTTGTTGCTCGTGAACCTCATCTTCTTTTAATAATTCTTCAAATAACTTTTCCCCTGGCCTAATACCTGAAAATTCAATCCCAATTTCTTCAATAGAATTACCCGAGAGTTTAATAAGATTTTTTGCTAAATTTACAATTTTAACAGGTTCGCCCATGTCTAATACAAAAATTTCCCCTCCGCTAGCAAGGGCCCCTGCTTGAAGCACTAGTCTCGATGCTTCTGGAATAGTCATAAAATAACGAATCATTTCAGGATGGGTAACCGTAACGGGTCCTCCCTTTTCAATTTGTTTTTTAAATAATGGAATTACACTTCCTCTACTTCCCAATACATTTCCGAAACGAACGGCAACAAATTTTGTATTACTTTGTTGGTCCATATGTTGGATAATCATTTCAGCTAACTTTTTTGCTGCCCCCATAACACTGGTTGGGTTCACTGCTTTATCAGTTGAAATCATAACGAAAGTCTTAACACCATTCCAGCTCGCAGCTTTTGCTACATTCATTGTTCCTATGATATTATTTTTGACAGCCTCTTCCGGATTAGCCTCCATTAAAGGAACATGCTTATGTGCAGCCGCATGATAGACTATATCAGGTAAGTAGGTACTCATAACTGACATCATTTTCTTTTCATCTTGTATATCCGCAATTACAGGAACAAATTCAATCTCAGAATGTTTATTTGATTCTTTTAATTCAATTTCAATAGAATAAATGCTATTTTCACCATGTCCTACTAAGAGAAGTGTTTTAGGATTAAATTTTGCTACCTGCCTGCAGATTTCTGATCCGATAGATCCACCAGCACCGGTAACTAAAACAACTTTATTCTTGATATTATCTGAAATACTATTTATATCTAATTCAACAGGTTCTCTTCCAAGTAAATCCTCGACCTGCACATCACGAAATTGACTAACAGCTACTTTTCCTGTCATCAAGTCCTCTAGCATAGGCAAAATTTGCGTTTTGGCATTTGTTTTAGCACATTCTTGAAAAATAGTATTTAATTCTTTCTTACTTAGTGATGGAATAGCAATTATAATGTTTTCGATATCGTAAGTTGTTACAGCGGTCTCAATTTGGCCGATGCCGCCAACTACGGGAATACTTAAAATATCAAGTCTTTGTTTTTTAAAGTCATCATCAATGAATGCCACTGGTAATAAATCTACTTTTTTATTTTGTAATAATTGCCTCGCAACCATGGTCCCAGCCGACCCAGCACCGACAATCAATGTTCTTTTTTTATTATCGATTTTATTAAGATGTGAATCTCGTAGCATACGCCAGCAAAATCTTGATCCTCCAATAATAGACATATTTAGTAACCAAGTTACTGTTAATAGGCGAAAGAACATATCCTTAACAATCAACTGCTGGAAAATCGCTGCAAGAAGGACTGAAATTGTTACGATCTTTAAAATACTTAATAATTCTCCAACACTCGCATATTCCCAGGCTTTTTTATACAAATGGAATTTAAGTGATAATATATAATGACTTAATAATATAACAATACAACTTAATACAATCGGAAAAGTTATAACCTGAATAGTTCCATTCACTAAAAAGCAACTAATAAATATAGCAGTTAATACTATGCATGAATCTATAAAAATAAATAAGGATATTCGTTGTTGATATGACATCTAACCCCCCCTTGGATTTTTCAGTAGTATAGGTAAATTAATTCACTGTTTTTATCTTTTTCGTATGGCAATGTCAATCACTTTCTTTATTTCAACCAATTGATCTCTAGATGCATCTTGTTTAATATATCTGACTGCCTTTTTTATACATTTTGGATATACATTAACATTCTTCAAAAAATCACTTCCTCAAAAAATTTTTAATTATAAGTTCTCCATAAAGAACACATAAATAAAAATTTTTTATATAAAAATAGGGCATCTAACCCTCCCTCACATCACACTCTTGACGACCGGCGTCTAAGGCTTTTACCCACAGCATGACCGAGTGCCTCCATTGATATTGGAAAGGAGACATCTCCAAATTATTCAAACAACAATAAAACATACTTATGTTTCCAATAACGAACAATCCGTTTAAAAAAAATTTATTCTTACTATTTATTTAAAACTACACCAACAATTTTTGCCTTGGCAAATTCAATTACTTTCTTTGCCTCAGCAGCTTTTTCTAATTTGGTTTTTCCATTTTGAGTTACCAGTATAACCCCGTCACACTGGCTTGCAAGAAGTTTAGTATCTGTTACCTCTAGGACTGAATTGGAATCTATTAAAATGACATCATAAGTTTGTTTTACCTTAATAAGGAGCTCTGCCATTCGTTGTGAACCAATTAATTCAACTGGATTAAACGGGGCCAATCCACTCGTTAGTAAATCCAACCTCCAAACTTCAGTATGAAAAACAGCCTCCGAAAGAGATAATCTTCCTGTAAGGACATCTGTTAACCCATTGGCATTGGAAGTATTGAAGAAAGACTGTAGTGCAGGCTTTCTTAAATTCCCATCGATTAGCAGAACTTTTTTCTTTTGCTGTGCTAAAGAAACAGCAAGGTTAGTCGCAATTGTAGATTTTCCCTCACCATCTCCTGAAGAAGTAATTAATATAGTACGACTTTTTTGCTCAAGCATGATGAATTTCATATTGGTTTGGATCATTCTAAATTGCTCAGAAATCATAGAATCCGGATGAGTGTGTGCAATTATTGTTTTTTTTTCTGCCGACCAAAATCTTCGAATTTTATTTAAGACCAATATTCTCACCTCTAGATTCTAATTGAAAATTCATACTTCTCTTTTTTACATTCCTTTTGTTTACTTTTGGAACCCTTCCTAAAAAGGGAAGACCTAGTAGGTTTTCAATATCATTATTAGGTCGTAGCCTGTCGTCAAACGACTCTAATAAAAATGCTAATCCGATTCCAACTATAAGCCCTCCAATTATGCCAAGATAAAGCTTATTGTTGTTCTTTTGGTTAATTGGAACAGGATTTACCTTTGCCTTAGATAATAGTCGAACATAATCTTGGCCTATTATATTTGGTACTTCATCCCTAAAAATTTGAGCCGTGGTATCTGCTATGTTTGCTGCCTGCATAGGATTAGGATCAATCACAGTTATACTAACTACCTGAGATGAATCAACACTAGCAACAGTAATTTTTCCTGCTAATTCCTCGGCTGATGAATTTAGCCCTAGTTGATTAATAACTTTATCTAATATTACCGAGTCTTTTACTATAACCTGAAGCGTTTTTCTAGATTCTTCATCTGCCCCAATAATAATTCTTGATGAAGATGCATATAAAGGTGTAGTAGAGGCATTATTTAATACTACTCCTGCTATCCCTGCTAAAACTGTAACTAATATAATTATCCAAAGGTTCCTCTTTAGAACTGTGAATATCTCTCTTAAATTAATTTCCTTTGCCCTCTTACTGTTTGCATTATTTTGATTTAAGCTTTGCATTAAACCACCTTTTATAATTGACATAAATTTTTTAAAAATTTTCGTTCTAAATATTGAACAACAGTTCCAAAAAAATAATAAAATGCACCTTGAAACTACAGTTTACAATTCTATATTATTATTTTATTTCTTTATTAAGAACATGTCAATTCCTATAACCATAAAATTCTAACTTAGATAGGGGACCAATAAGTAGGTTAATTCCAAAACTAAACGCTAATTCCCATTTGTTTTTTTAGTAGTTTACTGAACATTCCCTTTTGTTCAGTTGCAAGTTGGCTGAATTTTCCTTGTTGTACCATTTTCCCGTTTTCTAAAACAATAACTTGATCAGCATTTTTTATCGTAGAAAGTCTATGGGCTATTACAATAACAGTCATTCTTCCCTTTAGCTTTTCAATGGCATACTGAATCTTTGCTTCGTTTTCAGAGTCCAATGCACTGGTAGCTTCATCTAAGACAAGTATTGACGGATTACGTAATATAGCACGAGCGAGTACCAGTCTCTGCCTCTCTCCCCCTGATAGTCTTATCCCTCTATCTCCAACAATGGTATCTAGACCATTGGGTAATTCCTTCACAAATTCAGCTGCTGCTGAAAAATCAAGAGCTTCCCATATATAATCTTCACTTATATTTGGGCTTATCATTAATAAATTGTCTCTGATACTAGCATTAAATAAAAAAGGTTCCTGTGGAACGTAGCTAATTGATTGCCTTAGTGACAACAGGTTGTGTTCATTAATCACCTTTCCGTCTATAAGGATTTCACCTTGTTCAGGCTTATTTAACCCCATTAGAATATCTATTAATGTACTTTTTCCAGCACCTGATGGGCCTACAATTGCGGTCATACTATTAATTGGAATTTTCAAATTAATATTTTGAAGAGCATATTTTTTATCGTGACCATCATATCGGAAATATACTTCACGACACTCTACTTCTTCTTCAATAATTAAAGGCTTAATACGTTTGTAAATAGTATTATCGTTAATTTCAGCTGATTGCCGACACTTTCTTTGTAAATCTCTTAATGCCTTAAACGCGGGAACTGTTGTTGCTATTTGTTCCGCACTTGATTGGATTTCTGTAAGTCTGGGCCACAATCTTGAAAAAATAATTAATATTAATAAAAATTGTTCAGGATGTTTATCAATAATCATGAGGTAAGTAAATATAAATACAGAAATTAATAAAGCTGATGAAATTTTATACAATGTCTGTGAAGATGTTTTCAATTTAGTATACTCAATTTGTTCTTCTATCATTCCTTTAGTTAATGTACTAAGCCAATTTATACGAGATAATTCTAACGTATTACTCTTGATATCCTTAATACCATTTAATTGATCCGTTATTCCTCCAAGATACTCTTGGGCTAAAGCCGATGTTTTTGAACCTAAAATCTTTGATTGTTTTATGTATTTTCTCGAAAAGATAGCTAGAATAAGTCCAGAAATCAATACTAAAAAAGTAAGTTTTATTGATAACCAGATTGCTAAAACAATTTGTATACTTGTAAAGACAAGTGAGGTTAGTAACAATAGGGTTTGGATAATACCTCCGGAGACTCGAGCAAGTTCCATGGTCATAACGTTAATTAAATCTGCTTTCTTTTCCTTTGTAAATAATCCCCAATTAGATTTTAATAAGGAGTCATAGGTCTCCATTCTTAATAAACGAATAAATCCTTGAGTAATCATTACATTTCTAATAGCTAAGTTACGCTGTATCAAATTTTGAACAATCACCAATGATATAAAAAATGCTAAAATCAAAATTAATGCTTGAGTTTTAGGGAGTTCGTGAAGAAAAAATAAATATTTTTGAAACTTAAGTTCCCCAAAATCATTTTTTATTATTCCACTGTAGCTTATCATTGGTACTAATAGTAGGATCCCTATTCCTTCAAGGAAACTTACAAATCCCATTCCAATAATATTAAAGTATAGAATATTTCCAGAATAAGAGTACAATCTTTTAAAATAGTAAAGAACTTGATTCAATGGTTAGGCCCTCCTAGTTTCTGAACGCAGCTTTGTTTTCCTTAAAAGGTAAATAACCGGGCGCAATGGAAAATATAAAAAGTGAAAAGCCTTAGGTAAGGGTAGAAATTCTGCATCTTCTGGATATGGATATAAAAAACTTAAAACAAAGAAAAATTTTTGATTAATTGACATTAAATAAAATAAATGCCTTTTATGATATTCAGACACTTCCTTGGGCACCGGGTCTGTGTGAAGATTAATCATTTGCTTTATATAAAACAAAGCGTCTAAACTGAGTTGCTTTGTCCGTTTTCTATTTATCATCTTACTCAAATCGGGTGTTACCTTAGCATCTAATAGATGGAAAGCTAAATATAGCGCTTGGCCACCTACATCATAATAATGAAAATTCTTAAGTAGATTTATAGTCTTTTTCCAATTAATTTCAGATTCTATTATCTGTTTTATATCGTCTAACCAGCGAAGTCTCGACCATCCATGACGAGCTCCATGTGAAACAAGAAATAAAAATAAATCTTCAAGACCTAAAGTATAAATAAGCTCGCTTGATAAGGAACTTACTCTCTTCCTTTTCCATAGGTCATCAAACTTTGGTTCTTTAGCGGGTCCTGGATTTAGCCTCCAATGTATTTCAACCTTTACATCCTTTTGTGGGTGAAAAAAGGTAAAATGATGATGCCTCCATTTCCAGTCATTTAATACTGTTGAAATATACTCATCCTTAATGTACCCTTCATTTAAAAGAATTTCCTCCGCTTGATTAAGTTTTTCTATTGGAATTAAAATATCTAAATCAGCAGATGTGCGTAAAGAAATATCACCATATAGGTCAGCAGCAAGAACAGGACCTTTTAAAAACAGGGTACGGATTTGATTGTTTGAAAATAGCTTTGAGATTTTTTGTGTTTCTCCACTTAAATGAAGCATTCGAAAAATATTTTTTTGATAAATGCGGGAAAATTCTTGGAGAACGGTAGCAGGAATATAATCACCCTTTAATTCTTTCAATCTTTTATAAATAAAGGGGAAAACACGGTGATGTATAGACAATTGGATAAAACTGTTCCAATTAATATCCTCAAAATACCTATTATTAAATAAAGTTGCATCACTTTCTTTTTTAAAAAAAGAAAGAAGAAGTTTTAATTCTTTAGTAAATTGATTTATGTTTTCTTTAAAAATGTTTTCCACAGTATTCCCCTCTTATCCATGTTCACTAATACGTTTTGCAAATTTCCCGACAACGATAAATCTCTTCATTTCTTCAGCCCCAGTTATATACAATGCTCCGCTTCGAAGCCAAGCGTGAGCGATCATGCTTCCTGTTTCATCTTTTGCCGTACCCAAATAAAGGGTACTGTCAATACTACGTCTCTGAAGCATTTTCATTCCAGCAATCGCCTTGACTAAACATTTACTTTCCCAAAATGTATATTTACTCATGATATAAATAGCATCTGATACATTCCTTAAAATTTTTACATCCGAAGAATTGTATTCAAATGATGTTTCTTCCATATGTTTACCCAGTAAAGGGGCTATCTTAGAAAACTTCATAGCCTTAAGTATCCGAGCCCACGCTAAAAAAATAAACGCCTCCAAAAACAAGAATTTTGTTTTATTATCCAAAATAATAAATGTTTTTATCTTTTGGAAAAGTAACATTCACTATCCTCCTATTACTATTTTTGCTTCAAGCTAAATAATTTGAATTAGCCCCTCTTTATTTAATTGTTCGATATAGGATAAAACATGTTGTTCACATTCTTCCTTTTCAACCTGATAAGTTATTAATAAGTTTGCAACCACTTCATTAATTTCTAGTGGAGTTCTTATTAAATCCCATATTTGTCCACCTATTTCTCCTAAATTATAATAATTACCACTTTCTATACTTAACATTACTTTTTCTCCATCCATATCACTGACTATATTTCCATTCATTTGAATAACTTTTGAATTCAATGAAATGTTTTGAGTGCTAATCATATATGTTCCTCCTCTTTAATAGTTGATAAAACAAGTGAAACCAACCTATTTGCTGTAAATCCTGAATTGTCACGCATTAATTTATACATATCAATTTTATTTAAGATTTGAGCTGATTCTTTAAAATGCCATTCCATCATTCCTAGGCGAGGAATTAAAAAATTACGATATGTATGCATATATATAGTTCGAAATCGTTCTAAACCTTCTAATACCTTAATTTCAACACCGTTACTTTCAGTTTTAACTAATTCGTATACTCCTGCTAGTGGTAAAGTTTCTGCTGTAAATTCAGAATGGACAGGTATGGCATATTTTGTTTCTCGATCGAACAACGGGCGGTATCCAAATGTACTTATTCCAAATTCATTTAGACTTTCTTCCCACAATTTTTGATGTGGGTAGGACGGTACTACATACGGTAATTTGTCATCCGAAAGTATTACTGGAATTATATCATCACTTAATAGTTGATATCCTTCCTTTATTAAAGCTGCTGCAAGTGTAGATTTCCCAGCACCTGAATCACCTACAAAAGCATATGCCTTTCCATTAATTGCAACTGCACTTCCATGTAATGGGATTGTTCTTCTTTGAATCAATAATGCTCCCATACAAGTACCGAGGATATAAAGTCGGATTTTATCCTCTTCAGCATCTAACATTGGTGAAACGGTAATTTTGTTGCCATCTTCTATAGAAAATATAGCAGTATTAGGGACTTCAAACATAACCCTATTTTCTTTTACTACAAATCTTTTCTGTTTATTAGAATCTACTTCTGACCATTGTTTTAATAAATCACCGTTTTGAACAACAATATCTACCATACCAACTGGTTCATTTATTTGTGTTAATTCAGGAAGCGGAATATCACTCAACAGATTTAGCCCAAAACCCTTATAAATCAAGGTGTTTTGTTTATTAATCATTTTATTCACTCCAATGATAACAATGTTGATTTATAAAAGCCCTTATACAGTTAAAAATGTATAAGGGCTGAATAAATCCTAACCTAATTTCACTAAAAATTAACTATACTTTACCGGATCATCTGGATCTGGTTGAACTGCATCCGGTATCTTATGCCCGGGACCAGCCATAGTCATGTTAACATTAAGTACTTCTAATTCTGGCTTATTCCAATCTTTTTTCATTTTCTCACCTCTAGGAATTAGCTATACGGATCAAATGGATGTCGATAATCGGGTTGGACAGCATCCGGATATCGATGTCCTGGACCGGCCATTGTTATGCTAACATTAAGTACTTGTAATTCAGGTTTATTCCAAACCTTTTTCAACTTGATACCCCTTGAAATTAGCTATACTTTACAGGATCATCTGGATCAGGTTGGACTGCATCCGGAATCTTATGTCCTGGGCCAGCCATAGTCATATTAACATTAAGTACCTCTAACTCTGGTTTATTCCAATCTTTTTTCATACTTTCACCCCCTCTCAAGCAAAATTCTTAATAAATCTATAAAATATCAGGCTTCGCATTAAAATCTTGAACTCTTCATCATACACATATTGTGGGGATGGGACATCTCGGAATTTTGTAATGATATTTTTGATTACTCTTATATTTAAATACTCAGAAACTACCGAATCATTAAGCATTTGTTCTAATGATTCAATAAATGATTTCCAATGAGGTGCCATACGAGGAATTCCATCTGCACCTTGAGCCCCCCGGGTCCGTTGATTTAATCTAACATTATCAGGAAGTAAGTTTTTAGTTGCTCTTCTAATAAGTGCTCTATCCAAACCATTTTGAACATATTGCTCTTCTGGAAGCGCTAAGCAAAATTTGGCCACACGGAGATCATTTGTAGGATCACGATCCCAAATTTTGTGTGATAAAGAAAATTTCGAACCATACGTTCCAGTAATATTCCAATAATAGAGCTGCTCAAATTGCATCGCTCTTACTTCATACCAATTTTTAGAAATATTGCCTTTTATATCAATTTCGTGTTCTAAAAGTTTTTCAAAGACATTCATCTTATTGGCGAATTCTGGATTTATTAACATTGGAAAGTTATTCCCATTGCTTGAAGATGTTATAAGCTGATGCAAAAAAGGAAACGTCTTCTTTGCAACAACAGAGATGACTCTTGATTTCTTGACCCCGATATTCTTACTGTATAAATGTATTTCACGAAAACATCGTATTAAATGTAACCTTTTTAACAACATAACCTGATATTCCAGAGCTGGCCCCCAAGAAATAGTCCAGTTGCCCCTCTGTCCATTTAATAGGACCCCAACCCTATCTTGATTAGCTCTTTCATATATTCCCTTGAGCCAATAACTATTCTCAAAAAATTTATATGGTGATTCTAGTGTATTAAGCCAATCATCAATTACAGAAAATGAGCTAAGTCCTGCAAAATCTAAATACTCAGCATTTATGTTTCCTACATAGTCAACTGTTGATTGTATAACTGGCCTTTCGTTAGCAATCCGACTCTTTGGTGTCCAATCTTCAAACCCTTGTATTGGTACGTAACTATATGTATTCAATTGTTTATTTTGTTTCCTTAATTCGGTTGCTGCAATACTTGCAACTGAGCCTGAATCTAATCCACCACTTAAATGGGCACCTACGTTTTTATGAGTACGTAATCGTGCTTTTACAGCTTCCTGAAAAACTTCTTTAAAAGCCTCTTCATATTCAAAATTCGATTTTAGAATAAGTTTTTCACCATCAGGTAATTTACTATAGCGGGTGAGAGTTACCTTTCCTTCCACCAATTTTATAGAATGAGAGGGTGGTATTTGTTGTATGTTCTTATAAACTGTTGAAGATGCATCTAGAGAGTCAAACATACCTGGGTTAGCCAAAAACTCAGCAATCCATTGCTTGTTGAGACTATTTTCTACAAATGATAAGGCTAATATTGGACGAATGGCTGTACAGAAGATAAACATTTGGAGATTTTGATGAAAATAAAGTATTCTATTTCCAGAATAATCCCTTGCCCCAAATATCTCATGTTTTTTCTCGTCCCATATCATAAAGGCGAAATCCCCAACTAAATACTTAGGGGTTTCTTCTCCCCATTTATAATAAGAACGTAATATAAGTTCACTATCAGACATCGTTTTTCTGTCAGATATTTTGACTTGTAATCTTTCAAACAATTCTTCTCGATTATCAATAATCGCATCAGCCGTAATAGCTAACTTTCTTTGGTGATCATAATAAGGAAGTTTCTCACCTACAGACTCCGGTGTGATCCACTGTGCATGGCAGCCAAGGAAGACTTTGTCGTTATGCCAAGTTTGAATATCATCCGCCGGATATTTTTCTAATTCTTTCATCATCTGGCTTCCGTGCTCTAGATTGATCTGTTCATCGTTTAAATGATATATTCCGGCTATTGCGCTCATCTTTTCCTCCTGCCATACATTACATCAGTTTTGCCAATCTTTTAATTTAAACCTAAGTTCACTAAATAGAACACCAATTCCATAGTAAAATAAAAGAAATTTCTTTTAATTCAATTTCCCGAAACTATGGTATAATTTTATCAGCTTTATGTATCTAATCTATTAAATTGATATTCCATAATACCTATTTTAGTTCTTTATTAAGAACAATTTATATCACTATCATAAATCCATAAACTACCACTGTCAACAACTTTTCCATTAACTATTTATATATTTTTTAAAAAGATTTTTCGCCCAGTTTCTTCATTGATATAGTTATTACTAAAAAACAAATTGACATAACACGAAATTTGTAGTAAATTTTATAAATAATCTAAATAATTGTTTTCTTATCAAGAGAGGTTGAGGGAAGGGCCCTGCGACACCTCAGCAACCTTCAATGTCTATTCTCATTGAAAAGGTGCTAAGTCCTGCAAATTTACTAATTTGCAAGATAAGAAGAATGACAGGTGCGTTGTGCATACAAAAGTCTTCTTCTTATAAGGAGACTTTTTTTATTTATTAAAATGCTTTATCACTCAATCGCGTTAATGTGGAACATTATAAACATTTATTTATTACAAGGAGTGTGCGTTATGTACAAAATTGATACGAAACTAGCCCAAATTGGTAACCGCAGTGAAACAACAACTGGAACCGTCAATCCGCCTGTATATTTTTCAACAGCCTTCCGTCATGAAGGAATCGGGCAATCTACTGGATTTGACTATACACGAACAGGGAACCCAACACGCCAGCTCCTTGAAAAAACCATCGCTGATTTAGAAGGTGCGGATCAAGGATTTGCATGCAGCTCTGGTATGGCTGCCATTCAACTAATCCTTGCTTTATTTGAATCTGGGGACGAATGGATTGTTAGTGAAGATTTATATGGTGGTACTTACCGCCTATTAGAAAAGGGCTATAAAAAATGGGGCTTAACCACTCAATATGTGAATACCTGTTGTCCGGAAGAAGTTGAAAAGAAAATCACAGCACAAACAAAGGCGATTTTCCTAGAAACACCAACCAATCCGCTTATGCAGGAATCGGATATTGCAGCGATTTCAAAGATTGCTAAACAACATGGCCTATTATTAATCGTGGACAATACGTTCTATACCCCACTTTTACAACAGCCAATCAGCCTTGGTGCGGATATCGTCATCCATAGTGCAACGAAATACCTTGGTGGTCATAATGACGTTCTTGCTGGACTTGTTGTGGCAAAAGGAAAGGAACTTTGTGAAGGATTAGCTTTCCACCATAATGGTGCCGGAGCCGTGTTAAGTCCATTTGATTCTTGGTTATTAATGCGCGGAATGAAGACATTGTCACTAAGAATGGAACGGCATGAAAAGAATGCAAAGGCCATCGTAGAATTCTTTTCACAACATGATGCTGTAACAGATGTTCTCTACCCAGGACGCGGCGGAATGGTTTCCTTTAGAATTAAGGACGAAGCATGGGTGAATCCATTTTTACAGAATTTAAATTTAATCAGTTTTGCAGAAAGTTTAGGTGGAACGGAAAGCTTCATTACTTATCCAGCAACGCAAACACATATGGATATCCCAGAAGAGATTCGCATTCAAGCGGGCGTTTGCAATCGTTTATTACGTTTCTCGGTTGGAATTGAAGATTCACAAGATATTATTGAGGATTTACAGAACGCTTTTGCTAAGGTTCAGGAAGGGGTAATTGCATAATGGCACACGAAGAATATAGTTTTGAAACCAGACTGCTTCATAACAAACATAAAATTGATCCAGTAACGGGGGCGGTTAGTGTTCCCATTCAGCATGCATCTACCTTCCACCAAGCTGATTTCGATCAGTTCGGCAAGTACGATTATGGCCGCAGCTTAAATCCGACTCGTGAAGCACTTGAAGATGTGATCGCGGAACTTGAGGGCGGAGTGAAAGGATTTGCTTTTGCATCAGGGATGGCAGCTATTTCAACTGCCTTCCTTCTTCTATCCTCTGGCGACCATATTGTGATTACCGAGGATGTGTATGGCGGTACCTTCCGAATGGTCACTCAAGTTCTTTCGAGACTTGGGATTGAACATACCTTTGTCGATATGACCAATTTAGAGGAAGTAAAGGAAGCGATTCAGCCGAATACAAAGGCATTTTATGTGGAAACACCATCAAATCCATTAATGAAAGTTACAGATATTAGAGCGATTAGCGAGATTGCGAAAGAAATCGATGCGTTGACATTTGTTGATAATACGTTCCTTACTCCTTACCACCAAAAGCCGCTTGCATTAGGTGCGGATGTTGTCCTTCATAGTGCAACGAAATTTTTAGCAGGACATAGTGATGTGGTTGCAGGCCTTGCCGTTGTAAAAGATGAAGATTTAGCTAAAAGACTAGGATTCTTGCAAAATGGTTTTGGTGCGATTTTAGGTGTTCAAGATGCATGGCTTGTTTTACGAGGAATCAAGACACTGAGTGTTCGCCTCGAGCAATCACAAAAATCAGCGATCAAAATTGCAGAATTTTTAGATGCACATCCGTTGGTTGAAAAGGTTCATTATCCAGGGCTTGAAAGCCACCCGCAATATCAAATTCAGAAAGAACAAGCAGATGGTCCGGGAGCTGTTTTATCCTTTGAATTAGCTACTGAAGATGCCCTTCGCACCTTTGTTGCGAATGTGGAAATCCCTGTTTTTGCGGTTAGTTTAGGTGCGGTTGAATCCATCCTTTCTTATCCGGCAAAAATGTCTCACGCTGCTATGTCTAAACAGGACCGCTTGGAGCGTGGAATCACGGATGGACTTGTCCGTTTATCAGTTGGACTAGAAAATCCAGATGATTTGATTAAGGATTTTTCTCAGGCACTTGAGGAGGTTCGTGCTCAACATTTGGTGTTACATCAAGGAGAATCATCATGACCTTTTTAGACAAATTAAAAAACCAAATTTTAATAGGCGATGGTGCCATGGGCACACTGCTTTATTCATTTGGAGTGGATACATGTTCAGAAGAACTCAATTTATCTCAAGCAGAACAGATCCAAAACATCCATCGGGCCTACATTGATGCCGGAGCAGATGTCATTCAAACCCATACGTATGCAGCCAACTATTTAAAGTTGCAGCGGTATGGATTAGAAGATTCGGTTAAGGAAATCAACAGCGCTGCTGTCCGAAATGCAAAAAAAGCCGCTCAATCGAATGCTTATGTCCTCGGAACGATTGGCGGTAATCGCGGGATAAAAACAAGTTCGATTACAATAGAAGAATTAAAACGAAGCTTCCGTGAACAATTATATTGCCATTTACTTGAAGGTGTTGATGGACTGTTATTCGAAACCTTTTACGATTTAGAAGAGCTCGAAACCGTCCTAACGATTGCACGAAAGGAAACGAAGCTGCCGATTATTGCTCAAGTTTCCCTTCAGGACCCTGGTTTCTTACAGGACAGAACACCTGTTAATGAAGCTTTAAAAAGGCTGGAAGGCCTTGGCGCTGATGTCGTCGGCCTTAACTGCCGGTTAGGCCCGCACCATATGTTATTGGCATTGGAACAGGTTGAGATTCCGAAGCATGCTTTCCTATCTGCCTATCCAAATGCAAGTCTTCCAACCTATACAGACGGAAAGTTTCATTATGAAGGCGATGCCGATTATTTCCAAAAATCGGCGCAACGCTTTAGAAATGAGGGCGTACGCTTGCTTGGCGGCTGCTGCGGGACAACACCAGACCATATTCGCGCCTATGCATCTGAATTAAAGAATAGTATCCCTGTGACTGAAAAAGTTGTAAAATTGAAACAAAAGCCGATTATTGTCGAAACTGCTCCTAAAAGGGAATACACTCCCCTGCAGGAAATCGTGAAAGAACGACCATCGGTTATTGTCGAATTAGATCCTCCTCGAAAACTGGATACAACTAAGTTTTTCGAAGGGGCTAAGGCGCTTAAAGAAGCTGGCATTGATTCCATCACTCTTGCGGATAATTCGCTGGCAACCGTTCGGATTTCTAATGAATCCTTAGGCTATCTTTTAAAAAGTGAGTTAGGCATGCGGCCACTGATTCATCTTGCCTGCCGTGACCGCAATATCATTGGACTTCAATCTCACTTAATGGGTCTTCACACACTTGGAATGAATGATATCTTAGCCATTACGGGAGACCCTGCAAGAGTAGGAGATTTCCCTGGTGCTTCGTCCGTTTATGATGTGTCGTCATTTGAACTGATACAAATGATTAAACAGATGAACGAAGGCTTGTCCTACTCCGGTAAAGACTTAGGACAAAAAACAGCTTTTAGTGTCGCGGGTGCCTTTAATCCGAATGTCCGCTCTGTTGAGAAAGCCGTGAAGCGTTTGGAGAAAAAGATCCAATACGGTGCAGATTACTTTATTTCTCAGCCGGTCTTTTCTGAGGAAAAATTAATCGAAGTCTATGAAAATACGAAACATCTTGAAACACCGATTTACATTGGCTTAATGCCATTAACAGGCAGTAAAAACGCAGAGTTCCTTCATAATGAAGTGCCTGGAATTAAAATTGCCGATTCCATTCGTGACCGGATGGCTCTCTTGAATGACAATCCGCTTCAAGCGGCTAGAGAAGGCGTGGCGATTACCAAGTCACTCATTGATACAGCATTAGATTTATTTAATGGAATTTATTTAATTACACCATTCTTAAGGTTTGAATTAACAGCAGAGCTCGCTGCTTATGCAAACCAGCGAGCCAGTGAGATTAGGGGGGCCAGCTATGCCGAAAACACCATTTTCTGAACAACTTAAAAAGCGCATCTTAGTCATGGACGGTGCAATGGGTACGATGCTGCAGCAGGCCGATCTTACAGCAGAGGATTTTGGCGGTGAGCAGTATGAAGGCTGTAATGAACACCTCGTTCTAACCGCTCCTTCCGTCATTTCTCGTATTCATCGTGAATACTTAGAGGCCGGTGCAGACATCATTGAAACCAATACGTTTGGGGCGACAAGCCTTGTATTAGATGAATATGAACTTGGATTTAAAGCTTATGAGATTAATAAAATCGCTGCGATGCTTGCTGTCAGAGAAGCGATGAGCGTTTCGACCGATGAGTGGCCACGTTATGTAGCAGGTTCCATGGGTCCAACGACCAAAACCTTAAGTGTTACCGGCGGAACCACCTTTGATGCCCTCTCTGCTACTTATGAAGAGCAGGCGATTGGTTTAATCGACGGCGGCGTTGATTTACTTTTACTAGAAACAAGTCAGGACTTATTGAATGTAAAAGCGGGTTTTGTCGGTATTCAAAGTGCTTTTTCAAAAACGGGTAAAACCCTGCCGCTCTTTATTTCAGGAACCATCGAACCGATGGGGACAACCCTGGCTGGACAAACGATTGAATCGTTCTTTATTTCAGTGGAACATATGAAACCTATAGCGGTCGGTCTTAACTGTGCGACCGGTCCTGAATTCATGCAGGATCATATCCGTTCACTTGCAGGTTTGGCAACAACCGCTGTCAGCTGTTATCCAAATGCCGGCTTGCCTGATGAAGATGGTCACTATCACGAAACACCAGAAATACTGGCGAAGAAATTATCCGATTTTGCGGCACATGGCTGGTTAAATATTGTTGGCGGCTGCTGTGGTACAACACCTGAACATATCAAGGTGATTGCTGAAGCAATGAAACAATATCAGCCACGTCCGTTCCAATCATCAAGTACTCACATGGTTTCCGGTATTGAACCATTTATTTACGATGATCCTACTTTAAGACCGATCATGGTTGGGGAACGTACAAACGTTATCGGCTCTCGTAAGTTCAAACGATTAATTACGGAGGGCAAATTTGAAGAAGCTTCAGAGATTGCCCGTGCTCAGGTGAAGGGCGGCGCCCATGTCATTGATATCTGCCTTGCCGACCCCGATCGTGACGAGATGACCGATATGGAGAATTTCATTAAAGAAGTGGTTAAAAAGGTGAAAGTGCCGCTTGTTATTGATTCCACTGATGAAAAGGTCATCGAAAGAGCACTTAAGTATTCTCAAGGTAAGGCCATTATCAATTCGATCAACCTTGAGGATGGCGAAGAGCGCTTTGAAGCGATTGTTCCATTAATTCACCGATATGGTGCGGCTGTCGTTGTCGGAACTATTGATGAAGAAGGAATGGGAGTTTCTGCTGAACGTAAACTGGCCATTGCCAAACGTTCCCATGACCTGTTAGTGAATAAATATGGACTTAAGTCACAAGATCTCATTTTTGACCCGCTTGTGTTCCCAGTTGGTACAGGGGATGAACAATATATCGGCTCAGCTAAAGCAACCGTTGATGGGATTAGAATGATTAAAGAAGCCTTGCCGAAAGTGCAGACCATCCTTGGAATTAGTAACGTTTCCTTCGGGCTCCCTCCTGTCGGGCGCGAGGTGCTGAATTCAGTCTTCCTCTACCATTGTACGCAGGCTGGCTTGGATTATGCGATTGTGAATACCGAAAAGCTTGAGCGCTTTGCTTCGATTTCAAAGGAAGAAGTTCAATTAGCAGAGGCTTTGTTATTTGATACAACGGATGAAACATTAGCTACATTTACCGAGTTTTACCGCGGGAAAAAGAAGGAAGCAAAAACAACCATTCCTAATATGACACTTGAGGAAAGACTTGCTTACTATGTGATTGAAGGAACAAAAGAAGGTTTGCTTCCTGATTTAGAACTAGCGCTTGCCTCCTACCCTGCTCCATTAGATATAATTAACGGTCCATTAATGGACGGCATGAAAGAAGTTGGCCGCCTGTTTAATGATAACCAGTTAATTGTGGCGGAGGTTCTACAAAGTGCTGAGGTTATGAAAGCCTCTGTTTCCTTCCTAGAGCCTCATATGGAAAAAGGCGATGTGTCTGCCTCTAAGGGGAAAGTTATTTTAGCAACGGTTAAAGGTGATGTTCACGATATCGGTAAAAACCTCGTAGATATCATACTAAGTAATAACGGTTATAACGTCGTTGACTTAGGGATTAAGGTTACTCCAACGGATTTGGTGCAAGCGATTCGTGAAGAGAAGCCGGATATGGTCGGATTGTCAGGATTATTAGTAAAGTCTGCACAGCAAATGGTGTTAACGGCACAAGACATGAAGGAAGCTGGAATTTCTGTGCCGATTCTTGTTGGTGGTGCTGCCCTTTCTCGTAAGTTCACCGATACAAGGATTGCCAAGGAATATGATGGACTTGTTCTTTATGCAAAGGATGCAATGAACGGTCTATCGCTTGCCAATCAATTGCAGTCACCGGAAGAGTATCAAAAGCTGCTTGATGATAAAGCAGAAAAGTTGGCAGCATTGGAGATCCCACGGGAATTACCTACCCGAGCGGCTAGCGCTGTCGCGGTAAAAGTAAAACCAGCGGTGTCAACAGAAGTACCTGTCTTTACGCCGATGGACACGAAAAGGCATATTTTAAGATCCTATTCTCTTTCTCATATTGAGCCGTATATTAATATGCAAATGTTAATAGGACATCATCTTGGTTTGAAAGGAAAACTTTCTAAACTGCTTGCCGAAAAAGATGAAAAGGCAGTTAAAATTAAAGAAGTGGTCGATCAATTGTTAGCAGATGCCAGTACAAATAACTGGATTACACCTGCAGCGGCTTATCAATTTTTCCCTGCCCAATCGGACGGTAATAAGGTATATATTTATGATCCAGAAAATCAAACTACCATTATTGAAACCTTTGATTTCCCTCGTCAGGAGTCAGCTCCATTCCTTTGTTTAGCGGACTTTTTAAAGTCAGTTGACAGTGGTGTGATGGATTATGTTGGCTTCTTTACGGTGACAGCTGGAAGAGGGATTCGCCAAAAGGCAGATGAGTTTAAGGCAGAAGGACGTTTCCTTGAAAGCCATGCTCTTCAATCATTGGCGCTTGAGTCTGCTGAAGGCTTTGCCGAGTTGATTCACCGCCAGATGCGTGATCGCTGGGGATTCCCTGATCCGCTTGATTTCACGATGCAGGATCGTTTTACGGCGAAATATCAAGGACAGCGCTTCTCGTTTGGTTACCCGGCATGTCCGGAGTTAGAAGATCAGAAGAAGCTGTTTAAGTTGATTCAACCGGAGGAAATCGGGATTGAGTTAACGGAGGGCTGTATGATGGAGCCTGAAGCATCGGTATCAGCGATTGTTTTTGCGCATCCTGAGGCTAGGTATTTTAATGTGAATAGGTAATTTTTTAAGGGTATCCCAAGTGTAAGATGGGATACCCTTTTTTCTATGACCTTTGACCTAAAAAATAAATCTAAACTCATTTACAAGCTCATATAAATGCACTATTATTCTTATTAAGGAACAAATTAATATTTTATTAAGAATCTATGATGATATTTTACTATAAAGGAGGTGGTAATGAATTTTGAAGGCAATAATTAGTTTTACCCTCGTCTTGATTGTGGTTAGTACCTTAATGATCCCTACTTCTACATATGCTTCTACATATTCTACACAATCGAATTCTAATAGCGGATTTTCCCAAACATTTTCACTTTCTTATCTACTAACGATCTTTAATAATGATAGTTATAAAAATGATTACCAATATTATAGTGTCGAAAAAAACAACTATGATAAAAGAAATGATGATGATTGGTGGGAGAGTTTTTTGAAGTGGTGTAATGGAGGAAGTTCTGGCGGGGGAGGAGATCATGATGAGTGTCAGGATAATAAAGGCAGTTGGGGAAATGATAATGGCTGCCTAGACTCCGCTGAAATTTGGAAAAGATGGTATTGCAACTAATCTTTATGATTTAATCCGCGGGATTTTTGTCTGCGGATTTTTTTATGAGGATTTTTATGTTGGTGGATTCCGCCGGTTTTTGCGTTTATTCCGCCAAAACTTGGTTTTTTCCCGCCAAATTCTTCTTTTATTCCGCCTATTTTTAAATTAATTCCGCCAACTTCTGGATTTATTCCGCCCGCTGTCCTCTTTTTATATTAAAAGGTTCATTTTTCAGGGAGATTTGCTTTGGTTATTTCCGCCGGATTCCGGATTTATTCCACCTATTTTCTAATTAATTCCGCGCACTCTTGTATTTATTCCGCCCTTTTCCCAATTAATTCCGCGCACTTTTGCATTTATTCCGCTCGGCAGCATCCATAATCCCAGCGTATCCTCATTTCCATCCAACTTAACGTTCTTCCTTGACAGATTCTCGTTTTTAAACTATAGTTACCTAGGTAATTAATTATAAAGAAATGGGAGCGAATCATGTCAACCCACGAATTATTCCATACACTTCATCAACTTTCCAGACATCTTACCAATAGACTCAATGAAGCACTTAAACCATCAGGATTATACAGTGCCCAGTGGTCCGTCATCTATGTGCTAAAAAATAAAGGATCGCTGACGCAAAAAGAAATTTGTGATTACCTATTTGTTGAAGCGCCGCCTATGACAAGGACAATCCAGCGTTTAGTCAAACAAGGATATGTCACTCAAGTCCCTGGCAAGGACAAACGAGAAAAGTTTGTCCAGCTTACAGACCTTGCCAACCAGGAATATCCGAAATGGGAACAGATTGTCAATTCGTTAAATCACGAACTGATGAAAGACTTCCCAGTTGAATCACGAGAACAACTCTTAAATCTGCAAAAAAGCTGGCTACAGCAAATTTTATAAATAGAGGTGCATCACATGAACAAACCTAAATTATGGACAAAAAACTTTATTAGTATTTCCTTTAGCAATCTATTTCTGTTTTTATCTTTTTATATCTTGCTCGTAACACTGCCATCATACGCTCTTGATGAATTACATAGTAGTTCTTCTATGGCCGGTCTGATGACGACAATCTTTTTACTTTCGGCCATCATTTCCCGCCCGCTTGCCGGTCAATGGCTTGAACGCGCCGGTAATAAGAAGGTGTTGCTAGCAGCATTAATTATTTTCGCTGCAGCGTCACTGTTATATTTCTTCCCTAGCTCCATGGTTGGTTTTTTAGTCATCCGCCTGTTACATGGAATCGGCTTTGGAATGGCGACGACAGTAGTTGGTACAATTGTTGCTGATATTATCCCTGTCTCCCGACGTGGAGAAGGAATGGGTTATTTCGTTATGTCGACCAATCTTGCAATGGTTATTGGTCCATTTATGGGTCTATTGGCCATCCATCAATGGGGCGCTAAGACCTTGTTTATAATCAGTGTAATTGTTTCTATTTGTGCATTAATTACAGGACTAAGTGTAAAACAAGCCAAAACAGAAACAACAGTTCAACCAAAAGCTCATTCATCTTTTTCTTTCAGCAACCTTTTTGAGGCTTCTGCCGTTCCCATTTCGATTGTCGGCGGCTTTATGGCAATTGTTTATTCAGCTCTCTTATCCTTTGTATCGATTTATGCTAGTGAAATTCACTTAGAAAGCATCGCCAGCATGTTCTTTGTTGTTTATGCAATTCTCTTATTAGCCTCAAGACCGTTCACCGGAAAATGGCTTGATCAATATGGACCTAATGTGATTAGTTTCCCATGTATCGCTCTTTTTGCGATTGGCATGTTTATTTTGAGTCAAAGTAATGGAGCAGTTACCTTCCTTTTATCAGCAGGTTTAATTGGTTTAGGCTGGGGAACCCTTTTCCCAACGTTTCAAACGATTGCGATTCAAGATGCGGAACCTCGGAAAAGAGGAGTGGCCACTGCAACGTTTTTATCGATCTATGATACCGGCATCGCGTTAGGTTCCTTTGTCGTTGGAATCATTGCAGCAAAAGTCGATTATGGCACTCTATATTTCTTCTGTTCCTTCTATATCTTAATTGGATTAGTACTATTTTACTTCCTTCATACGAAGAAAAGTGCTTCGGCTAAGGGAGCTGCCCAGCATCAAGCAAACGCGCAGGAAATTTAAGTTTTTAAAACAAAACTCCTCGATTTGTTATATAATGGAATGAAACAAATCAGAGGAGTGATTTTTATGGCTAAATCCAAAGCCAAAAAGCTTAGAGAAAAACTAGCTCGCGAAGGGAATATGAATCCCGAAGCGAAGAGAAGTCCGTTTGTTTTCACGGATATGAGAACAAGGGCAACCAAAACGAAAAAAGACCATTTATATCAGTTTAAACACAAGAACCATCAAGCCCGTGAAGGATATGATGGTTCTTTTTATTTTGCCGCCCATAAGTGCAAATGTTTTAATACTATCTGCCTTTTTAGATAAAGTCGTTGTGCTTCCTCTACTGACACCATGGAAAAGTGAAGAATGGTGTCAGGCACCGCTTGAGCTACCTTAGGAATGTCTTCAGAGATGACAGTACCGATTCTGGTATAGCCGCCGGTGGTTTGCCGGTCGGCGAGGAGGATGATGGGCTGGCCGCTTGCGGGGACTTGGATTCCGCCGAATGGAATGGGGTCGGAAATGATATCTGGACCGCCGATGTGTTCGAGCTTGGGGCCTTTTAGCTGATATCCCATCCTATTGGCTTTATGGGTCACAACAAAATCCTCCGAGAAAAACCGGTGAATACTCTCTTCTGTAAATCGATCTTCATGAGGTCCTATAACCACCCGAATTGTCATTTCTTTTGCATATTGGGGAACCAATTCTGGATGAAGCCTTTTATATGGCTTCCTTATTAAAGGGCTGCCAACTAGTACATCCCCCTTCTGCAACACTCGTCCCTCAAAGCCGCCAAACTTTCCATTTAAAAAGGTGGATTTACTGCTTAACACAAAAGGAACATCGATGCCTCCTCCAAATGCTATATAAGCTCGAGCTCCACGTCGACAATGGCCTACTGTCAGAACCTGACCCTTCCGTATGAGGAAGCTTTTCCACATCGAAACTTCCTCCCCATCCACTTTAGGCGTAAAATCACCGCCGCAAATGGCAATTACTACATCACTTAAGGCCTCCACTTCAGGACCTATTAAAGCTGCCTCGAGTACAGCTTCGCCCTTAGGATTTCCAACGAGGATATTTGCCACTTTCATAGAATAAGAGTCCATTGCCCCAGATGGACTTATTCCAAATTGTTGGTATCCATATCTGCCTAAATCCTGAACAGTGGTTTGCAGCCCAGGCTTCACTACTTTTAAGATAGCCTTCATTCGCTTCTCCAGCTTTTTCTAATCTTTATGTTTTCCGTTTGAAAAGCCCGCTTTAGTTTCGTTACAAATTCTAATGCCTGCGGGTCATCTCCATGTACACAAATCGTATCCGCCTGAATCGCTATATCTGTCCCATCAACAGCCTCAACCTTTCCTTCCTTAATCATGCGAATAACCCGGTTTATCGCAAACTCAGAATTATGAATCATAGCATTTGATTCCAGGCGGGAGGTTAATGTCCCATCCGGCTGATAGGTGCGGTCGGCAAACACTTCCCCTGCAACCAGTAATCCCCTCTCTTGCCCTGCCTTTGCTAGTTCGCTCCCGGCAAGCGCGAATAAAACAAGTTCAGGATTCAGATCGAAAACAGCTTGAGCGATGGAATCGGCCATTTCCCAATTCTTGGCCGCCATATTATATAAAGCACCGTGCGGCTTCACGTGAATGAGGTTAGTTCCATTAGTTTTACAAACAGCTTCCAATGCCCCTATTTGATAGACCATAAGATGATAAATCTCTCGAGGGGTCAGCTTCATTTCTCTCCTCCCGAAACCGGCCATGTCTGGAAAGCCAGGATGTGCCCCTATTTGGACCCCATATTTTTTTGCAAGTTTGACGGTTTCAAACATGACATTGTGGTCCCCGCCATGATAACCGCAGGCAATATTTGCAGATGAGATATACTTTAACACCTCTTCATCATTACCAATCTTAAAGGCGCCAAAGCTTTCCCCTAAATCACTATTCAAATCAATCACTGTCATACGTTTTCTCCCTTTTTATATGTTTTTAGCTCATATGTTTTATTAGCAATTAGATGTTGGATTCTTTCATACTCTAGTAAATCGATCGAATGAAATTTGATATAGTTTCCTGCTGAAAAAAGAAACGGTGACGGGCGATTTACGTCAAAAAGAGATACGGGTGTTATTCCTATGATGCGCCAGCCGGACGGGACCTCAGCAGGATAAATACCTGTTTGATTCCCACCAATTCCGACCGCACCTGCCTCCACACTTGGCCGTGGATGTTCGAGTCTTGGAACCGCGATACTCGGTGGAAGTCCGCCCAAATAAGGAAACCCCGGGACAAATCCCATCATATAAATTAAGTATTCCTTACTTGTATGCAGGCTTATCACCTCTTCCTCGCTTAACTGATGAAAACTGGCCACAAATGGTAAGTCAGGACCTGTTTCCCCGCCATAATAAACAGGTATTTCATAAACGATCCCCTTTTCCCGCTCAACTTTGTCAGCGGTAGAATAATTACTTTTGAGGATTTTTTCTAAAACGTGATAGCTAACGACCTCTGGCTGATAGTAAATAACAACCGTACAATAAGCAGGCACCCATTCGATGATACCCTTTATTTTTGCTTTTTTAAGACCTGTAATAAATCGCTGGATTTCCCTTTGTATCTCCTCATTAATTTGATTCCCAAAAGATACTTGGACGGCTAAATCTCCAAGTGATTTTATCTCAATCATGGTAATCCCCTATTTTTCGTCGTTTGTTTTTATTTTATAGATAAGTACAATACAATTATTAAATTAATTTTCTCAAAATTGCAATTTTAATTTGAGGATCCACTTTAAGAAGTGCCTAAATTTCATAATAAAAAGACAGGATATCTATTTCTGTTGATATAAAAGTATCAAAAAAAGCATCTGCGTTTTTGCAGATACTTTTCATCAGTAATACCCATTTTAATTGAAGGTCGATCCAGCTATCCAATAACAAAGCCAATCCAATTGATTTACTACTAGTATTAATTTAACTGTCTTATTTTTTCCTCATGATAAATAATCTTTTTTGTTATTTTATTTTTCAAATTATCATCTAGGCAACTATCCAATAACAGTTGATGATAGTTTTTCCTCATTATATGCCATTTGTAATGAATCTTAGATATTAACGACATATTGTCCGCCCCCTATCCTTGATTTCTATATATTACGATTTTGAAAGCGATTTAAAGGGGGTATTAAATGATTTAGAATTTCCCCTTAGAGAAAGCATAACTTGTTATGTACACCAGCCCCCTAAAATGTAAGCACTTCATTTTACAATCATTTTTAATTACGCTAAGCTAGAATTATTACTAAATATTGGAGGGATTTTGATGTTTGATGTAGTTATTATTGGAGCGGGTGCTGCAGGTGCTAGTGCTGCTTTGTTTACAGCTAAAGCCGGTAAAAAAACTTTGGTTGTCGACAATGACAAGAGCATGACCAAACGTGCTTGGATTGAAAACCATTATGGTGTTTCCGAAATTACTGGTCCTGGCTTAATTGAAATCGGTAAAAAGCAAGCAACGAAATTCGGCGCTGAACTAGTAGAAGCAACTGTTACCGATGTTAAAAAAACCGAAGATAGTTTTAAAGTAGTAACGGACCAAAATGAATATGAAGCAAAACATGTGATTGTGGCAACCGGAGCATTGGTAACACTTGCGGAAACCATTGGCCTAAAGACAAAGCCAGGAACAGAACCAAGAATTAAAACGGTCCTAGATGTGGATGCAGCTGGTAAAACCAATATTGACGGCATTTGGGCAGCTGGAACGGTTGCTGGTGTGAGTGTACATACCATCATTACAGCTGGCGACGGTGCTAAAGTTGCGATTAATGTAATTAGTGAAATCAATGGTGAGCGTTATGTTGACCATGATGTTTTAAAATCTTAATTAGCATAGGAGCAATAAAAATGGCTGTTAAAAAGATGGACCATGTTGGCGTATTTGTTAAAGACTTAGATGCATCACTGACATTTTATCAAGAGATTGTTGGTATGGACCTTAATGATCAGTTTACCATTAATAATGGAGCTTTAACCTTAGCATTCCTTGGCTTCAATGGTTCCGATGAAACGGAATTGGAATTAGTATATGGTGGCAATCCCGATCTTCCAGAGGAAGGAAAAGTCAACCACATTGCTTTCTTAGTAGATAATATTGAAGAAGAATTTAACCGATTAAAGGGATTGGATGTTTCATTTATTAGTGAAGAAGTCAGCACTCTTCCAAACGGATATCGTAACTTTTTTGTGAACGGTCCTGACGGGGAAAAGGTTGAATTCTTTCAGAGATAGTAGTAAAAAACCTCCTTTTTTCAGGAGGTTTTTTAGATAATATCATGTATTCACTATTTGACCGATATGACTAATGAAGTATGTAGTGATTTACCGGGTTCAACCATGACTAATTCTTCTTTCCGATTGAGTTCATCGGTCATGGCCATCCATGGTTCGACGCAAATAAATTCTTGTTCTGCCTCTGTCCACAACACAATATACTTAAATTCATCTCCATATCTCATGGTAACGTTTTTCCTTAGTTCGGGAAGCTCAAATGAAATTTCCTTTTTCATACTATCCAATAATACTAAGGATTCCTTTTTATTCGTTAAATCCAAGGATTCGTTAAAAGAATTTATCTCCATAGTATTATAATCTAAATAGGTTTTCGCATCTGTTTGATAAGTCAAATCTTTACTAGATGTTTTAAAATAAGGGTGAAAACCTGCATAGATCGGCATGGACTCGTCTGAAATATTCCGATAAACTTGGTCGATTGATAGTTCATTTTTAGTAATGGTGTAGCTAAAAATAACTTCAAATTGAAATGGGTATTCTCTCATTGTTTCTTCATTGCTTACTAATCGTAAAGTAACCGTGGCCTTTGTTTCATTTAAATCTGTATCGATTACTTCCCAAGGCTGATTCCTGGCTACGCCGTGATTTTTCATTTTATAAACCTTACCGTTCCATTCATACTCCCCATTTTCAAGCTGTCCTGATATGGGAAAAAGTATCGGTATGCCGCCTCGAATATTTTTATTTGGATCATAAAGAGTCTCTTTATTTAAAAATAAAATCTCGTCGTTTTCTACGCCAAAACTAGTAATAATTCCGCCGCGGTCTGGAGCAACCCTTAGCCAGCTGCCTACCGTTTCATTATATAATTCATAAACAGATAATTCCTTTTCATTACTAACCTTAAGCTGATACATGTTTTATGTTCATCCCTTCTATTTAACACTTTGCACCTTAACAATTAAATTGACAATTCTATAACCCAATTAATAAAATTAATTTTAGCCTACAAGTAGGTATTTAAACATCAAACAAAACTAAAAAACGCAAAGGAGTGCTCGGGTCATTCGCGTTATTTACATTTCGGAAAATAAAAGGAGATTTTTATGATTAAACAAGGTACTAATCTTAAGCCCGTTGTGGCAGGGCTATTGCTCGCGATTTTAATGGCGGCCATGGATAATACGATTGTAGCGACCGCGATGGGAACCATTGTCTCAGACCTCGGCGGCTTTGACAAATTTGTATGGGTCACTTCTGCTTACATGGTAGCCGTCATGGCGGGTATGCCAATATTCGGAAAGCTATCCGATATGTACGGACGGAAACGTTTCTTTCTTTTTGGGTTAATCGTCTTCCTGATTGGGTCTGCTCTTTGTGGAATAGCCCAATCGATCGTCCAGTTAAGTATTTACCGGGCCATTCAAGGAATAGGCGGCGGCGCACTAATGCCGATTGCGTTTACGATTGTATTTGACATTTTCCCGCCGGAAAACCGCGGAAAAATGACAGGCTTACTCGGTGCTGTTTTTGGTGCCTCTAGTGTTCTAGGACCATTACTTGGTGCTTATATCACCGATTATATCAGCTGGCATTGGGTTTTTTATGTAAATGTTCCAATTGGTATTGTTTCGATTATTTTAATTGTTCGTTACTATCATGAGTCCTTACAGCATTCTAAACAAAAAATTGACTATCTAGGTGCCATTACACTTGTGATTTCGGTCGTGAGTCTAATGTTTGCACTCGAATTAGGCGGTAAGGAATATGATTGGGATTCTGTGCAAATCATCAGTTTATTTGCAAGCTTTTTCATCTTTTTTGTAGCCTTCTTCATTGCTGAATTCAAGGCGGCAGAACCGATTTTACCTCTTTGGCTGTTTAGACGGCGTTTGTTTGCCACCTCGCAGATCCTGTCCTTCTTATACGGAGGAACATTTATCATCTTAACTGTGTTTATTCCGATTTTTGTTCAAGCCGTTTACGGGGGAACCTCGAAGAACGCCGGATTAATTTTAACACCGATGATGTTAGGGTCGGTGGCGGGAAGTTCGATTGGAGGGATCTTTTTAACAAAAACGTCTTTCCGTAATTTGATGATATTATCAATTATTTCCTATGTGGCCGGTATGTATTTACTTGGAACGATGACGGTTGATACCGCCCGTTATTTACTAACGATTTATATGATTTTGGTTGGTTTTGGGGTCGGCTTTTCCTTCTCCTTGCTGCCCACTGCCTCGATGCACAATTTGGAGCCGCAATACCGAGGAACGGCTAATTCAACTAATTCCTTTTTACGTTCCTTTGGGATGACACTTGGGGTAACCATTTTTGGTTCGCTGCAAGGTAATCTGTTTACAGATAAATTAAAGGAAGCTTTTAAAGGTATGCAGGGCGGGGGCGGACAGCAATTTCAAATGGGTGACCCCCGGCAAATTTTCCAAGCAAGTGAACGGGCAAAAATCCCGGAGTTTATCTTAGATAAAATTGTTCAAGCTATGTCTTATTCCATCACACACACCTTTATACTAACATTGATTCCAATTGCTCTTGCTGCGATTACGATTATATTTATGGGGAACGCCCGCGTTGAAGTAAGCAAGAAGCCCGCAAAAGGTTAAAAAAAACAGCACTGACCTAAAACGGTCAGTGCTTGTTTTTTAAACTTTAAGATTCTTGCCTGCTTCGACAATATGAAATAGTAAATGGGCTAGATGGTGAATCGGGCCATACTCCTGGTCTTCTTCCTCTTCAGTTTCCTGGTCGAATTCAAGGTCATTTAAGAAAAGCGCCATAAATTCATAGAAGTCCTTTAATTGAAAGGAATAACAGCCGACTGGGTCTTCATTGTCGTCTTCATACTGCAATACCATGTAAGAGAGATTCCCATCAATGTCTGCAGCATCAAAAAAGACAAAAAGGCCTATATTCGTATCAACTTCAAATAAATGCCTTGTCCCGCCCTCGGTTGCTTTGTTAAATTCCTCTTGATTTATTTTCTGTATTTGCATGCTGTCTACATTATCTTCTTGGTGAAACCCAACAACAAATGATTCCATGATATCTCCTCCTTAACCTCTACTAAAAGTACAAACACATGATATTAGGATACCCAATATCGGATTCATTTCATTCAGGCTTATTGTTCATCATTACATCGATCTTGGTAATATTCCGTTAGGAGAGGATTTTCCGTTGTTGCGAACCTTGCTGTTTGCAGAGTCATTTCCGGTTCTACACCATAAAGCTTTTTCATCGTCTCTTTTTCCCATTTTTCATCCTCAAAGAGTCGATGCTGGTCTTGATCTTTCATTTAACATCACCTGCTTCCTATTTGGACTTTAATCATTAAGTGACTGGTCTAAATCACGAATTAAAACATTCACATTCTCGAGCCCGACTGCCAGACGGATCGTTCCCGGACTTATGTGTTCCTTAAGCAGCTGCCCTTCATTGCTGCTAATGTTTGGAGATAAAACAAGGCTTTCGAACGAACCCCAGGAAACCCCTATCTTAAATGCCTTCATTTTGTTAATGACTTTCTCCACTTGGCGGTAATTGGCTTTTGCTAGTTCCAAACTCATTAATCCACTATAGCCAGCTAACTGTTTTTGACCCAACTCATAATCGGGATGGGATTCAAGAGCGGGAAAATGGACCTTGGCAACTTTGGGGTGAGTCTCCAAATACTCAGCTACTTTTACAGCATTTTCCTGATGGTTCACCATACGTAACGGTAATGTTCTTAATCCTCTCAGCAATAACGATGCTTCAGATGGGGGCAAAGCCGCGCCCATTAGCAAGTATTCTTTATTAAATAATGTGTTCATAATTTTTTTACTTGTAATTAAAGCCCCGCCCAGGACATCACTATGGCCGCCAAGATATTTCGAGGCTGAATGGACCACTATATCGATCCCGAATGTTAGTGGTTTTTGGAATAAGGGAGTCGCCCAAGTATTATCGATAATAGTACGAATCCCGTTTGCCTTTGCCAGCTTACTGACCGCCGCAAGATCGACTAATCGGTAGGTCATATCCGTTGGGCTTTCGAGAAAGATGACTTTGGTGTTGGATTGGATCGCCTGTGAAATCTCCTCGGTATTAGTAGAATATACAACCGAATGACTTATATTAAACTTTCCTAAATATTTTAGGAGTTCCATCGTCGATAAATATAAATTACTGACGCAAAGGATATGGTCTCCACTCTGAATACTATTCATAATGGCTGCGCTGATTGCGGCCATTCCCGATGAAAATGTCTTGCATTCTTCCCCGCGTTCCAACGCTGCTAATTTCTTTTCAACAATTTCAACCGTAGGATTGGTTCCTCTCCCATACACATAATGATGTTTTTCTGACTGAACAGCATCCACTAGCTCACCAAATGTTGGATAAGTAAATAATGTGTTCTGAAATATCGGCGGAACAACCGCCCCGTGAAATCGATCGCGGTCATCTTCATAATGCATACAAATTTGTTTATCTTGCTCAAACTCTGTTACACGTGTCATTGAAAAATGGACTCCTCTAAAAGTAACTTTTCGCTTATTTTCTTCCTTTCATTGTCATTCATTCCAATGAAATAAAAAAAACCCCTGAGATGTCAGGGATTTATTATTATTATTATTATTATACTGGAGGCAGAATTGGAGGACCTTGTGGCCCTACATAAGCATAGTTATGAGTATTGGATACATGTTCACTTTTTACAGAGGTGTTGGTTGCGAAAAGAACAAGGAATGAAACTGAAAGTAATAGGACCATCTTTTTCATGTTATTCCTCCTGTAATTTTATTTAGATAGCTGACTGCTTTGTGAACCATCCCATTTTCATTGAAATAATCGGCTAACATTTTATAAAAACGGGTAAGGTAATCGTTCTGTTCACTTGTCTCCTCAAAAAAAGGAATGACCTTTGTTTCTAAGTATTTAAACGCTTTTTGCGGTGAAGCCATATGAAATAAATAAAATTCTGCCAAGAGGCGATATTTCTTATTTCCTAACTCTTTCGATAGTAAAAAGACTTCCTGTAAGCACTTTTTTGCTTTTTCTGTGAATTGCAGGGAGAAATAAATTTCTCCAATGGAATAGAGCGTAACTAAATAGTGCTGGTTTACGTTAGGCTGTAATGCCAAACTTTTTTCATAATAGATCAGTGCTTCCCTGTCATTGTTCATTTTATTTTTTAAAAAGCCCATGTTATGGTAAATCTGCGGCAGCATTTTTTCTTCCTTTAACAATTCTGCATTGCGGATTAAATGCTGAAAACAGCCCTCTGCTTCCTCGTAAATTTTCGAGTGGGTGTAACTTATACCTAAGAGCATTAACGTATGCAAAATACGCAAAAAGTTGTGCTGGTTCATAAAAATCTGCAGTGCCATCTTCCCAAAATGAATGGCATGTCCCGACTGTTCAAGAGAGCTTTTTACAAGTGCTCGATGATAAAGGAATTCGCCGCTCGTTGTATCATGATCATTTTCTATGTACAATGTATCAAGGATCTCATCGGCGTTTTTAAACTGTCCTTTTAAAATTAAGAATATCGCATTATAGTAGCGAAATAAATAGCTTTCATGTTGGGAAAATTTTTTCTTTTGCTTAAATAATAAGTCCCTTTGTTTCTCAGCTTCCCCAATTTGTCTTTTAAACAAGAGATAGCGATATTTCGTTAGCTCCCAAATATAAATATGTTTAGAGAATGGGGTTAGATGCTCCCTATTTTTTAATTCCAGATAGATTGAATCTACTTCTTTCGTCAGGTAGAAATTTATTTTATTATTTACATCTCTAATAAGGTGTTTGATTTCTTCTTCTTTCTCTTCCATTTCTTCAAGGCTAATGCTGAGCCGTTCAAGTAAAAGGGCGATTGTTTCTTCGTTGGCTTCTTTTGAATTGTTTTCAATTTTACTTAAATGCGGAACGGAACATATTCCTATTGCAAGCTCCGTTTGGGTCATTCCCCGTTGGGTTCGATAGTATTTAATCAGGGCTCCGAATTCCATCATGCCACCAGCTTGCCTTTCTTTTATTACCATTTTACAATAAAAAAAATTTCCTAACATCCATTTTTATACTATTTTCAAAATCTGGAATTTTTAAAAACTTAAACAGCCACCCGAAAAGCTTGTTCGGATGGCCCATCAACATTACTTTACTCTAGGGAAACCAAAACCTGATGCATTATCATCACCTGTTGCAGAACTTATGCCGCCCTTTATATCATAAGATTTTGCCCTATTCTGGAGTTCTGCCCGTATCTGTGCATTGGACCATGACGAATTGGCAGCCCAAATCTTTGCTGCAAGGCCGGAGATATGCGGGGTTGCCATCGATGTACCACTAATCGTGTTATACCCGCCGTCCTTCCAGGTTGATTCGATTGCTCTGCCTGGTGCAGACACCTCCACGTCCCGTTCTTGAATGACATAGTCACCATCTGTAGCTGAATTACCTCGAGAAGAGAAATCTGCGATTCGATAAGTCCCATTTTCCTGAACATTCTCGAGTGCAGCTACAGCCACAACATTCGGTAATGCCCCCGGGTAACCAATGGTATTATCCGCAGAACCATCATTACCGGCCGCTGCCACAATCAGGACCCCTTTTCCATAGGCATAGTCCACAGCGTCAGAGATGAGCGAATCCTTCGTGCTCGAACCAAGTGACATAGAAATAATCACCTTTTTACCTGCTGCTTGATCGGCTACCTTCCTAATTGCCGCTGCAATGTCATCAGAATAGCCGCTGCCACGATCATTTAATACTTTATACGACCACAATTTTGCTTCTGGTGCTACACCATAAATCCCCGTACCGTTTCCGCCATTCGCTAAGACTGTCCCCGAAACATGAGTACCGTGGCCATTTCCATCTGAACAGCTTCCATCTACCCAGGATACCTTCATTTGCGAAAAGTCCTGACATTGTGCCACATTGTTAGATAAATCAGGATGGTTTCGATTCACCCCTGTATCAAGCACAGCTACGACAATGCCGCTGCCCCCGGAAGTACTGGCAATGGCTGAATCATTATAGATGGCCTGTATTCCCCATGGGGTTCGGTCACTAGGAGCAGTCACTAAAGTTCCACCCTGCTTTGCAGCCGCTTCATTTACAACAGCTAATTGAACCTCAGGAACTTTTTCAATCGTTAAATTTTTGTTATGGAGGAGTGCTTGGTATGCTTGAGCATTGACCGTGGTTGTAAAACCATTAGCTGCGAATTCCCAGCGGACACCGTAGCTTGCTTTTGCCTTCGCCTTTTCAGAAGCGGGACCTTTAATAAGGACACGGTATGTTTCATTGGAATTCACCTGCTGACCAAATGCCCCTGTTGCAAACAAGGAGACCCCCATTACCACACTCATAATGGTTGCACCTATGGTTTTCTTTTTTCTCATCCAAACTCCCCTTTCTAAAAAGTACAGAACAAGTCACTAGCGCTAAATTATATTCGGACCTGTCTATCAATATTAGAAAAAAAGTTGGGAAAATTTTTAAAAAATGAAAAAAACCAGCCTAATTAAAGACTGGTAATCTAGAAATATTTCTTTTTCCAAAAAATAAACGCGGTTAAACTCGTTAAAAATGCCGAGATCACTAACGGGATGGCATACGAATGGGTCGCGTGCTGAAAAGGAATATCGACATTCATCCCATAAAAACTTGCCACCATCGTTGGGAAGGATAAGATAATCGTAATCGACGTTAAAAACTTCATGACGATGTTCAGGTTATTAGAAATGATCGAAGCGAAAGCATTCATCATCCCTGACAAAATCGAACGGTACGTCTCCGCCATCTCAATTGCCTGAGTTTTTTCGATAATTACGTCTTCTAATAGGTCCTTATCTTCCTCATACATTTTTAAGTAATTAAAACGCAAGATTTTATCAAGGACAACCTTATTCGATTTTAAGGATGTGGTAAAGTAAACTAAACTTTTCTCTAAAGCTAGAAAGGCATAGAGCTCTTTATTTTTTAAAGACTGGTGTACTTCACGTTCAATTTCGTTTGTTTTCTTATTAATTTGCTTTAGATAACGAAGATAATAAGATGAAATCACAAACAGTATTTGCAGGGCAAAGCGTGTCTTTTTAAAGGTAAAGAATTCCTTCACCCGATTTTTTCGGAACTCGTCAATAATCGGTGAATCTTTTAATGAAACGGTAATAATATTATCTTCAGTTAAAATGATGCCAATTGGAATGGTTTCATACACAGCTAGACCTGTTTCATCGTGGATAATATAGGGAAAATCGACGATAATATAGACTCGGCCGTCATCCCGTTCAATCCTCGGACGTTCTTCATCATCCAGGGCATCTTTTATAATATCTACATCAACCTGAGCATCATTTGAAACCTTATTTATTTCTTCTGCTGTTGGGGCATACATATTGACCCAGCAGCCTTTTGAGACAACGTCAACCTGTTCAAGTACCCTTGCATCGGTGCTTTTAAAAATTTCTAACATGGCAAAACCTCCTCTTTACTTTAATCGAGGAAGCCAACAACCTTTTTAAGAGTTGATATTCTGATATTCAATTTCATCAATTCTAAGATTACATTGACTTCCTCCCGCCTACTTGGGTCCGGGTCTACGGAATAACTCAAAAATATCAACTCCCTCACTTTTTATATCCTATCCTATCATAAACCCAAATGCTACAAAGTACAAAGGAGTTTTTTTCAGGAATTATTTGTCTTCAGGAAAATATGGATTCAGATGGATTAATACTTCATGAATATTGTCATTTTGGTCCATCAGTGCAAGTTTTATTGATTTTGCCAAGTCATGTCCTTCTTTTATGGTCTTAAAATGATCAATGGCAATGCGAACGTCGACTAAAACATAATGGCCATGCTCTCTGGCTCTTACTCGGTCAATCCTGCGAACTTCTGGGAAATCCTTTATTACCGTTATATAATCCTGCAATGTTTCCGTGTCGATATTACGCTCTAATAAAATATCAAATGCTTCAGTCAACATTTCTTTCGCAATTTTAAAAATTAAATAGGCTACAAAAACACTGGCTGCCTTGTCACCATATAGTAAAAAGTGAATATCCATCCGCTCTCCAATGATGGAAAGAAGAACCCCTATAGCGGCTGCAATGGATGCTACAATATCCGCTTTATGGTCAAAGGCAATCGCTTCAATTGCTTTACTATTATTTTCATTCGCCACTTTTAACGAACTTCGATAGAGGATGATCTTTGTAATAAACGAAAAAAGGGCCACCCACATCGCTAACAGACTTGGTGATTCCACCTTATGAAAGAAACCGCTGATCCCTTCGTAAGCCACATAAATGGCAACTAATAGAAGGAGAAACCCGATGATTTCCGATACAATGACCTCAGCTTTTCCATGTCCATATGGATGTTCCTTATCGGCCGGTTTATTAGCAATTTTGATTACAAGTAAGACAATTACAGATGCAAATACATCCGCTGCCGAGTGAATACCATCTGCAAAGACGGCATCACTATGTCCGTACCAGCCAATCACAATCTTTCCGAGGGTTAGGATGATATTACTAATCACACTAATCCAGGCTACTTTTTTAGCCAGAGCTTCTCTCATTACCATAATGAAACCACCTTTAAATTAAGAAAAGCGCAAGCGCCTTGGTCAGCCCCGACAAGCATAAGACGAGCCGGCCGAAAGGTTGCTTTTTGACCTTTTGGACGGATTGGCTGTAGACCATCGAGGGGCTAGGCGCTGGAGCTAGACAGTTCTCAAAGTCAAAAACTTTTATACCTTCTTATCTACTAAAAACGTCAATTGAACCCGTCTTGGCTGACTTTGACCTGTTTCCTTGTTAAGTATAAGCAGACTTGCCTCAAAAATCATATCAAAAAGGACCTAGATGGGTCTAGAGAAAAACTCTTGTGTGATTTAAACAATGTTGATTAAGGGCAAAAAGTATGCCCTTAATCTTCTAACCCGTCTTTTTCTTGCTTTAGCATCTCCACTTCTTCCACGACAGAAATCCGATTGATTTGATCATGTAGATAATGGAAGGCCTGATCAAGCTCTTCACGTGATGGAAATTCATTTTTTTGTTTCATCGCTCATTCCCCTTTCTAAAATTTTTAGGAGTAATTAATGTGAAATAAGAAAAAATACGGTTGTACCATAATCTAAAAAGGGAGGTTACTAAGGTGGAACATAAGAAAGCAAACCCTAAAAAAGAACTTGCAGGCAGTTTTTATCATCCAAGCTACTACAAAGAAAGTGACGACCTATCTTCTGGCATTGCTACTTCTCACGAGCAAGTGAGCGATACCTATACAGAAGGAGAAATTGGCGCCGTTATTGATGATGTCAATGGCAAAGACATTCCAATCCCTAGAAAAGGTTTCGAATAAAGTAGAAAAGCGTAAGGCGCCTGCCTATCGGCGACAAGCACAAGACGAGCCGGCCGAAAGGTTGTTCTTTAACCTTTTGGACGGATTGGCTTGTGACCTCGAGCCGATGGCGCCTGGAGCTGGACAAATAACTAAGTCAAAACTTTATACTTTCTTTTCTTTTGAAGTAGGAAAACAGCTCTCATTTGAAAGCTGTTTTCTTTTTTTAGCTATCACTTATCATCCTCAACATATGGGTCATGTTCATAACCAGGTAAATCCCCGTAACTTGTCATAATTCCTTCTTCGTCGAGGGCAGCCTCGTATTTTTCATGCTGAGCATTCGGATAAACCGTTATATTGTTACCATACATATCATTTCCAACAAAGTTTTCATAGGCTTCTACATAACCAATACTTTCTTCGGATTCATTGTATGTGTCGTTATAGTGGTCTTTAGGAAAAGCAAGGTCAGAAGGTGTATCAGATGTTCCCCACTCCGCTACTGCCTGCCAGGAATCCTCCGCATCAAAGGCCACATTTTCATCAGATTCATCCATATCGAACTTACCAAATGGAGGCATTAGGACGCCTTCTTCAATTGGCCGGTCATGGGAGGTAACTTGGTCCGGGCTATGCTCGATACAATACGTTGTATTTGGCAGTGCTTCTAACCTTTCTGTTGGTATGTCCTTACCGCAAACCTCACATTTTCCGTATGTTCCCTTTTCCATCGCCTCAAGGGCGCGATTGATATTATATAACTGTAATTTCTCGTGCTCAAGGAGAGCATTATCCTTTTCACGTTCAAAAAGGTCTGTTCCTTCATCAGCAGGATGGTTATCATAACTCGATAACTCCCCCATTGACTCGTGATAATGTCCGCGTTCAAATCCGAAATGGTCGTTCTGGTCGAATCGTTCCTCTATTTCACTTTTTTCCTTTAACAATTGTAACCGTAACTCAGCTAACTGCTGTGTCGATAACATGTTATTACCCCTTTCAGAAAACGCAATTTAACTATTTATTTCACCAACTAGGTTTTATTATTTACTGTTCCTTTATATTTTCATTTTTTTCATGGTTGATTATGTAATAAAAATTTAATTCCAATAAATTTCCCTTTGGTTTTTCAGGGAGCAATCGAATAAGTTTTAGTCTGTCGTGTATCTTAAGAGTGATAAGGTGAAAATGAAGAGAAAAGAGGGGATTTCAAATGGTTAATGAAAACTTTGATAAATTTAGAAAAGTTCAGCAGGAACACCAAGGAAAGTATCTCGGAAGCGACCAAAATCAACAGCCCGGCCTCAATGATCGTGAATATAATAATCAATCCATTACAGATAAATCACCAGGTGCAACAGGGCGTAATCTGTAAATGCCTCCCTCCCCATAAGGAAGCTTCAAGGTTGGGCGGACTGCCTCCCAGCCTTTTTAATATCAGCAATGTTTCGATACAAAGGAGAATAAAATGAGTAAATCTAAGTCAGGTGCGAAAGAAAAAAACAATATGAAATGGTGGCAGTTGTCACTATTTGGAGTGGGCTGTACAATTGGAACAGGCTTCTTCCTAGGCTCTGGTCTTGCCATTAAAATGGCTGGGCCCGCTATTTTGCTTGCGTTTTTAATTGCTGCGCTTGGTACTTATTTTGTCTATGATGCTCTGTCCAAAATGACCTCACAAGAGCCCTTAAAGGGCGGTTTTAGGTCATATGCCAAGAAAGCTTACGGACGGTGGGCAGGCTTTAGCAGCGGCTGGGTATATTGGTCATCAGAAGTGCTTATCATGGGAAGCCAATTAACAGCACTGTCCATTTTTTCACGCTTCTGGTTTCCAAACATCCCCTTATGGATATTTACCGCCATCTATGCGGTTTTAGGCTTAACCATTATATTAATCGGGGTAAAAGTGCTAAATAGGCTAGAAAATATTTTGGCTATTTTAAAAATATCTGCGATAACAATGTTTATTGTCATCGCACTACTGGCGCTCTTTGGTGTAATTGAGGGTGACCGTCCGATACGGTTTCCGAATAGTGCCAATGAAATAATACCGCATGGGACGATTGGCTTGTGGTCTGCCGTTATTTTTGCCTTTTATGCGTTTGGCGGGATCGAAATTTTAGGTTTAATGGCGACGAAATTAAAGGATCCAAGTGAAGCACCGAAAGCTGGGAAAGTCATGCTGTTTACCCTCATGTTTATTTATGTATTGTCGATTGGTTTAGCCGTTATGATGGTTTCATGGAATGAATTTAATACAAAGGAAAGCACCTTTGTTGTCGCCTTAAATGCATACCATCTGCCTTTTATCCCACATTTCTTTAATGCCGCGCTTATAATCGCGGGCTTTTCAACGATGACCGCCTCTTTATATGGAGTGACCAGCGTATTAGAAACGCTTGGCGAAGAGGAGGATGCTCCTGCTTGTTTTGCAAAAAAAGGGAAACTTAAGGTTCCCTTATGGACTTTGATCATTACCATGCTCGGAATCACAGCATCGATCGTCTCGGCCTTGGTACTGCCGGATAAAATTTATGAGTGGGTTACAACAGCGGCAGGATTAATGCTTCTTTATAATTGGCTGTTTATTCTTGCATCCTCAAGAAAGATTTTAGAATTAAAGCTAAAGGAAAAAATCATGTATACGATCGGAGCTTTGTTTATTTTAATTGCTGTGAGCGGAACCTTATTTCATGACACTAGCAGGCCTGGCTTCTTTATTAGTTTAGCCTTTATCGGGGTCATCGGGATTATTACCTTTATCCTCAGTTTTAAATGGAGAAAAGAAAAGACCAAAGAAAAAAGCAAGAGTAAAGTTCTCAAGCCTTGGCCAACGGCCTAAAGCGGAAGCGCCTTGATCAGGCGCTGGAGCTAGATGTGTCTACAAGGTAATACTAATATAAAAAAGTCAGCTTCCAATGGCTGACTTTTTGATTATCCAAATAGATTATAAAACGCTTGCATGCCAAAGTAAATTCCAAAACCAATCAATGATATGCCGGATAGACACGATATAACGACTAGTAAGTGGGACGTTAAGAATTTGCGGAAGCTGCTCGCTACACCTGCCATCGTAATATCCCAGATCAGCAGCCCAATGAAAATGGCACTGCTATAAAGAATTAATTGGCTTGCTTCATAGGTAGCAGCCGTTTTAGCAAGGACGGATCCATAAATCCCCAACCAAAAAAGGATGGTTAAGGGGTTGGAAATTGACATCAAAAAACCCGAAAAAAATGATTTATAAAGCGGTTCTTTGCCTCGTGCCTGTTGTAGATTTATTTTTCCGGCATTCATAAAGGTTTCGATTCCTGTATACATCAGGACAAAACAGCCAAAGAACCACAGGAAGGTTTGCATAAAAGCGGTCTCTAGGAATTGAACCACACCTATGTAAACAACAAGCATATAAATTCCATCAGCCACCACGGCCCCTACCCCAATAAGCCATGAGTGCATAAAGCCATTTCTAATCCCCCGATCAATTTGTGCCGCATTAATGGGCCCAATTGGAGCGGCTAGCGATAACCCCAACAGTATATAGCTCAAAAATACATTCATTAATACCTCTCCCCCCAAAGCAATGGATAGATGCCTGTCTATCCATGTGTATTCAAAAGGAGAGGGTTGTACAACTAAAAAATAGAAAAAAGAGCTTTCCTCATTTAATAGAAAGCCCACCGTTTTAAACATTACTTATTTGATTCAGACACCTTCCTAAAGTCGAAACTAAGTCCGCCCTCATCTAGCGGCTGAGTAAGCAAGTGATGCCTTGGTACAGGTAAAGAATAGGAGTCAATTTCAACAATAAATTTAGGCCTGTGCTTGGTTTCCTTATAAATTTTCCCAACATATTCTCCTATCAATCCGATGGCAATCAACTGCAGGCCGCCAATTAACCAGATCGAGGTAATTAAGGACGTCCATCCAGTTTGGGTTGTACCAAAAAATTTAAGGAATAAGAAATATCCTCCAAAAAGCAAACTCATGAAAAAGGATACGAATCCTATTATTAATACAAAGCGGATGGGAGAAACAGAAAAGGATGTAATTCCATCGAAGGCAAACCCAAGCATCTTCTTTAAAGGGTACTTTGTTTCTCCTGCCTGTCGTTCTAAGCGGTCATAGTAAACAACATCGGAACGAAAACCTAGTAATGGAACAATACCCCTTAAAAATAAATTAACCTCATTGAATCGCTCGAGTTCTTGGACAGCACGTTTGCTTAACAGCCGAAAATCAGCATGATTATAAACAAGGTCAACACCCATTTTTTTCATTAGTTTGTAAAACCCTTGTGCTGTGCTTCGCTTAAATAGCGTATCCGTCTCTCTCCCTTTGCGGACACCATAAACAATTTCATAGCCCTGATGGAACCTGACAATAAATTCACGAATAACCCGGATATCATCCTGGAGGTCCGCATCAATCGAAATCACACAATCAGAATGCTGCTTTGCAGTGAATAACCCGGCCAGCAAGGCATTTTGATGGCCAACATTCCGCGATAACTTCAGGCCGCGGACATAGTCATTGCGAAGCCCCTCCTTATAAATTAGCTCCCATGTTCGATCCTTACTGCCGTCATCAACAAATAAGATTTTACTTTGTTTTGAAACAAGCTCATCATCGATCAGTTCTTTTAGCTGCCCCCCGAGCTGTTCAATGGTGTCTGGTAAAACTTCTTCCTCGTTATAGCATGGTACAACAATGGTAAGGACTGGTTCTATCATTTATAATCCCCTCGCTGCTTACATGGTTTTGTATAAATAAATCTTCCAGGCTGAATTTTTTGAAGAGAATACCCTTTCAAGTAAAAGCTTGTTCTGGCTGGCATTGTCAATTGGAAGGCTTGAAAAGATATATCGGCCGCCCATCTCCTTAAAAACTTCCGTATTTAGCTGAAGATTTTTTAAGTGCCGTTTTGAATCCTTCTTAATCATATATCTTTTCCCAAGCTGGGCTGTAAAAAGGTAACAGCGTCCGCCCCACTTGTCATAGTATTTTTGGATTGTTTTATTTTTTGATAATTCCTTTGCGATTATTTTTCTAAACTGATGTTTATAGCTTAATGGATAAAAATTGTTATAGGTATCAATCGTATAAAAACCGTTGTATTGAGAAATGGCAGGATGGAGTCCGATACTAGCCACACGGTATTCTTCGGGATTTTGACCGATATAATCCTTTATTTCGGTAAACAAGTCTTCCGCAAAAAACTCCTTAACCGTTGGCTTCTCCCGGTAGATGATTTCATCATTCAATAAACCCAAAAAAACAATTTGCGAAACGATCAGCCATTTGGCTATTTTGATCCCATCGAACCCATGGACGGCAATAATTTTTAAAGCAAGGGCAAAGCTTGCATAGATCACCATTGGTCTTAAGAAATGGTAGCGGGCAAAATTAAAGGTATCCATAAAGTGAAAGATTTTTGTTAATGGCAGCCAGCCCTCATAAAACCAAAAGGCATACCATAACGACAGGAACATATTTAATCCAAATAAAAAGACATAAAGCTTTTCCTGCTCCCAAAGCTTTTTGGTAAACACGATATAGATCGCCATTAAGGTTGCCGGCAGAATAATGAGGGTATGTACAGTCATTACATGCGTGTGTCCCAGTAAATAGTTTTTCAAAAAAAGCCGAACGGCTCTCCAAAATGGAAGTTGGGCATGGAAGTATTCATCACGGCTATTAGGTTCAGAGGAAAACAAAAAAGAATAAATAAGCCGATATTCCACCAGCATAAAAATACCCGTCATGTAACTAATCGCAAATAAAAAGCGCAGGTTCCATCCCTTTCCGCGTAAAACATCCCATAGCCAAAAAACCCCCATCGCGCTTAGAAAAAAGAAAAAGCCTAATACAATGCTTGCGTACAAAGGAAGTAGTGTCAGCACAAAATAGTCTTTCCATGTATCTTCATGCTTCCGAATATTGAGAAATGCCCATAGCGCTATTGGCATGCCTAGTGTGCTTAGCATCCCTGACGGCCAAAAAGGGGTTAGAGCAAAAGCAAGTGCACTGCCAATTTTTATGACAAGCCATTTATTACCTGGCATTAGGTGGTCTTTAAGCAATAAATACATTCCAAAGAAAGCAACAATCCTTGTGAGTGCTTGGCTTAATCCGTAGGCAATCATTGTCGGAAAGAGCGCATATAACCAGACAATCACACTATATTCCGTCCCAAAAGCATTTCTCGATAATTGTCCATTAATAATTTGCGGAATGACGGCATTAACGCTGCCAAACATTTCCCCACTTCTTGCTAATACCTTATACCAAGCTAAATTTGAGTCCAGATTATCATGAACCCGGATATGGGCATTTTCCTGCAAAATAAATAGTGGAGAGAGATAGACCGCAATCACAATTAAAGCGAAAAGGATTAAGCTGCGCTCCTTTTTCGTTTCAATAACCACTCTTCTACACCCCTATGTTCAAGAGTTCTTCCATTTTAAAATTTACCGAAGGGTTGAAATTTATTCCAAAAAACAAAAAAACGGCGATTTTTTAAATATACTTCTGAAGTGGTAAAAGATTATGAGACTCCCTACTTTTGACCATAATAGTTAATATAGAAACGAGGTGCCGGTGATGCCAAACAGAGTTTATATAGGCTTTTTACGCTTACCGCTTCTAGTACGCATCCTAATGATGGCTTTATTGGTCTTTCTTACATTTGGGATTACGATACACTTTTTAGAGCCTGATACCTTCCCAACCATCTTTGATGGGATTTGGTGGGCGATTATTACGGCATCCACCGTTGGATATGGTGATTATGTGCCACATTCATTCTTTGGCAGAGTAACTGCCTTACTATTAATCCTATTTGGCGTGGCTTTTGTGTCCTCCTATTTTGGGACATTGGCTGCTGCGGCTGTTACCAAACAAGATGCCCTTTCAGAAGGAAAAATTCCTTTTAAAGGGGCTGGTCATATCATTATCATCGGATGGAACGAGCGGTCAAAAGAATTAATTCATAAGCTAACCAGAACAAATGATCAGCAAATGATCATCTTAATTGATGAGACACTTGAAGCAAATCCCGTTAAATCGAGATTTGTCCATTTTATCCAAGGTAAAGGCCATATGGATGATACCATTATGAAAAGTGATATTGAAAATGCGGAAAAAGTACTCATTACAGCTGACCGGGGGAACGATGAACTTCAAGCAGATATGAACAGCATCTTAACATTACTTACGATTAAGGGCCTATGTCCACAAGTAAAATGTATCATTGAAATCTTAACCGCGGAGCAAGTAATCAATGCAAGACGCGCAGGAGCAGATGAGGTAATCCAATCCAATAAATTAACAAGTGTCTTTATGATTAACAGCCTCCATTCCAATGGAGATGGACTATTATTAAATGTAATTAATCAACTGCAAGAAAGCAGGCTCTTCACTAATTCCGTAAAAAGAGCGGATATCGGAAGGAGCTTCAGGGAAATTGGTGTTGAACTGATTGAGGACGGATGTTTATTAATCGGATTAAAAAGAGGGGATGAAACGATTCTAAATCCCCCCAACTCTTTTGAAATTGAAGAAAATGACAAATTACTGACATTTAAATAGTTACTGGGTAGTTAAAAGGACGCTTTCTAAATTGGCCACTAACCTTTTTCCCCTGTCGATATATTGAGTTGGAATATCGGCATCCGAATCAATTGGTGCTTGAAATTGATTTAAGGTAGCCGAAAAGTTACCGGTATCGCCATGCTCATCAATTCCGTATTCATATTGATGAGACAATAGGAACGGTCTGCCGATTTCAACCGTACATCCTTTGCTATCGAGCTCGCCATCAACAGCCGTAAATGGCACCCTTAAAAACTGATAACTTTCTTCGTCATTCAGTTTATAGTCGAATGCACCATGATCATAATCCCAATTCCCGCCAATCGTATAGCCGATTGGCTTTAATTTTTGCTCAAGCTTATACAGGTCAAATTGTTTTCCTTCGATTTTGGATTGAATTTCAAACATATATAAATTCCCCCCTTTTTGATAGCGTTAGTTTCCCCAAACAAAAGAGTGCTGATGCAAAATGGCATCAGCACTCTCTTAAAAATAATTTATATTTAAAAGGCTTTGAAGATTGTCTGGCTCCAGCGGCTAGGGGCTCGGGGTCATAAGCTTATCCAGTTGCGCCTCCTTGGGACTCGAGTTATAAGCCACCCCCTGAAGAAGGCAAAAAGCGCCTTCTTGCAGAGTGCGTCTTATACCTTCGTCCCAGAACAGTCGCCTCCACATTTAGGTCAATCCGTCAAGAAGGCTAAAGAGCAGCCTTCTCGCCAGCTCGTCTTATGCCTGTCGCCCCTGGACAAGCCGCTACCGCTTTTCTGTTTATAATCTTTTCTCAAGTTCTGCTTTCTTTTCTTCAAAGCCAGGTTTGCCTAATAGGGCAAACATATTGACCTTGTATGCTTCAACGCCAGGCTGGTCAAATGGGTTCACGCCAAGAAGATAGCCGCTCATCGCACATGCTTTTTCAAAGAAGTAAACGAGGTAACCAAATGAATACTCGTCCATTTCAGGGATTGAAACAATTAAGTTTGGTACACCGCCGTCTGTATGAGCAAGCATGGTGCCTTCAAATGCTTTGTTATTAACAAAGTCGATGGTTTTTCCTTCTAAGTAATTAAGACCATCTAAATCATTTTCAAAGGCTTCAATGGATAACTCATGGCGAGGCTTGTCTACCTTCACAACTGTTTCAAATAAATCGCGTCTTCCTTCTTGAACATATTGTCCCAATGAGTGAAGGTCAGTTGAGTAGTTAGCTGAAGATGGGTAAATACCTTTTTGGTCTTTCCCTTCACTTTCACCAAACAATTGCTTCCACCATTCATTAAAGTACTGTAAGCCTGGTTCATAATTAATCAGCATTTCAATCGTTTTTCCTTTATTGTAAAGGACATTTCTTACCGCAGCATATTGATAGGCAGGATTCTCTTCAATTTCAGAATGGCCGAAGTCGTTTTGGGCTTGACGAGCACCTTCCATCATCTTTTCAATATCTGCACCAGATACAGCAATTGGTAAAAGACCTACAGCTGTTAAAACGGAATAACGTCCGCCGACATCATCCGGAATCACAAAGGACTCGTAACCTTCTTCTGTCGCTAAAGTCTTAAGAGCACCTCTTGCTTTGTCTGTAGTCGCATAAATACGTTTACGCGCTTCTTCTACACCATATTTCTCTTCAAGAAGCTTACGGAAAATACGGAAGGCAATCGCTGGCTCTGTAGTTGTTCCTGATTTCGAGATGACGTTAATAGAAAAGTCTTTTCCATCAAGTAAGTCCATTACATCTCTCATATAAGTGGAGCTAATGCTGTTTCCGACAAAAATGATCTGTGGATTGCTGCGTTTTTCTTTTGGAAGTGCATTGTAAAAGCTGTGAGAAAGCATGTCAATAGCAGCCCTTGCACCAAGATATGATCCGCCAATACCGATTACAAGCAGAACATCTGAATCAGATTTAATCTTCTCTGCAGATTTCTGGATTCGTGAGAATTCTTCCTTGTCATAGTTGGTTGGCAGTTCAATCCAGCCTAAAAAGTCATTTCCAGCCCCTGTACCCTCGTGAAGAGAATGATGGGCCACTTTTACAGCATCACGTAAATATGTAATTTCATGTTCTCCAAAAAAGGAGAGGGCCTTCGAGTAATCAAAGCGAACGTGTGTCATGTATGAGCCTCCATAATTTTATTTTTCAGTTATCACTTTACCTAAGCTTGAGAAAATTATCAAGAAACCTCAGCTCATGAAAGCGTACCCATTTTCGACAATTTCCTACTTTTATAAAGATGCACGGTAAATGTCTAGTACGTCGTCACGGTTTAGCTTTTTAAAGTTACCAAACTCCCCATTGACCATCGCACGGTCTGCCATTAGTTCGATCTTACTGTCATCAATATCATAATCTGCTAGACGACTAGGAGCCTCAATGCTGTTCCAGAATTGACGCAGTTTACGAATTCCTTCTAAACCAGCTTCCTCCGCAGTCTTGCCTTCAGGATCAATGCCGAACACCCTGACAGCGAGCTTGTTAAAGCGCTCAGGTTTCACACTTAGATTATGCTCCATCCAGTGAGGGAAAAGAATCGCCAATCCACCGCCGTGTGGAATATCATAGACTGCAGATACCGCGTGTTCTAAGTTGTGTGTTGCCCAATCGCCATGATAGCCCATATTTACCATGCCGTTCAATGCCATTGTACCGGCATAAAGAATCGTAGCGCGATGTTCATAGTTTTCAAGGTCTGCTAGTAACTTGGGAGCGGTCTCCATTACTGTAATCAGCAAGGACTCACACATGCGGTCTTGAAAATCTGTATTTTCTTCTAGATGGAAGTAATGTTCTAACACATGGGACATCATATCGACCATGCCGTAAATGGTTTGGTTTCTAGGAACGGTAAAGGTATTTACCGGGTCAAGGATTGAAAATTTCGGGAATGTAACAGCACTTCCCCATCCGTATTTCTCATTGGTTTCCCAATTGGTAATAACGGAGCCAGAATTCATCTCAGAACCAGTTGCTGCAAGTGTCAAAACCGTTCCAAACGGCAGAGCTTCACGTGCTGCAGTTTTCCTAATCACAATATCCCAAGGATCTCCTTCATATTTAGCACCTGCGGCAATCAGTTTGGTACAGTCAATGACACTACCGCCTCCTACTGCTAAAATGAACTCGATACCTTCTCTTTTACAAATTTCCACACCTTTTCTAGCTGTTGAAATACGTGGATTCGGTTCCACACCAGAAAGTTCAAAAACCTGAGCTCCTATTTCAGCTAAGATGCCAATCACATTATCGTAGAGGCCGCTTTTTTTAATACTTCCGCCGCCATAAACAAGTAATACTTTTTTTCCATATGGCGGGATTTCTGTTTTTAATTGTTTTAGCTGGCCTTTTCCAAAAATTAATTTGGTTGGATTCAAAAATGTAAAATTCTCCACAGATTAACACCTTCCTTTTCAATTACTATTATTATTTAAAATGTTCCATTTTGCAAAAAACTAGACTGTGGTCCTTAGGGGATGAGACCCCCTTCTTATCTGTCGTACTCTCGAATTTTTAATAACACATTAGAACGATGATGTTTCACCATTTTCAAAGTTATATTTTTTCCCCGCTTACAAAAAAAATTCCCTGTATCGATGTACGATACAAGGAATTTTTTAGACCCAGCCCCTTAAAAGGGCCGCTTCCGCCAGTTTTTTCACTCCCACCATATAAGCAGCAAGGCGCATATCGATATGGCTGCTTTGTGCCAGCTCATAAATTCGACCGAAGGCACGGATAATCTGTTCTCGTAATTTTTCTTCTATCTCTTCTTCATCCCAATAAAGCCCCTGATTGTTTTGAACCCATTCCATATAGGAGACGATCACACTTCCTGCTCCTGCTAAAACATCGGGGATGAGCAAAATATTACGCTCAGAAAGAATATTTGTCGCCTCAAGTGTTGTGGGTCCGCTCGCCGCTTCTGCGACAATTTTGGCTTTAATATTGTAGGCATTTTCAGCGGTTATTTGATTCGCAATCGCTGCGGGCACTAAAATATCACATTCTTTTATAAGGAGCTCTTCGTTTGTCATCACACTATCAAACAGCGTGGTAATCGTTCCAAAGCTATCCCGGCGATCCAGAAGATAATCAACATCTAATCCATCAGGGTAATAAAGGGCACCGTAAACATCGGATATACCAATTATTAATGCCCCCGCGTCATGTAAAAACTTGGCGACATATCCCCCTGCATTTCCAAAGCCCTGGACAATCACCCGAGCTCCTTTGATCGAGATTCCACGCCTCTTGGCCGCTTCTTCAATACAAAGAGTAATCCCTTTTGCTCCTGCTTTTTCCCATCCCTCGGAACCGCCTAGAACCAAAGGTTTTCCGGTGATAAAGCCCGGGGAGTCATTTTGCCTGAGACGGCTGTATTCATCAAGCATCCAGGCGATAACTTGCGAATTCGTATACAGCTCAGGGGAAGGAATATCCTTAGTTGGTCCAACCATTTGGCTGATGGCGCGGACATACCCACGGCTTAACCGCTCTAGTTCTCCAAAGGACATGGTCCTAGGGTTACAAATAATCCCGCCCTTACCTCCGCCAAATGGCAGGTCACAAATTCCGCACTTCATACTCATCCACATCGATAATGCCTTTACTTCATCCTCTGTTACTTTTGGATGGAATCGGATTCCCCCCATTGTCGGTCCGACTGCATCATTATGCTGGGAACGAAAGCCTTTAAAAATCTTAGTGGAGCCATCATCCATCCGAACAGGAATCCTGACGGTGATGGATTTCAACGGTTCCTCCAAAAGATGAAACATATCCTGATGATATCCGAGTTTTTTTAAGGCATCGTGAATTACAATTTTTGTCGATGCAAGTAAATCCAATTGTTCAGCAACCACTGTCTCCTCATCCATCGTCACCATGTTGGCACCCCTAGTTAATTCTTGATTATCCAAGTACTTTGTTAATCCGTTCAATAGCCCAGTCTAATTCTTCTTTTGTAATCACAAGCGGCGGTGCAAAACGAATGACAGTTTCATGTGTTTCTTTGCATAATAGTCCATATTCTTTTAGTTGTTCACAATATTTCCGGGCTGATTCTGTCAATTCCACTCCAATAAATAAACCTCGGCCGCGCACTTCCTTAATCTTTGGATTGTTGATTGCTTTCAATTTATTGATAAAGTACTTCCCAAGCTCCAATGATTTTTCGGCAAGCTTTTCGTCGACTAGAACATCTAAAGCCGCGATGGAAACGGCACAGGCCATTGGATTTCCTCCGAAGGTCGAACCGTGTGAGCCAGGATTGAATACGCCTAATATCTCTTTGTTGGCCACCACACAGGAGATTGGGAAGACGCCGCCGCCTAGGGCTTTACCGAGGATATACATATCCGGTTCAAACCCTTCCCACTCACTGGCAAACATTTTACCGGTCCGCGCTAAGCCTGATTGGATTTCATCAGCAATAAACAGGACATTGTTTTCTTTACAAACATCGAATGCCGCCTTCATAAAGCCTTCTGGCGGGATGATAATCCCGGCTTCCCCTTGAATTGGCTCAATTAAAAACGCTGCTGTGTTTGGTGTAATCGCTGCTTTTAGCGCCTCTAGGTCACCATATGGAATTAACTTGATACCTGGCAGCATGGGGCCAAATCCACGCTTATATTCAGCATCAGATGATAGGGACACTGCCGTCATTGTTCTTCCATGGAAATTCCCAATACAAGCGATGATTTCAGCTTGGTCTTCAGCCAAGCCTTTTACATCGTAGCTCCAGCGCCTTGCCGCCTTAACAGCCGTCTCCACCGCCTCCGCACCGGTATTCATCGGCAGTACCATGTTTTTGTTCGTTAATTTGCAAACCTTTTCATACCATGGACCAAGCTGGTCATTATGAAAAGCACGAGAAGTTAACGTAACCTTATCTGCCTGATCTTTTAATGCCTGGACAATCTTAGGGTGACGGTGGCCTTGATTAAGCGCAGAGTATGCACTAAGCATGTCCATGTATTTGTTTCCCTCTGGGTCTTCCACCCAGACCCCTTCAGCGCGTGAAATCACGATTGGCAGTGGATGATAATTATGGGCACCATACTTCTCTGTTTGCTTGATCAATTCATTTGAGCTTTTTCTTGTATCCATGTATTTTCCTCCCTGTTTATTTCCGAATTTTATGTATAGACACTTCTATTGTAGCCGAGCCCTAAAAAAGAATGAACATTTTTTCTATTAATTTTTATATACACATCGAATTACATTTATAATTTCCAACAAAAATAAAAAAATAAGCCTAGTCCAAAGATACAAAAAGATCTGGCCCAGGCTTAGATTCTGTTTACTTTTTAACTTCTTCACGTGAAGATTGGTCAATCCATTCTTGCAGTTTATCTTTTAAGGTATTAAAACCTTGTTGCCCATCTGCTTCAGGAATGATCGCTGCAGCTTGACGTTTACGAGGTTTCTTTGGTTTAGCAGCCTGTTGCACCGGTGCTTCTTCAGTAGCACGGATGGAAAGGCCGATTTTCCCAGCGCCTTCATCTATTGATAAGACTTTAACCTTAATCTCATCTCCAACTTTAAGATGTTCATTAATATCTTTTACATAACCGTGCGTGATTTCCGAAATATGAACAAGACCTTGTGTATTATCATCTAACGCAACAAATGCCCCGTACGGTTGAATTCCTGTTACCTTACCTGTTAAAATACTTCCAACTTCAATATTTTCTGTCATGAAAACACTCCTAAGTAAATAATTATTTTTTCCCTTATATACGCATTAAAAAATTATATCATAAACAAGACCTTTAATCAAAATTATCGAGAAATACGTACAGCCCTTTGAACACCTTAACATAAAGTTCATAATTGCATAAGGAAAAAGGAGTATTACCATGCTATAATAATAGTGAGAAAATATCTTTTAAAGATGAGGTGAACGGTATGAATTCAATTGGGCAAACCATCAAAATGGGCCGTGAAATGCTTAATATGACTCAAGAGGAACTAGCTCAAAAGATTAGAGTAGGAACCCTTACAATCGCTAAATATGAAGCAGGGGAACAAATTCCAAGTAATCAGACAATCTTAAAATTATCTACTGTTCTAGATATACCTGCATCTGAGTTATTACAGCAAAATACCACTGTGAATCCTTGAAAATATTTAATTTAAAACGGTATAATTTACCGTTTTTTTATTTTAATTCATTTTTTATGTATGAAAATGGGAGAAATGGGAAAACTTTAATTATAAAGCTTTCTAGTATTCCCCCTTTTTGAGAGGACAATCCAACAGGTTGTCCTCTTTTTTTGCCGTTTATTCAACCAGATTTTCTTAACTTACAATGAGCAGGATTGGTTTTCTTTAATGACTAACAAATCTATCGCAATTTTACGACATTCGTCGATTGGAATCATTTTTTCGAATGAAAATTCATAAATAGATTGAATGCGTTCTGCTAACTTTAAAGGGTCATCCAGCTCATGAACAGCTTGAATTGTATCTGCTATTTCTGTATCATAATCGCCACCATCTAAGTGAAAAGGATCCCATTGATTCAAGACGTCTACAAACTGCAGGTTGGTCTGTACCTCTTTTCGCATATTTCCCCTCCATCCTTTTATATTAGCTATTCTAACATAATTACATGGCTTAGTTCATCAAGGTTAAAAGCTTATTTAGGATTTGCTCACCGGTCAGGAGAGCCTCTCCACCGCCTTGGGCAAAGGAATCATTCCCTCCGCCCTTACCATTAATCATCGGCAAAATCTCGCCGATCAGTTTTTTCATATTCTCTGTCCGTTCTTTTCCTTTTGCTAGAACCACTTGTAAGCGAGGCCCATCCGTTGAAACAAAAAAGACGAGACTGTTTTCATGATTGGAAACAACCATACGGGCAAGTTTCTGGAGCTCTTGGATTGTCCTGTTTTCAAAAACCTTCGTCACGACAGTTTGATCTTTTCCTGCCAGCTCCTTCGCTTCATATTGGAGTAAGGATTCTTTGGATTGTTCAAGTGCTTTTGTCAGTTGTTTCTCATTTTCCAACAATCGGATGACAGCTTGCTGCATGCCCTTTTCTGGGGCATTCAAGAGGTTGGTTAATTGGTGTAACACGTATTGTTTCTCCTCAAGCTTTTTGATCACACGCAAGCCACAGGCAAATTGAATCCGGATATTTTTACGTTGCTTTTCCCAATCTAAAATCTTAATAGCACTGACCTCACCGGTTGCCTTTGGATGCGTTCCGCCGCAGCCATTATAGTCAAAGTCGGGGATGATCACAAGCCGGATATCTTCTTTTACCTTTGTCTCTTTCCTTAAATCATATTGGGACAATTCTGCCTCTGTAACCCATTTTGTTTCTATAGGGCGGTTCTCGAGAATGATTTTGTTAGCAAGCTCTTCCGCTTTTGAGGCTTCTTCCTTTGTTAATGCTTCCGTCGCTAAGTCAATGGTTAGGTTTTCGGTTCCCATATGGAAGCCAACTGTTTTATAGCCAAACAAACGGTCAAAGGCAGCCGATAAAATATGCTGACCCGCATGCTGCTGCATATGGTCGAATCTTCTTTCCCAATCAATTGTACAGCTTACATCAGAACCTGCGACCTGTAATGGAGCGTCAAGATAATGACGAATTTCACCGTTAACTTCTTCTACGTCAATAACGGCCCTGTCCGCGATTCGACCTGTGTCATGCGGCTGTCCGCCTCCGGTTGGATAAAAGGCTGTTTGATTAAGGACAACATAATTTTTGCCCGTTTCATCGCTTTCTTGCTTTAAAATAGTTGCAGAAAAGCTATGTATGTATGCATCCTGATAATAAAGTTTAGCCTGCATAAGAATAAGCACCCCGTGATTGTTTTTGAATGGATGTATTCATTGTCTAAAAAGATGGCCATGAAATCAAGCGAAAAAGAAGAACCTGCTCTTTTTACCAAAAGAACAGGTTTTTCTTTCATTATTTTTGCTAGTTATTACTTATCTTTTTTCCGTTGGCCGAAAGAAGTTGGTTGTTGCCCTTGCATGGATCCGCCCATTCCGCCCATACCTTGAGGAAAGCCCATTTGCTGCTGACCGCCCATTTGTGGTGATCCTCCCATTTGTGGGAATCCTCCCATTTGTGGAAATCCACCCATTTGCGGGAATCCTCCCATTTGTGGGAATCCACCCATTTGCGGGAATCCACCCATTTGCGGGAATCCACCCATTTGCGGGGATCCTCCCATTTGTGGGAATCCTCCCATTTGCGGGGATCCTCCCATTTGTGGAATTCCTCCCATTTGTGGAAATCCACCCATTTGTGGGAATCCACCCATTTGTGGGGATCCTCCCATTTGTGGGAATCCTCCCATTTGTGGGAATCCACCCATTTGTCCTGGAAATCCGCCAAATTGTCTTTTTTCCAAAAAAATCGCCTCCTTACATTCTCGCTAATAGTGTATGTCCACTTTTTGGATAAGCTTAGATAGATACCTAGGGAAGCAAAAAAAAATAAACTATCCCTCGGGATAGCTTGTAACCTATTGTTTTTCGTCTTGTGCCTTTTTTTGCTCAGTCTTCTTTTCTTTAGAAATTTCACCACAGGCAATTCGATTTCCAGAATCCCCCGCCGGCTGGGTCATTCCATCATCTTTACCTTCGTGAATAACAATGGAAGTCCCTTCTTTTGTAAACAGAGATTTTTTTCCGTTTTTTAAGGTAACATTAGGTGCCATTAATTCAGCCTTTACTGACCCGTCATTCTCGACAATTAAATTTGGCAGATCTCCCGCATGGGCTCCTTTTGGATGCAAAAGACCATGCTGTTTAGTTTCGGGATTAAAATGGTTCCCCGCCGATTTAAAATCAGGGGCCTTGCATGTACCAGATTCATGTATATGTATGGCATGTTCTCCTGCAGGAAGTCCAGTTAAATCCACGGTCATTTTAACACCGCTCGACTGCTCAGCAAGCGTTATGGTCCCGAGCGAATCTCCAGATGGATTATATATTTGTACGTCTAACTGTTTCACTTCTTTTTCCATACACCCCGTAAGCAGGAGAAGCGGAATAAGCATCCAGCTTTTCTTCATAGTTTCCCCCCATTTAAGACAATTTGGGATTAGTATCGGCAATCAACCCTTGAACTATTCTAAAAAGTGGAAAGAAGTGGCTTATGGAAAGATAAAAGGAACAGTCGTGTTTAACTGTTCCTTTGCGTAGTTTGATTCTTGTTTATTTGTTCTTCTAACTCTTTTGTTTTTAAGGCTTCTCGGTTTGAAATTTTGATAATGAGACGCATGGTTAATAATGCACCGATTAAAAAAATAACACACGTAATGGCTGCAGGAATGTATTCTCTTTTATCTTCAGGAAAGTACAAAAATAATGCTAGTACGGATGGCAGAAACATTTTTCTTCTCCCTTTCTCTTAAGGCACTAATAAGTTCACTTTATTATAGCAACAAAAAGAATTCCGTACCAACAGAAAAGCGGAAGCGCCTTGACCAGGCGCTGGAGCTGGACAATTTTCAAAGTCTATTTTAATACTTTAATCCCTTTGATCACGACATCTTGCTCTGGTTTGTCCTTTGCATCCACTTTTACATCTGCAATTTTATCCACAATGTCCATTCCTTCGATCACCTGGCCGAAAACGGTATGACGGTGGTCCAGCCACGGTGTACCACCGTTTTTATCATAGGCATCAATGATTTCCTTAGGATAGCCCGCCTTGTCCATTTGCTCTTTCATTGCAGGATCCAATGTTGTTTTCTGAACAATAAAAAACTGACTCCCATTCGTATTGGCTCCCGCATTTGCCATGGATAAGGCTCCGCGAAGATTGAAAAGATTTTCAGAGAATTCATCCTCAAATGGAGTTTTCCAAATACTTTCACCGCCGGTTCCGTTCCCCTTTGGGTCGCCGCCTTGAATCATAAAGTCCTTGATCACCCGATGAAAAATCAATCCATCGTAGTATCCATCCTGACTGTGCTTGACAAAGTTTTCGACAGCCTTTGGAGCATACTCTGGGAATAGTTTAATTTTAATTGTCCCCATTGAGGTTTCCATTTCCACTAATTTTTCATTTTCAGCTACTTCTGTTGAAAGCTGTGGATATGATGTATCTGCCACTTGCTTTGCTCCTTCCTTTTGCTCTGGTTTTGGCGCTGTAGTTTTTGTGTTTGAGGATGCTTCGCCATCTTTCTTCTGGCTTGTCCCACACGCAGCCAACATCAGAACAATCGTTAATAAAATAAATATAAATGGCCCTTTCTTTCTCATTTATCATCCCTCCATTTTCTCACTTTAAACTTTTTGCACTATGTTTTTAATTTAGTCATAATGAAGGAGTGGAATCAAGTGAATATTATACTATTGGGGTGGATGATGTGACAGAATTACAAGTTGGCAATGTGGTTACGGGGATTTATAAGACAGGGAAGTATATTGGTGAAATTACTGAAGTACGCCCACAACATTACTTAGTCAGGGTGTTGGCGGTTGTGAAACATCCTATGCAAGGTGACCTCCACCATCCAAAGGATGCGGATGTCCTCATGTTTCATGAGAGAAAAGCCCTTAGTTACCGGGAGCAGACGAATGTTCCTAAACAAATGGTTAAACCGTTTGAGGGCGAAGTTCCTGATTATCAGGAATCTCTAAAAGAAGCTTTAGGGAAGATGAAAAAGGAATTGACGGAAGCAAATTCAGAGTGGGCAGAAATGAGCATTCGAGCTTTGGAATCCTTGGAAAGAGATTATAAGATTTGATCACACATATAAAGGCCAAATCAGTTTGAGTGATTTGGCCTTTTATGCAAATTCATTTAAGAGCTTTGAAAAATCAATTCGGTCGCCGATGGTGGTCGGTTTTGGTTTTTCCAAATAGCGTTTATCCTTTTCGACTAGCTTGAATATATTATAGGTAGTCAAGGCATCATCCAATGCCCGATGGTGTTTACCTGTCCCTTCCTTCCCATATTCCTGAACGGCTTTCCATAGACCTGTTTGATTTTGGTCTCCAAAGAATCGTTTATATTCCATTGATAAATCTAATTCTGCTCCCTTAAACGGGAACGGAACTCCCGCCATTAAACAATTTTGCCGCAGTACCTTCATATCCATGTTTCCCCAAGTAACGATGGTTGTGTCAACATTGTCCTTATTGAATTCCGCCAATTTCTTAATGAGCTCGTAAATGGTTAATCCCCTGTCCACCTGTTGCTGCGTGATATGTAAGAATGATTTGCAGCGTTCGGATAGTTTCGGAAATTTTAACGGGGTTACATAGGAAGAAAATTGTTCGGTTACTTGATCGTCCACAATAGCAACAATTCCCACCTCAATAATTTCCGCGAAAAAATCCTTCATACGAACATTTCTCTCTGGCATTGTAAACTCAAAATCAATAAATAAATATTGCTTCTTTACTCTCATTACATTCACCACCTTCTCTTATTCCATCTTACTACCATTATATAAAGATACATGTACAAAAAATTGTGCTTTTTTTCTATTTTTTTTATTATAACATGAAATTCATTAGAATTTTTTAAATTTTTGTACAATGGACACAAAAAAAAGAATGGAAAAACCATTCTTTTGTCAGGTATTATTTTTTATGTTTAATAACGGCCATTGTACATCTTGAAACACAAATGAGACGGTCTTGTTCATCGGTAATTTTAATATCCCAGACCATCGTTGTTTTACCCTGATGCAAAATTGTTCCTACTGCTGTGACAACCCCGTCCGTTTTCGGGCGGACATGATTAGCGTTTATTTCCAATCCAGCAACTGCTTCTGTTTCTTTGTCAACGAGTTCGTAAGCTCCAAGGCTTGCAACGGTCTCTGCTAAGGCAACGGATGCCCCTCCATGCAGCAATCCAAATGGCTGTTTTGTCCGGTGATCAACTGGCATAACCGCAACTACTTTCCCAGGCTCTAGCAGCGTTATTTCTATTCCGAGTGCTTCAATTAATGTATCTTTAATCATCTTACCCCTCCGGTACATATTCTAATTTCATATTAAACTATTCTTCACTTTTGTTCATATTCCTTTATGTTGGAAAAAGAAAAAACAGCTGCAAGAGCTGTTTTTAACGGGATTTAAACGAAACCAGGGTATCCGACTCCAGGGTAGCCACCGAATCCTCCTGGATAACCACCGAATCCTGGGTATCCACCGAATCCTGGATAACCACCGAATCCTCCTGGGTAACCATAAAATGGCCGGGCTCCAAAAGAAGCACCTATTCCCCCGCCAAGTAAACCTCCTAAAAAGCTAAGACCACCTATCGCTAACGGCCAGCCAAGACCTATAAATCGTTGATCCTGTACCGGGTACGGGCTTCGATATGGGTACATATCATATTACCTCCTTTTTCTAAGCTACTTGCCTACACTATTTCATATGCGGAAACACAGGGATTGGAGTGGGCAAATAGAAAAGCGGAAGCGCCCGTTTAGCGGCGTATGACGGTGTCAAAAAAAATCTGCCGGAATCTTTCCAGCAGATTTAGGTTTATTTTTTAATTGGCTCAAAGCGTTCTACAAACAGCGCAAGGGTACGGGTCATAACACCAGTAGCACCTGCTGGACCTAAGTCATTTTCTTTTGATGTGGTGGCAGTTCCGGCAATATCTAAATGCACCCATGGCGTGCCTTCCGTAAACTCACCAATAAAGGCGCCCGCTACAAGGGCGTGTCCCTCGCTTCCTGGCGAATTATTTAAATCGGCCACTTTACTGTTGCGAACACGTTCCTTCTCCGTCTCAAACAACGGCAATAACCACATCTGTTCTCCTGCTTCAACAGATGCTTCCAAAACTTGCTCATACAAACCATCATGATTAGTCATTGCACCAGTGGTATGCAGACCAAGTGCAGTAATGACTCCGCCTGTTAGGGTAGCCACATCTACTAAATAATTAGCACCATGATGTTTTGCATATGTAACCGCATCAGCTAAAACTAGACGTCCCTCTGCATCCGTGTTTAAGACCTCAATCGTTTTACCATTCATGGATGTAATCACATCATCTGGTTTAAAGGCTCCACCCGAGATCATATTATCGGTAGAAGGAATAACCGCAACAACATTTTGCTCTGGTCTAATTTCACCGATTATTTTCATCGCACCAAGAACGGCTGCTGCCCCGCCCATATCGGTTTTCATCCCAACAATGCCAGCCTTTGTTTTGATGGAATACCCGCCTGTATCGAAGGTAATCCCTTTTCCGACCAACCCAATAACATCGGTCCATTCATCTTTTCCTTGATATTTTAAAACAATCATTTTAGGAGGTTCGACTGACCCTTTATTAACGGCGAGGAATGCCCCCATTCCTAACTTCTCAATCTCCGCTTTATCAAGAATTTCGACTTCAAAGTCGTATTTAGCAGCTAGTTCTGAAGCATAGTTCGCTAAATCTGTAGCCGTCAATAAATTACCTGGAGTATTCACAAGCGTGCGGGCCGAATTGGTTGCCTTTCCGAATGCATAGCCAACCACTAAAGATGCCTGCACATCCTCTTCTTCGGCGGCAGCACTATAAACAGTTACATTTTCAAGTCTTTTCTCAGGCTCATTCGATTTTTGTTTATATCCATCAAATTGATACGTGGAGAGCGCCATGGCCTCACTCAAAGCATGAGCGGCATCTAAACTATCCAGTTCTTCACTAACAAACGTATCTAAATAAACAGCTGTTTCCACATGTTTATTTAGCTTTAGCTGCTTAAAGATCTTTCCAAAAGCTACCCGAAGCTTATCGAAGGATAAATCTTTTTCTTTTCCTAGTCCCACAAAATAGATTCGCTTTGCACCAATTTTTCCAAAAGTATGTACTTTAGTTATGCTTTTGAGCTTAGCTGAAAGGTCACCTGACTTCACTAACTCGGTTAATTGTCCGTCAAATTTTTCATCTAAGCCGGCTAATACTCCTGTAAATTTTTCAGGTCTTTCAAATAAACCTACGACCCAACCCTCATGACCCGCCGTTAAGTCTAATTCTTTTTTTACATGAAACATGTTCCTTCACCCCCAAAATATACATCTACATTATAACGAAAAGATCATTTTATTTCGAGAATCTAATGAATGTAAAAAGCAGGCTCAAGGGCCTGCCGAATTCATCGAATTGTTATCTTTTTTCCGAGCTTGTATACTGCCCGCGGAATACCTGAAGCGTTTTATCATTATTTAAGGTTAGCAATTCCTGTTCGGTAAGATGTCCATTTCCTTTTTGAATGACATAGACATTGACCTGCTTTTTACCCCACTGCCTATATACATCCTCCACAGTCTTATAATAAAGGTCTAACTCATTTCCCTTTATCGCGCCTCCCTTATCCGCTACAACTCCATATCCATAACCAGGGATAAATAGAATGGTACCGATGGGAAAAACGTTTAGATCAGCGGCTACGGTTGAAAATAGGTCACGTTTCACTTTTACACCTGAGTAAGTAATTCCATATTCAGGATGCCCCTGGCTTTTCCCAGTGGATTCATATCCTGCCGTATAGCCTGTAGCGGTCACTGTATATTTTGGATACTTAGACCAATCAAACGCATCCTCGAGGAGCGGAGTTGATTCTCCAGAAACAGGTTTCGTAAACGAAAGCGCTGACGCAAATGGCAGAATGAACGATTTCGCACTTACGCCAGTAATGGACTGAAAGGTTGCAGCTAATGCCATTATAAACAAGCAAAACATTGCAAATCGTTTCGTCCAATTTTTCATTTTAATCATTGAATTTTTCACCCTCCAAAAATATTCATTCCCAAAGTGAAGGGAAATATACAATTTTGGGGTGAAAAATGATTATAACGAGACAAAAAAAGACCTTTACACCACCGTAAAAGTCCTAAAACATTTGATATCCACTTTTTCGTAATAGTTTTATTGTAAAACCAGCCGCAATCGCGCCTGCTAGACCGCTAATCAAAATAAGTATATCCGCTGTAGCTAACGTGCTGATTCTTGCGCCGAGATCCCGAAAGGCATGTTTACTATTTGTAAAGTACTCCACAAACTCTACTTTATCAACAATAAAGATGGCTATGATGGGGTAAATAATTGCCATTACCCATGACATCCTTAAGAGCATATTCAGGATAAAACCGATTCCAAAAAATAAGACAAAAAATAGCACAATTGAGATGATTAGGACTACTATGCTCATCTGCATCCGACAATTCCCCCTTTATACATCAATTAGTGTACTTAAAAAGCCCAGGAAGAGTCAAGAAGAATAGCACAAGTGCCCGTTTAGCATACGACCAAGATGGTGATGGACAATTTTAAAAAAAGTAAACAAAAAAAATAGCCTCTTAGAGTAAGAAGCTGAAATGCTTAGTTATCTTTATTCTTACCAGTTCCTTCACAGTTTGGGCATGTCTCCGAACCGCCAAGTACTAATTGAAAATAACCCTTCCCCTCACAATAATCACAAGTTTTGGTTGTATCAATCGTTTCCACAGTCATCTCTTTCGCCTCCTTTAGATATTAACTTAATTTTCTGATAATATACCAAGGATTTGCGAAAAAGAAAAGAGCTAAATTCACGCAAAATTGAATATGAAAACGGATACATGTTAGATTATCTTCCATTTACGATAGGTTGCTTAATTTATCAAAAAATTAAAAAAATAATTTATAGGAAGTGTAGCCGAACTGGTTTCCGGGGTTAATATCATTTGTTCCAGGTTTAATGACTGAGAGACTTTCATGGATTAAATAATGTAATAGTATGGAGGCATCCTTTTCTAAACTAAGCTCCTCTGGTGCCATAAAACGTGCCTCATACAGTTCCTTATCTTGATGAGTAATGGTTAGCTCTCCGGATGGCTCTAGTAAAAATACAAGCAAATTATCACTAATTTCCCCTTTGATAACACCTGTCCTTAGTCCAAGCAGCCCCTTAATCGTACAATCGATTCCGGTTTCTTCCTTCACTTCTCTTAAAACAGCCTGATCCGCTGTTTCTCCCTCATCCACAAATCCGGCAGGCAGGGACCATTTGCCTTTTAAGCCGCCGTATCTCTTTTTTACAACGAGCCATTCCCCTTCACTCGATCTCACTAAACCGGAAACGGCCAGCCAAACCTTTCCGCGTTTCTCAAGACTGCTCATGTAAACACCCCCATTTTCGAAGTATCTCTTTATAATCATAGCAAAAAAGGACAGAATGTCTCTGTCCTTTTTTGTAAGAAAATATTCTAATCCATAAAACTTTGAGCAATGTCTAACTACAGCGCCTAGAGGCTCGGGGTCATAAGTCAATCTGTCAAGAAGGCTAAAGAGCAGCCTTCTCGCCAGCTCGTCTTATGCCTGTCGCCTCTGTTCAAGGCGCTTCCGCTTTTCAGTTAGAATAGATTAAATTTACCTTTTTTCAATACCATACCTGCTCCGCCGATCATGTAAAGGGCACGGTTATCGACTACTTTTTTCATAAAGGAAGCTTTTCCGCCGGTAAGCTTTTTACCAAAAACCACACCGATCGCATCATCTTCACCTAGTGAACATACGGTACCTTTATTATCGAACGTAAAGGTTTCTAGCTCAGACTTATTACGAACTAAAGCCGCAATATTTTTCGCTACAACCTCACCCTGCTGCATCGCGATTTGTGCTGTTGGTGGGTATGGACGATTGATTTCTTCGTTAATAACAAGAGAGCTGTCACCAATAATGAAGACATTATCAAATCCAGGAACGCGTAGATCTGGCTGCACCTTAACACGGCCTCTCATTGCTTCAAAACCTGATTTTTCGATGACAGAGTTACCACGTACACCTGCAGCCCAAACAACGGTTTCAGACTTAATTTCATATGGCTCAGCATCGCCTTTTGCTACAAGAATACCGCCAGGAACAGCTTCCTTAATCGCTGTACCAATTAAAAACTCTACACCTTTACGCTCTAGAGTAGAAACTGCGTAATTTACTAGCTCCGGATCGAATCCTGGCAATACAGTTGGGGCTGCTTCCACACAATAAATTTTTACCTTGTGGAAATCCACATCATATTCATGGCACAGTTCTGGAATCCGGTTTGTTAACTCACCAAGGAATTCAATTCCCGTAAAACCAGCACCACCAACAACGATAGAAAGACGATTGTCGTTCTTTTCTTCTTCCATATTGTAAGTAGCAAATTGATACTCAATATGCTCACGTAATTGACGAGCAGAATTGACATTGGTAATTCCAAATGCATATTCCTTTAGACCTTTGATACCGAAAGTTTCCGGCTCACCGCCAAGGGCAATGACAAGGTAATCATAATCAACTTCGCCTTTTTCTAAAATAACTTTCTTTTCATCTTTATTAATCTCTACAACGGTATCCTGAACGAAATCAACCTTACTGCGGTCGATGACATCACGAATATCATAGCGAACCTTATCATGGTGAAGCGTACCAGCAGAGGCCTCATGTAACCATGTTGTTTCATAATGGTAGTCATTTTTATTTACTAACACAATATCCGCTTCATTTACGCCGATTAACTTTTGCAAACGAACTGTTGTAAGAAGTCCGCCGTAACCTGCACCAAGAATCACAATTTTAGGCTTTCTCAAAGTGATCACTTCCACCTTTTATAATATTTTTTGTATAAATGCCCTTTTTCTTATCTTCCACTGCTATGACCATTTTTATTTTATTTAGCTGAAAATTAATGTATGTGAGATACTTCACGATACATAGCAAAAAAATTATGTGATATAATTCACGAATAGGAATAAAGAAAAAGAAATGACGATCAGTACATAGGAACGTGTGAGGCATTTTAAAGTAAAAGAATGAATAAGATGAATAGAGACTCATTCACATAACTGTACTTATTCTGTCACACAATCTTAACAATATATCCACAATACATCTTATGCTAATTTCCCTCTATTTTCAAGCCATTTATAAAATATTTTAGTTGATTTTATTTATATAAAAATTAATTTGTCTAAATGTTCACAATAATGGATATGTGGATGATGTTATTTATAATATATAAGGAATGGAGTTTGTTATACTTGATGGGGGGATTCGGATGCAAACGAATCAAAAAATTTTTGATATTACCATTATTGGCGGCGGTCCTACAGGTCTATTTACTGCCTTTTATGGCGGTATGAGACAAGCATCAGTAAAAATCATTGAGAGCTTACCACAGCTTGGCGGCCAGTTGTCAGCCCTATATCCGGAAAAATATATTTATGATGTAGCAGGTTTTCCAAAAATCCGCGCTCAAGAATTGATAAATAATTTGAAAGTACAGATGGCAAAATTCGAACCGACAGTCGTACTAGAGCAGTCAGTTGAAAAGCTTGAAAAACAAAAAGATGGCGTCTTTAAATTAACAACTAATCAGGAAGCCCATTATAGCAAATCGGTCATTATTACAGCCGGTAACGGGGCATTCCAGCCTCGTCGTTTAGAGCTTGAAAGTGCAGGGCAATATGAAAAGAAAAACCTCTATTACTTTATTGAAGACTTACATCAGTTCGCAGGGCAAAAAGTGGTTGTATTTGGCGGCGGAGACTCTGCTGTCGACTGGGCGTTAATGCTTGAGCCTATTGCTGCAAAGGTAACAATTGTTCACCGCCGTGAAAAGTTCCGCGCCCATGAGCACAGTGTTGAGAACCTCTATAACTCAAAGGTTGAAGTAAAAACTCCTTATGTTCCTGCAGAGTTAATCGGTGACACTAACGGAATTAAACAAGTTGTCCTAAAGACCGTAAACGGTGAAGAAACGGAAACCATTGATGTCGATTCGGTTATTTGTAATTACGGGTTTGTTTCATCACTGGGTCCAATTAAGGAATGGGGACTTGAAATTGAAAAGAACTCCATTGTCGTAAACTCAAAAATGGAAACCAATATACCAGGCATTTACGCAGCAGGAGATATTTGTACATATGCCGGAAAAACTAAACTAATTGCCTGTGGATTTGGCGAAGCACCAACTGCTGTCAATAACGCGAAATCCTACATTGATCCAAAAGCAAGAATTCAGCCGCTTCATAGTTCGTCCATGTTTAATAAATAAGAAAAAGGCGTCGTAAT
>NZ_JASATK010000007.1:0-258124 GCF_038440275.1 Bacillus sp. OTU2372
TCCAGATTGCACGGGTCTCTTCGTTTTTTAATCTAGATTTACGATTACCGATGGATAGCTTCCTAACACTTTGACACCACAGCCAAGTGCTTCGAGCTCTGCAATGGCTCCTGGAATTAGTACATCGTCAAGTTTCATTTCAAGATCGATGATAAAGAAATAATTGCCAATTCCTGTTTTCATTGGTCTTGATTCAATTTTGGAAAGATTTAATTTTCTCCAGGCAAACGCCGACAATACCTGATGAAGGGCTCCAGCCTGATCAGAAGGAAGTGTAACCATTAGTGTTGTCTTGTAATGAGATGAGCCGCTTATTTCCGCAAAATCCAAGCCCTGCTCTGATAAAACAAAGAAGCTGGTATGGTTAAAATGAAAATCATGAATATCTTTTTGGACGATGGCTAGTCCATATTCTTTGGCTGCGAGTTCATTCGCAATCGCGGCTGCATTCATTTTTGGCTGCTCCATGACCATCTTCGCCGCTGCTGCTGTCGACGAGATACTTTCAATTGGTACACCTTTAAAATGGGTATGTAAAAACTTATGACACTGGGCAATTGCATGGGAATGGCTAAATACTTTTGAAACAGACTGCCAATGGTCCTTATTATCAGGATGAACCATTAAATGCTGTTTAATCGGCAGTGTGATTTCTCCAACAATTGGAATATCGACTACATGTGTTAAATAATCTAGTGTAATGTTTACTGATCCTTCAAGGGCGTTTTCAACCGGTACAACGGCTAAATCCACTTTATGATCTACGATGGCATCGATACTTTCTGGAATTGTATTATACGGTTCCAACTCGAATCCTTTAAAAACTTTACTTACAGCTAATTCTGTAAATGTTGCTTTTGGCCCCAAATAACCAACCTTCATGACTTTCCCCACTCCTCTGTATTTTTAAAAAGGAAGGCTAAAGACCAGGCCCATAGCGGACCTTGTCCACTACGCACCTGTTCCCAGCACTTCCACTTTTTCTACAAATTCAAGTTTTCTTAGTTCCGTTAGTAGATCGTCCAGCTTTGTTGTGATATTCGAAGTATTTAATGACAATGTCACATTGGCCCTGCCCTGAAGCGGAATCGTTTGGTGTATCGTCAGCACATTACATCCTGATAAGGCAACGACGCTTAACAAGTGAGACAACGTGCCTGAGCGATCTTCCAAATGAAAGAAAAGGGAAATGATCTTTTCCTTCTGAATTGTAGAAAAAGGAAAAACAGTGTCCCTATATTTATAAAAGGCGCTTCTGCTTAGGTCCGCTTTTAGAACGGCATCCGCAATCGAATCTGCTTTGCCTCTTTCAAGCATTTCTTTCACTTCAATTGTTTTCTTCATCGCTTCCGGCAAAACATCCTCACGGACCAAGTAAAACTTTTTATCCAAATTATCCATTTAAACTCAACCTCGTTCTTTTACGGAAAACTACTCAATAAACTCAAATTCGAACTCTAACAGCTTCACAATATCCCCATCTTTTGCTCCTCTTTCTCTCAAGGCATCATCAACCCCAAAACCACGCAGCTGACGGGCAAAACGGCGAACAGATTCTTCTCTTGAAAAGTCAGTCATCTTAAATAATCGTTCGAGTTTATCACCTGAAAGTACATATGAGCCGTCAGGATCTCTTGTAATCGTAAAGGCATCCGGATCTGCTTCATGTTTATATAATACACGATGTACGCCAGTTACATCTTCCTCTTCATGCTCAAGTGGGAATTCTGGTGTTTGCTCGATTTTATCGGCAATCGCAAATAATAGATCACGCAAACCTTTTCGTGTTAGGGCCGAAATAGGGAAAATTGGATAATCCTCTTCTAACTGCTCTTTAAACATTTCCAAGTGTTCCTCTGCATCCGGCATATCCATTTTATTTGCAACAATGATTTGCGGGCGCTCGGTCAATCTTAGGTTATATTCTTTTAACTCTTTGTTAATGGTCACAAAATCCTCGAATGGATCTCTTCCTTCCGTTGCGGCCATATCAATGACATGAACAATCACCCTTGTCCGCTCAATATGCCGTAAAAACTGATGACCAAGTCCTACGCCTTCACTCGCGCCTTCAATTAATCCCGGCAGGTCGGCCATAACAAAGCTTCGGCCATCTTCTGTTTCTACCATGCCAAGATTAGGTACGATCGTTGTGAAGTGATATTCAGCAATCTTTGGTTTTGCCGATGACACAACCGATAATAATGTCGACTTCCCTACACTTGGGAATCCAACAAGACCAACATCAGCAAGCAGTTTTAATTCAAGAATAACATCGCGCTCTTGCCCAGGCTCACCATTCTCAGCAATCTCCGGAGCAGGATTCTGCGGGGTAGCAAACCGAGTGTTGCCTCGCCCGCCGCGGCCGCCCTTAGCAATGATGGCCTGTTGACCATGTTCTACTAAATCAGCGATGACCTCTTTTGTTTCAGCATCGATAACCACCGTACCAGGCGGAACCTTGACAATCATATCGTGAGCGCCTCTGCCATGCATTCCCTTGGACATGCCATGTTCTCCGCGCTCTGCTTTGAAATGACGCTTATAACGGAAATCCATTAAGGTACGTAAACCCTCATTGACCTCAAAGACAACATTTGCTCCTTTACCGCCATCTCCGCCGGCCGGTCCACCATTTGGTACATATTTTTCACGGCGAAAGGCAACCATCCCATTTCCGCCGTCTCCGCCTTTTACATATATTTTAACTTGATCGACAAACATCTAATTCCTCCAGTCTTGCACAATAAATTAACTGATATCACAGCGAGTTATTTTTCAGCATTGGCATAAATAACTCGAGGGAGAGTTCGGTTTCTGTAAATTCCTTGACGGACAAATCAACCGTTTTATCCGATAGGAAGATCTCCATCAGTTCTCTGTTACTTATTATCCCGCTAAAATCAAAAAAGAAACGAACACCGTCTGATTGCGGTTCAATTGTAATCGATAGATTATTCTCTTGATATGGCTCAATCGCTTGATTCAAACTTCCAAAAAAGGCAGTTGTCCAATTAGTCACAGCCAGATCATTGATTTTTGAGGCATCTGGCTCAAACAGCACCTCATATTCCAATCTAAAGGAAGGATTTTCCCAGTTAGATTTTAAGAGCAGCGCAGCAAATAACGGAATATGTAAATTTGATAATTTTGTTTCATGCTGGGCCTCTATCACGATTTCGTCAATGACTTGTTTGGCCCGGTCAATCCGATTAAGGTCGAGATTTCCCTTTATCAGCTGCAGCTTATTTAACCAATCATGTCGTGAGTGCCTTAGCACCTCCACGATATCCCATTCTTTCCCCATATGTACACTCCCACATTTAAGTGTTGACACTGTTTCCTGTTAGTATATCAAAAAAACATACATGAGTAGACTTTTTTGTATAAGAAAAGTTTTTTTAGAGGCAAAAAGAGCTTTCAAAGAAGATTATGGATGAGGATCTTAATGCAAAAAGAAAACTCTAACCAATCAGGTTAGAGTTTTCTGATGTATTCCTTACGCTTCTTGAGCAGCTGCTGGGTATACACTTACTTGTTTGCGGTCACGACCTAAACGTTCGAATTTAACAACGCCGTCGATTTTTGCAAAAAGAGTGTCATCACCACCGCGGCCAACGTTTTCACCTGGGTAAATCTTTGTACCGCGTTGACGGTAAAGGATAGAACCACCAGTTACAAATTGACCGTCTGCACGCTTCGCACCAAGGCGCTTTGCGATGGAGTCACGTCCGTTCTTTGTAGAACCTACTCCCTTTTTAGATGCAAACAATTGAAGATCTAATTTTAATAACATTTCATTCCACCTCCTGCTTTTTGAAGGTTATTTTAATGTGCTCTCCGTACTCTTCTTCTATCGTTCGTAATGAAACAGCCATCCCCTCAAGAAGAAGTTGAACTTTCTCATTTATGACTTCCGGAATGTTTTCCGGAATTACACAGCGGAGAAAGCCATCTCCTTGTTCAATCTCTGGAGTGATACCTGTTATAGCATGCACTGCATTAATTGCACCAACGGAAACTGCAGATGCACCTGCACAGACAATGTCTTGTCCCCGATTGGCAAAAAAAGCATGACCGCTTATTTTAAACGATTGAATTGTGCCGGACTCAGTACGATAAATCGTAATGTTAATCATCTATTTTCCAACACCTTACGCGTTGATTTTTTCGATGACTACTTTAGTGTAAGGTTGACGATGGCCTTGTTTCTTACGGTTGTTTTTCTTCGCTTTATACTTGAAAACGATGATTTTCTTTTGACGACCTTGCTTTTCAACTTTAGCTGTAACTGTAGCGCCAGCAACAACAGGGCTGCCAACTTTCACAGTTTCACCGCCAACGAAAAGAACCTTGTCAAAAGTAACTGTTTCACCAGCTTCAACATCTAATTTTTCAATGTAGATAGCTTGGCCTTCTTCGACTTTCAATTGCTTACCGCCAGTTTCGATAATTGCGTACATGAACTGCACCTCCTTATAAACTCAGACTCGCCAAATACAGGCGCTTATGCGTAAAGCAAAAGGCTTACTACCTGCACTGTGCGGTTGTAGCACGGGTGCGCTACAAACATAACATTAAGATACTAACATAGTTTAATTGAATATGTCAATACCAATTTGGGTACTTCATAGGTCAGTGAAGTTCCTTTTGAGAGAGGTCCTCCACATTTCCAAACTGCTTTAATTGATAAAAATAAGGTAAAGAAGGCTGTAGCGTAAAATATAGTTTAAGATGGAGAAGTTCTTCTAAAACCTCTCTGTAGGCCTCATTTGTCCCGAGGAGTGCCTCTTTTACCTCTGGATTTGTCTCTATAAGGATTGCCTCAAAATCGGCGTTTCGGTGCTCTAACAGCTCTCTCTCAAGCCGGAAGGCAACCGTTTCTGGACTAAGAATGCGGCCTGTGCCATCGCAGACCGGGCATTTAACCTTTAGTGCTTCTGATAAGGCAACCTTTGTCTTTTTCCTTGTCAACTGGAGAATGCCAAGTTCTGTAAACCCAATGATTTTCGTTCTTTTCTCATCCTTACTTAATGCCAATTCCACTGTACCGAGAATGGTTTGCTTGTCCTCTTCCCGGATCATATCAATAAAATCGATCAAAACAATTCCGCCGATATCACGGAGACGAAGCTGTCTGACGATTTCTTTTGCTGCGAGTTGATTGGTTTTGAGGACCGTTTCCTGGTAGTCCACCTTACCGGAAAATTTTCCTGTGTTAACATCGATAATCGTTAACGCTTCGGTCTCATCAAAGATAAGGTAGGCCCCATGATCAAGCCAAACAATCCTCTTTAGGGCTTTATCAATTTCATTCTCCACTTTGCTGCTAGAAAAAATATTTTCCTTACCGTTGTAATAAGTGAGGGTAACGTGATCGTTTACTGATTCTAGTAATTTTTTCAGAGAGATATCATCAACAATGATTTCGCCTGTTTTCATCCTTGCCGCTTGGGTGCTGATCATTTCAATAAAGGTGTCCTTTTGAAAAAGTAACCCGGGCTTTTTTAAGGCTGACGCTTTTTGTAATAGTTCTTGATATTGTTCTCTTAGAGTATGTAGTTCAGCGGCGATCTCCTCTTCTGAACTATAGATCGCCGAGGTCCGGAAGATCAGCCCTTCTTCTTCCGTTTTTAATTTGCTTCCGATTTGCCGCAATGCCGTTTTCTTCGATTCATTGGCAATTTTCTTAGATACCGCCACATATCGTCCCTGTGGCATATAAACGAGGTGATTTCCATCGATCTCAATGATTCCATTAACTTTCGGGCCTTTGGTGCCTGTTGCATCCTTCTCGACCTGTACGAGCATTTTTTCACCTTGATGGACGAAGGAGGTGACGTTTTTTTGTTTTTCTGTTGATTGAACATATGATGGGAGCGCATTTCGGTTTAAATAAGCATTTTTCTCCTCGCCGATATCGATGAAAGCTGCGTTCATACCGGGCAGTACCTTTGTAACGGTCCCCCAATAAATATTGCCAACCAGCGAGCGATGTTCAGGTCGGTCAATGACAATATTTTCAACACGGTTATCTCTTAGATAAGCAAATCGCTTTTCCCGTGAATGGTAGTTGATAATTAATGTTTCCACTTGAGGCGTCCTCACTTTACAAGCTTTCTTAAAATCACAGAAGAAGCGCTCGTCATCCGGGCGCTTCTCTCGTTTTTCTTATTATACCCTATTAGTAGGAAAAAAGAAGGTCGCTGATTTTATCGGTCAACCGCTTTTCCGAAAAATAAGCATGTAGGAGCTCGTTCTCATCTAGTGTTCCGGTTTCTCGGCCGTCTGCCTCGACAATAATCGGATGCTTGCAGCCACGCTGAAATTTTTCGAGGACATGGATTAACAAATCCTCTTCGTTCGCCTGGATGGGCTTCAGGTTATCAAGGGTGGCCTTTTTCCCGTAATAACGCTCAAGTAAAAACCTCATAAAGATATAGCGGCGCTGCTTCCATTCATGGTAAAGCGAAAAAAACAAGAAGAAAATCACAACCCAAACATTCAAATGCAAAGGTGCTGTTACTAAAATGCTCACAGAAAACAAGCTCAAACAGCAAAGGGAAATCAGTAATGTCAGCTCATGGGCCCTTGGAAAAGAATCCTTTAATGAGAGCAGTAAAAATACCAGCTTACCCCCATCAAGCGGCCAAACTGGGAATAGGTTAAAAACCAAGATCATCACATTATAATTGATAAACAGATGAAATAAATCCTCCGGGAGCAGCTGAAATGAAAATAAGACGTATGCGAGCCCGACCATCCAGACATGCTGCAGCGGCCCGGCAAGCACCACAATCATCTCTTCCTTTAACGGACGGTTACCATGCTCATCCATTTCAGCTACCCCGCCAAACGGAAGCAGGGAGATTTTTTTGATCCTCCAGGAAAAAAAAGAAGCCGCAGCAGCATGCCCCATTTCATGTATAAAAATAATCCCTAGCAGCAGCGAGACTTCAAGGAAATGGGCTGTAGCAATCGATAATGCAATCACAATCCACAACAACGGATGGATTGAAACCAGTCTTAGAAGTGTAATAATCCTATTCAAAGCGGATCACCTGAATCGGATCGATAAAATTATCGTCTTTTTTAATGGCAAAATAGTATTGGCCTTTTGTCTTATCTTCCCCAGTAGAGGCAGACACTGTTCCAACAACGGTTCTCTTATCGACGTACTCATACAATTTCACCTTAACGTCGTCCAAATTCCCGTACCATGTTTCCGATTTATCAGAGTGTTGGATGATGACGGTTTTGCCAATCCCTTCTTTTACACCTGCAAAAGTAACCAAGCCGTCATTAATCGCTTGAACCGCGGCACCTTTTCCCGTTTCAATCATGATCCCCTGACCATTTTTTTGAAAGTTTTCAAGAATCTTTCCCATTGCTGGTACTGATAAATTCTGATTCTCTGCCACCGTTTTTTGATCAGAGGTTTTTTCGTCTGTAAAAGGCAGCAGCGCTAATGGTTTGCCGAACTTCTCCTCATACCAATTAGATACCACGGCAAACTTAAAGTCCTTGTCCATTTGACCTGTAATAAATTCCCTAGCCGGATCCAGTTTTACAGTATGATTACGGAATAAAATGGCAACGGCTAAGAAAAGAAGCGCCGAGGCCAAGATTTTGAACAAGAACACTTCTTTTTTAAAGAGTGGATGCCCCTCATCATCGCCTCCATCCACGGAAGGACTCGTGTACTTAAAATCATAATGCTCATCATCACCAGGCCAAGTAATTTGGCGTTCAGGACTTTTAGAATTTGAATTTAAATTAGAATTGTTACCTTGTTCTTTTTTTCTTTTGGCGATTCGCCGCCGTATTTCTTCCGGTGTAGACCGCGCCATACTCCATCAACCCTTTTCCTACTTTTTTGTACAAGTTTATGTACGAGGAAGGACGAGTATGACAAACATTAAAAAGCCTGTCCGCAATTAAACGCGGACAGGCTCTTGTTATACTTTGATTACTTCCTAGCTACAGCGCCTAGGGGCTCGGGGTCATAAGCCAATCCGTCAAGAAGGCTAAAAAACAGCCTTCTCGCCGGCTCGTCTTATGCCTGTCGCCCCTGGTCAAGGCGCTTCCGCTTTATCTTACGCCAAAAAACTTTTTAAGTTTAGTAAAAACACCTTTGTTTGCATCCTCAAGGGGCTGAAGCGGAATGGATTCACCAAGAATTCTTCTGGCAATATTCCGGTAGGCAATCGATGCCTTGCTATTTGGATTTAAGGCAATCGGTTCGCCGTGATTCGAGGCTTTAATAACCTCTTCATCATCGGCAACAATGCCAATCAACTCAATCGATAAATGCTGGGTGATTTCATCAATATCAAGCATATCCCCAGTCTTCATCATATGATTGCGAATCCGGTTGACCACTAATTTAGGCGCTTCCATATTATTCTGTTTTTCTAAAAGACCGATAATCCGGTCGGCATCACGGACGGCAGATACCTCAGGTGTTGTCACGACAATCGCTTTATCGGCACCGGCTACTGCATTTTGAAAGCCCTGTTCAATCCCGGCTGGGCAATCAATAATAATATAATCATAGTCTTGCTTTAATTCGATCATTAATTCTTTCATTTGTTCCGGTGTTACTGCTGATTTATCAACAGTTTGAGCAGCCGGAAGTAAATATAATAAGCCGTCAAAACGTTTATCCTTGACCAAGGCTTGATGGATTTTACATCTTTTTTCTACAACATCCACCAGGTCATAAATAATCCTGTTTTCTAAACCCATTACTACATCCAAATTTCGAAGACCGATGTCTGTATCTACTAAGCATACCTTTTTTCCTTGAAGGGCCAAAGAAGTCCCAATATTAGCAGAAGTCGTGGTTTTTCCCACTCCGCCCTTACCGGATGTAATTACGATTGCCTCTCCCACCTTAATGTCCCCCTTCGAATCTGTTTAAATTAGGCCTTAATTGAACTAAAACTTGTAATCTATCAACAATAATTTTCCGGTCCTCATTTATGTAAGCACATTCCATTTCCCGCGGTTCATTGTTCTCAGCATGATCGGGTGCGCGATTAATTTGATCACTTATCCGGAGCTGCGATGGTTTCATACTAGACGCAGCAATCACTGCTTCCTCATTGCCAAAGCAGCCGGCATGTGCAACACCTTTTAATGTTCCCATTACAAAAATATTTCCACCGGCAATGAGGGTTCCACCAGGGTTAACATCGCCGATCAATAATAAATCACCAGGGGCTTCCAGCACTTGCCCTGATCGAATAATTTTAGAAACAGTCATTACCTCATTTTCAATCTTTTGCTGTTTTGCTTCTTCGAGCGTGATAACATTCGAAACAATATCATCGACAACCAAGTTTCTTTTTTGGAGAATTAACTCTTTTAACTCCTCATGCTGCTCTAAGGATAGATAGCGGTTGCCCACGTTTACTTTTACAGAAATTAAATTGCGCTCGTCCTGTGTCCGGGAGTTTGCTGATAGCTTTTGATCCAGTTCCTTTTTTAGTTCCTCATAGGAACATGTATCGTCAAGATGAAGGACAAGGCCTTCCTTCGTACCCTTTATTGTAACATTTTGCCGCTTTTTCATGGAGATTTTTTCACCTCATAATAAGAAAACAATTTAGGAATAGGAGTCCTATGGTCCTATTCCAAATCAAAATATACAGACATTTAATAAAAATTCGACACGAGAGGTCCATTCTCCTCTTTTAAAAAGAAATCTAGTTTAAGACTAATCAGCCCGCATTGCATCCATATGTTTTTCGAACAACCTTTTTAATGGATATACAGTAATGAGCACAAATAGCGCATTTAAGATAAGCGTTGGGTAAAACCGCAAATTAATATAGCTCTTAAAATCGATGTCCGTCACATGGATCAAATGGTCCATTTCATATACGCCCACTTCTAATAAAGCAATCCCTACGATCGTTATGAGAATCGCAACAATAAAATTGTTTTGCAGGATATTTAAGATTTTGGAAGCAAGATAGGCAACAAACGGAAAAAGGAAAAGGTAAATTCCAATAATTTCAATATAGACAATATCATACAAAAGCCCAAAGATGGCTGCATAAATAATCCCTTGTTTTTTGCTCACAAAAATAGTCAGAAATAATAAAGCGGCAAACAGAAAGTGAGGAGCGATTATTTTGCTTTGACCAAAAAGATCCTCTGGGACATATTGAACATATAAGCTTTCCAAAATAAATAAAAACAGAAACAAAAGAGGGAGAAGGAATCTTTTCACGATTACTCCCCCGTTCCTGTTGTTGGATCAGCAGCTTGAGCCATAACTCTTTTCGTCACAATGACCGTTTTAATATCATAAAAATCAGCCCCTGGTTTTACCAAGGCCGTTAGGTTTAATCCATATTGGTCCTGTTTTACTTCGACCACTTTCCCGATCATTAACCCTTTTGGAAATACATCCCCTAATCCAGAAGTGATCACGGTCTGGCCTTTTTGAATGTCCGCACCAGAAGGGATGGCCTTGACCTGAAGTAATTTCTTCTCGCTGTCATAGCCTTCCACAAGTCCATATACATTGGTTTTCCCTTGAACAATCGCCGAAATTCGGTTCTTCGGATCCATTGAACTCAACAGCTGAACAGTCGAGCTAAATTGAGTCACACTCTTTACTTTTCCAATCAGGCCGTTAGCTGTTACAACTGCCATATTTTTCTTAACACCACTTAATTTACCTTTGTCGATTATAATCATTTCATGCCAACGATCAGGGTTTCTTCCAATCACAGTAGCTGGAAGTGGTTCATAATCTCTCAGGGTCTTCTTTTCACCGAGAACATCACGTAATTCTTTATTGTCATTCTTCAGCTCCTGAACCTGTGCTTCAAGGCTGGCAAGATTTTCAACTCGTGATTTTAATTCTTTATTCTCTTCGTATGTATTAGTAAGGTCCTGGAGATTTTCAAAAAAGCCTGCAACATAGTTAGTAGGCTTAGAAACCAAGGATTGAACCCAGCCGGTTGTATCTTTGACAAATTGCTCCGGCCAGGATAGTTTGCTTCTCTCCCTTAAAGAAAACCCAATCAATGCCACGAGAACAATAATGCTGACAAGCAAAAAAATCAGTCGTTTATTCATAAAGAACTGTGGCATGATTATACACCTCATTTTTTCTATATAGATAAGAAAGTATTAGTCTTTAAAAAGCTCTTGCTTAACGAGTTTCCTTTGCCCTGTTTTTAAACAGATGGATATGGTCAAGAGCCTTCCCTGTACCGATGGCTACACAATCAAGTGGATTTTCGGCAATCAAAACAGGCATTTTTGTTTCTTCACTAATCACTCTGTCCAAATTACGAAGAAGCGCGCCCCCGCCTGTTAGAACAATGCCGCGGTCCATAATATCGGCAGCAAGTTCAGGCGGCGTTTTTTCTAACGTACTTTTTACCGCTTCTACGATCGCATAAACGGTATCATTAAGAGCGGACGCTATTTCTTTCGCTGTAATTTCAATTGTTTTTGGCAGACCTGTTAATAGATCACGACCGCGAATCTCCATATTATCGATTCCTTCCGGAGTGCCTGCAGAGCCGATTTCCATTTTAATTTGTTCTGAGGTGCGTTCCCCAATCATCAAATTATAATTTTTGCGGATATATGAAATAATCGAATCGTCCATTTCATCGCCAGCAACACGAATGGATTGGCTCGTTACGATTCCACCTAAAGAGATAATCGCGACTTCCGTCGTCCCTCCGCCAATGTCGACCACCATGCTTCCGGTTGGCTCCCAAACAGGCAGGTTCGCACCAATGGCCGCAGCAAATGGTTCTTCAATCGTATAAGCATCTTTTGCCCCAGCTTGTCTTGTTGCATCAATAACGGCTCTTTCTTCTACGGCGGTTATGCCTGATGGTACGCAGACCATGACATATGGTTTACCGGAAAAAAGATTATTACTTTTTTGTGCTTGACGGATGTGGTATTTCATCATCGCAGCGGTCGTTTCGAAATCCGCGATCACTCCATCCTTCATCGGCCTCATGGCAACAACGTTCCCCGGTGTCCGTCCAATCATATTTTTTGCGTCGTTCCCAACTGCGACAATACTTTTTGTATCGGTCTGCATGGCTACTACTGATGGCTCACGTAATACAATGCCTTTTCCTTTTACATAGACGAGGGTATTGGCGGTTCCCAAGTCAATTCCAAGATCTCTAGGTCTAATTCCAAACATACTGTTGTATCTCCCTTTCTGTTACTAAATGCACAAATTCTATAGGCAGGTAATCACCTTAATTATCATGTCTTTTATCGTACTATTTACATGGTTACTTTAAAAAACAGTCCTAAAAATCATACCCAATATTATATCCTAACGTCAAATAATATCATAGTGTTATAAATATCCTTTTTCCTTTAAACTCACAAACTTGTTTTCGCCGATAATCAAATGATCAAGAAGGTCGATCCCAATTATCTTCCCGCACTCCACCAAACGCTTAGTAACCTCAATGTCCTCTCGGCTCGGAGTGGGGTCACCACTAGGATGATTATGCAGGGCAATGATTGAGGCAGCCGAACGTTTTAATGCTTCGCGAAACACTTCCCTCGGGTGTACTATTGAAGCATTTAAGCTGCCGATAAAGACGGTTTGTTTATGGATGACTTGATTTTTCGTGTTTAAAAATAAACAGACGAAATGTTCTTGGGTCAAGAAGCGCATATCGTTCATCACATACTTCGCCCCGTCTTCCGGAGAGCGTATCACATAGCGATCTGTGTAATTGAGATTGGCAATTCTTCTGCCGATCTCAACCGCTGCAAGAATCTGTATCGCTTTAGCTGCACCAATCCCTTTGATTTCCGTCATTTCTTCTAACGTCGCACCTTTTAACATGCGCAGACCTTCAAAGTGCGTTAAAAGGCGATTCGATAATTGCAGGACCGATTCTTCCTTTGTCCCGGTGCGGAGCAGGATCGCAATCAATTCATGATTGGATAAGCTTTGCGGTCCATGGTTAATAAAACGCTCTCTTGGTCTTTCATCATGCGGAAAATCACGAATCATTAATGTATTTGTGGACATTTAATTTCCTCCCCTTTTAGTGGGAGTCTTTCTCTAATATGGCAAATGGTAGCCTGACTTTTTCAATTCCCTTATGGTCCTTGCGACAGGCAGGCCGACAACCGCAAAATAGTCTCCATTTATTTTTTTGACAAGCATGCTGCCAAACTGCTGAATCCCGTAAGCACCTGCTTTATCAAACGGTTCACCACTTTGCACATAGGCGTTAATGTCTTCGTCTGTTAACTCCCAAAACCATACTTCTGTTCTTTCATAAAATTTTGTTGAACCCGTTGGAGTTACAATGGCAACACCAGTGAAAACTTCGTGCTGACGTCCTGATAACCTTTTTAACATACTAATGGCTTCCGCTTCGTCTGCTGGCTTTCCTAAAATTTGATGATCTACAACCACAACTGTGTCCGAGCCAATCACAAAGGCTTCTTGATTCTTCTGAAAAACGACCTGTGCTTTACGCTCGGCTAACTCCATGACTACTTCCTCTGGGGAGAGTGCAGGATCAAAGCTTTCATCAACTTCACTGCTTGAGATCGCAAATGATAAGTGGAGATTTTCTAGAAGTTCTTTTCGCCGTGGAGAAGAAGAGGCTAAAATGAGGTTTTGCATTCAATCACCTTACCTTTTGACATTTTGTATAGGGAGATACATGTTAATCCTATCAGAAATTGTAGAAGCAAACAATTTTAATATCATTAAATTTTGAAGATCATTGTCAAATTATGCAAAAAAATAATATTTCGGCACACAAGAAATAAGCCCCACCAAAATGGCAGGACTTATTTCCCGGAAAATATCAACTGTTGTCGACTACAATGAATAATAGGCACTTAAAAAGTTTAAAAGATGCTGTTGAGCTTGACTGAGGCTCTTTTTACTTTTGGATTTTTGATAAGTATCTAGCTTATCAGCAGCGGTCGTTAATTCTGTTTTTATCTTCGTTACCTTTGCATTCTTTAGCCCGCTCGTCTTTAATTGTTCCTCAAGACCTGTGATCGCCTTAGTCGATTCCTTAGACAGTTCATTATTTAATAGAGCAGTTGAGGTTGCTAATGATAACGTTTCATAGATAGTAGGTACATTCTTTAGGAAGCTTTTCTCTTTATCATTTAGACCGGATACTTGTTTTTCATCAAGTAACAGAGGCTTGGCAAAGACATCTTCGACACCATCTGCTTTATATTGATTGCCAAGTGATTTGGCTGTTTCAATGGAATCGGCTACTCCAAGGAATAGATATTGCTTTCCACTCATTTCAACTAGTTGTGATGGAACACCCTTTGAAGTTACCTCGGTTGACGTTTCCTTCGCACCATCCTTTGATGAGAATACACCGCCTTGGATTACATAGGTTGTCATTTGGTCTAAGGTGATAGCGTCCGATGATTTTTCTCCGGTATTGTCAACGGTTGTATTTCCGTTTTCTTCAGCCACTGTTGGTATTGTTTGAGTTCCCACCTTATCCGATGGTCCTGTGATCACTAGTTTCAACATAACAAATCCAATTGTTGTACCTATTAGGATGGCAAAGGCAGCTGAAGTGACAATCGTGACGATGTTACGATCCTTTTTCTTTTTTGGATTGGTTGAAAAGGATGATATTTTGGGGAGGCTCGGCTTTTTTGTTTTTTTATCGCCAGCAATCGTAAATTCCTCTATATCTTGATCGGAGGATTCCGGAATGATCCAGTCAAAACTTTCATCGACAGATTCCTGGGTGGCGGCTGTTTCTAAGAATCCATCATTTTCTAGTTTATTCGAATCTATTTCTATCACGCTTGGAATAGGTTCGATGTTTGGCTCGCGGTCGATTTTCTTAGGTTCTTCCTCAAAGGTTTGGGTTTCTCCATTTAATTTTATCTTGATTGTATTGCCTTTGTTAGGCTTGTCCACTGCTTGTACTCCTCTCTCTTCCGAAGGGTCATTGGGTTCATCCTAACATATAGGTAAAAAAAAATAACAAGACTTTTGTCGTCTTGTTATTGTAGTCTTTCGTCAAATTATTTGTTGATTCGGCATTATTTTAACAATTGCTTGTTGAAGTTGTGCATCAAATCGCTAAAAAGATTACCCTTAGCCGCTGGTACTGGGGCATCAATTTTTGGCAACTGAGGAGCCAAGTCTGCTATACTAGGAATGTACAACGTTGAGATCACTAATAAATAGCTTAGAGGTTTGTTGGTCTGACCAAAGCAAGTAATTTCTTGACCACTAGAAAAATTAATTGATTCCACAACAATAATGTGAAGAAAATTCTCACAAAACTTTGCCCTGACAGTGGGTTCTTTTGTATTAATTCTAACAACTTAATGAAGTGGTTATTTAATACCAAATTATTTTTTCTGTTATTAGAAGTAATAAGGGAAAAAGCCATACACACCCCCCTAATAAAAATACTTGATTAAGGAATTGTAAATAAATTTTAATTATATCCGATCCCCAAAAATAAGCTGTCAATGTTCCCCCAGCGATAAAAGGTCCAAATGGTACCGGCTGTCGCTGTTTGACAATTTTCACCAGTAACGCTACTCCACCAATAACGGAACCAAATAAAGTGGATATAAAGAATGATAGGAGGACTAATTTAACCCCTAAAATACCCCCTAGTAATGCGTATAGTTTTACATCACCAAAGCCCATTCCACCCTTGCTAACAAAAGCAATCATTAGTAAGAGAACAAATCCGATAAAAGCTCCAAGGAGACTGTCCCACCAGGGAGTTAATGGCCAAAAAAATCTTTCTATTAAAAAAATTCCTGCAAACCAAATGAGAATTTTATCTGGGATAATCATATAATGAATATCTGATACTACTATAATCATAAACATAGAGATTAATGTAAGCCCAACCACTAATTCTGAAGACCACCCAACAACTAACGGTGCAATTATAAATAGTATTCCTGTGAGTAATTCAAATATTGGATAGATAGGAGAAATCCGCTTTTGACAATCACGGCATTTCCCCTTTTGTATTATATATGAGGCTACTGGGATGAGTTCTATCGTTTTTAACAAATGCCCACATTTTGTACAGGTGGAACGTGGCCTTATAATAGATTTATTTAATGGAACTCGTAGTCCGACTACATTATAGAATGAACCTAGTACTAGACCTAATATAAAAAGATAACAATAGATAAACACCATTTAATTTTCATTTTCTCCTATTAAGGATTTGGATTTACAGCCCGCGTTTAAAAATTTCTTCAGCACCAATACCACCCGATGACATTGTATACCTTCTATAACATTAGCATCCAGATACGACCATTTTTGCTGGTTATATTTGTTGCGTATAAGTGAACGTGAGCATCCTTCTTTGAACTTCAAATAATCCTAGAATTGATCGTACAGAAATAGTAGTAATTATTCCAATAAAAACAATCCCCGCCAATAGCTGAATTAATGTTAATCTACACTGATTTTTAAATTTGTTTAAGTATTTTTAACTAAATTCTCACCTTCTTTTGGTATTATACACCTAGTGATATTGTCTCTTGTAGTATACATTAATAGATAATGAAAGGAAGTGAATTTTTTAGGAATTTTGTCTCTTTCTTCAGTATTGTTATATAAAAAGTTGATATAATTACTTAAACCTCTTTATCCTATTTTTCGACTTTTTTTCATAGATTTTTGCAATCTTGGCTAGCATGACATCCAAGGCACGCTGTCCTTTCTGCGATTATTGACATTTAAGTAACCAACGAAAAAGTCCAATTACTCAACATTGGCTTAGTCATTGAACGCTTACATTGCTAGAAAAAAGTGACCAAATTATGAGATTAACACTCTAATTGATCTAACTTCTAGCAACCATGGGTTGTTTAAAACATTACCGAAGATTTGGTATATTAAAAAAATCCCAGGCTCCGGACTTTAACCCATTAGAAATGAAGTCTATTGTTCGAAGCTTGATACTAAAAAGAAGCTCATCCATTTTCCAATGTTTATGATATAGGGAGAGATCTGCTTGCGATTACAAGGTAAGTACCACCCTCTGCAAATGGCTTTTTACAGTTCTATTTACGTTACATAAAAAAGCCAATTCATCTTTCGTGAATTGGCTTTTTAAAAAAATATTTAACATTTATTTTCCATATATTCAGAAATTATAGGTTTAACTTCTGAAATAAAATATAGAGAACCCGTAACGATTAACATCTCGTTAGGTTCCTGATTTTTTATCTTTTCTTGAAGATAAGACTTCCAATCATTTACTGCTACTTTGCTAGCTGAACTGCTAATTTCACATAATTCTTCCGCCTTAGCAGCGCGAGGAAAATCAAAGCTAACAAAAGTTATCTGATCCGCAATCCCATCTAACATCCTAATCATCTCATCCAATTTCTTATCCCTTAACGCAGCAAAAGCAATATGAATGTTTCGATCTTTATATCGGCTAGTTAGCTCATGAACTAATGCCGTAATTCCTTCCTGATTATGTGCACCATCAATAATTACCAGTGGTTTTTCAGAAAGAACTTCAAACCTGCCTGGCCAGTAAGCCTGCTTTAGTCCATTTAGAATGGATTGTTCCGTTACTGAAAAACCTGCCTGTTTTAAATAATTTGCGGCAAGAATAGCTAGTGAAGCATTTTCCGTTTGATGCTGCCCGATCATACTAATCTCAAGATCCTCAAGGGATAGTGACTTTGATTTTAGTGTAAAAACTTCCCCTTTGGCAATCGATTCATGTCCAGAAATCTGAAACTCTTGATTTAATCGAAAGATGGGGGCAGACTTCTTATCCGCCATTTCCTCAATTACCTTTAACGCACCAGGATGTTTAACCGCCGTAAAAATCGGTGTGTTATTTTTAATAATCCCAGCTTTTTCGAAAGCAATCTCCTCATAGGTATTACCTAGGATAGCGGTATGGTCTAATCCAATGTTTGTAATAATCGCAGCTAACGGCTGAATAATATTCGTGGAATCGAACCGTCCGCCTAACCCTACTTCAAAAATAACAATGTCGATATTGCTTGTATTCGCGAAATAGTAAAAGGCCATCGCCGTGATCACTTCGAACTCCGTTGGACCACCTAGTTCCGTTCCTTCTAATTCATCTGCGAGCGGCTTAATGACATTGGTCAGCTCTAATATTTCCTCATCACTAATCGGTTTTCCGTTAACACTGATTCGTTCGTTAAATTGTTCTATATACGGTGACGTAAAAGTTCCCACCGTATATCCTCCTGCCTGGAGAATTGATCTTAAAAAGGTAACCGTGGAACCTTTTCCATTTGTCCCTCCAACATGGACGGCTTTGATTTTCTTTTCCGGAGAGCCAAGTTTGTCCATCATCCATTCCATCCGTGTTAAGCCTGGTTTAATCCCTAGTCTGAGTCTCCCATGAATCCAGTCGAGGGCTTCTTGATAAGTTGTAAACAATTTTGGTACACCCCTTTTATGTAAGCGAGACGAACCCAGTGTTGAATTCGTCTCGCAAAATTTGTTATCCCCTTAACTCTTTAATACGCGCTTCGACCGTGTCTCTCTTTTCTAGATAATCTTTCTCTTTCGCACGTTCCTCTGCCACAACACTTTCAGGGGCCTTTTTCATAAAGCCTTCGTTGCCTAATTTCTTCTGAACGCGGTCCACTTCTTTATTTAAGCGGTCTAATTCTTTATTTAGACGAGCAATTTCTTCGTCAATATTAATGAGTCCTTCAAGCGGCAAGATGATTTCTAAGCCTGTAACCACAGCTGTCATTGCTTTTTCTGGTACTTCGATGTCTACGCCCATTGTCAGCTCATCAGGATTACAGAAGCGTTCAATATAGCTACGGTTTTCTTCAACAGCTTTTAGAACCGTTTCATCCTTAGCCTTTACAAGCATCTTAATTTTTTTGCTCATTGGCGTATTCACTTCTGCACGGATGTTTCGTACAGAGCGAATCATTTCCACAAGAAGTTTCATATCTTGTGCTGCCTGCTCATCAGAAAGCTCTGGTTTTACAACCGGCCATGCTGCTGTTGTGATGGATTCACCAGCATGTGGAAGATTCTGCCAAATTTCCTCCGTGATAAATGGCATGAATGGATGCAACAAACGCATCGTGTTGTCTAATACATAAGCAAGGATGGAACGAGTGGTTTTCTTAGCTGCTTCATCTTCACCATATAATGGAAGCTTCGCCATTTCAATATACCAGTCACAGAAGTCATCCCAGATAAAGTTATATAAGGCACGGCCAACTTCACCGAACTCATAGCGTTCAGACAGTCTTGTTACATGTTCAATCGTTTCATTTAAGCGAGTTAAGATCCACTTATCGGCAACCGATTTTTCGCCGCTGAAATCAATTTCTTCATATGTTAAACCATCCATATTCATCAAGGCAAAACGGGAAGCATTCCAAATCTTATTGGCAAAGTTCCAAGTGGACTCGACCTTTTCAAAGCTGAAACGTAAATCCTGGCCTGGTGAACTTCCAGTGGATAAGAAGTAGCGTAAGGCATCGGCACCATACTTTTCGATAACATCCATTGGATCTACACCGTTACCAAGTGACTTACTCATCTTACGGCCCTGCTCGTCACGAACGAGACCATGAATAAGAACATCTTTGAATGGACGATCCCCTGTGAACTCGATGCTTTGGAAAATCATCCGGGAAACCCAGAAGAAGATGATGTCGTAACCAGTTACCAGTGCATCCGTTGGGAAGTAACGCTTATAATCAGCCGCTTCAGTGTTTGGCCAGCCCATTGTAGAGAACGGCCATAATGCGGAGCTGAACCATGTATCTAATACGTCTTTATCTTGTTCCCAATTTTCAGCATCTGCAGGTGCTTCCGTTCCTACGTAAACTTCACCTGTTTGTTTGTGGTACCAAGCCGGAATTCGATGACCCCACCAAAGCTGTCTGGAGATACACCAGTCGCGGATATTTTCCATCCAGCGAAGATATGTTTTTTCAAAACGATCTGGAACGAAATTTACTTTGTTTTCTTTGTTTTGTAGGGCAATCGCTTCGTCTGCAAGTGGCTGCATCTTAACAAACCATTGGGTTGAAAGATATGGTTCAACAACCGCTCCGCTGCGTTCAGAGTGACCAACAGAATGCATATGCTCCTCAATTTTGAAAAGAACGCCTTGCTCTTGCAGGTCTTTAACAATTTGCTTGCGGCATTCGAAACGATCTAAGCCTTGGTATTTGCCGGCTTTTTCATTCATAGAACCATCTTCGTTCATGACAAGGACACGCTCTAAGTTGTGACGGTTACCCACTTCGAAGTCATTTGGGTCGTGAGCAGGCGTTATTTTTACAGCCCCTGAACCAAATTCCATATCCACATAATCATCACCAACAATCGGGATTTCACGCCCAACAATTGGGAGGATTACTGTCTTACCGATTAAATGCTTATAACGATCATCTTCCGGGTGAACGGCAACAGCGGTATCACCGAGCATTGTTTCTGGACGAGTTGTGGCTACTTCAATCTGACCAGAGCCATCTGCTAATGGATAATTCATATGATAAAACGCACCCTGAACATCTTTGTAGATTACTTCGATGTCAGATAATGCTGTTTTTGTTGATGGGTCCCAGTTAATAATATATTCACCACGGTAGATTAGACCTTTTTTATATAGGGTTACAAATACTTCTTTAACCGCATCTGAAAGACCCTCATCAAGTGTAAAACGCTCGCGGCTATAATCAAGGCCTAAGCCTAATTTCGACCATTGCTGACGGATATGGGACGCATATTCTTCTTTCCATTTCCATGTTTCTTCGACGAATTTTTCACGACCTAAATCATAACGGCTTTTTCCTTCGTTACGAAGTTTTTCTTCTACCTTTGCTTGAGTTGCAATACCCGCATGGTCCATGCCAGGCAGCCAAAGAACATCATAACCTTGCATTCGTTTCATCCGTGTAAGAATATCTTGTAAGGTTGTATCCCAAGCGTGACCTAAGTGGAGCTTTCCAGTAACATTTGGCGGCGGGATAACGATTGTGTACGGCTGTTTGCTTTCGTCATCCTTTGCTTCAAAAAACTTGCCATTCAGCCACCATTCATATCGACCTTTTTCAATTGTTTGCGGATCGTACTTGGTCGGCATTGTTAATTCTTTTGTTTCCATTTTGTTTCCTCCTTCAAAATTCCGGTAAATACAAAAAACCCCAGTCGTCATAAAAGGACGAATGGAGTTTGCTTCGCGGTACCACCTTTTTTCCAATCCAAAAACACGATTGGCTCTTAACTTAGATAACGGATTTTATCCGTCTTCAACTACTAGGATTTCTCTGTTCGCAGAAGAAGCTCATGGGCGACTTTCCAACGTTCTGCTTAGGAAATCTTCCAGCAAGTGATTTCCCTCTCTTAAAGCAGGAGTGCATTGTACTCTTCCCTGTCGTAGCTCTCATTTTAAATTATATTGTTATACTACCCAAAAAAGGGGAGTGACGTCAATCAGGATGACCAATTTTTTTATTTTTTATACCTTATGTAAAGATGAAGAGAACTTCTATAGGCTTTTGGAATATATATAAATAAAAGTTTTATCTTTTTGGGGAGGTTCGGAACGTGAAACGTAATAATTTCCACAAATATAAATACCGTCCCTGGTTTATCACTTCACGCAGGATTGCCGCACAATTGATTGTTCCCTTCAGCATCTTTCAATTTATCCGCACACTGTTTTTACCAACCGTCCTTGATGTATTGCTGTTAGCCATTTTTCTTGTGATTGCTGTTTCCCTCTATTTTGACATACTTTAAGGAGCCCATCATGCAGGTTATGACTGCTGCTGGGCTCCTTCTTTTGCCTGCTTTTGTTGATTCTCAATTTCAGTCATCCGCATCACAACATACTCGGAATTTTTCAGGTGCCAATACTTCTCCTGCAGCTTCCGAACAAACTTCATTTCATTCTTTCTTCCTTGTTTCTTGTAATAGCTATCGACCACTTGCATAATCGGAACAGGTAAGGCTAAATAGCTGTTGAATAATAACTTCTCATCCTCTTTATAAGGGAAATATTTAAAGTAGTGATACACCCAGTCAATCGCGGTATCACTCCGCTTTGGTCTAGTGTTTAAGGCCCTTGATAAATATGGGAGCAGATCATGAATAGGGGACCCATAACGGGCATTTTCAAAATTAATAAAAAAACCGTACCCCCGGTCATCGTAGAGAAAATGTTCGGGAGATAATTTCCCATGAGTTATCACCATTCGTGCCTTTTCGTCGTCTTTCGTCGTTTCGTACCATTCCTCGAATTTGGCTTTCGAAAACCGGAGCGCCTGGCTGATTTCGTTATAGTATAAGCAATACAACAACTGAAACGGTGACATATAGGTCTTCTTTTCACATTCATCCATAAAGCCATCAAGGAATTCCTGATGCTTTTCAAGCTGCTGAATGGTGGTTTCGTAGTGCTCAGTACGTTCTTCTTTGTTGACCGTTACTTCCTTCGCAGACAGGGTATGAAGTCTAGCTAACTCTCTAAATAGCTCGAAATTTTGCTGATCACGGTTTTCTTTTTGATCATTGGGCATCCACGGCATTAAATAATAAAGATTATTCTCATGTAAAACCGCATACCGGCCGTCCATGGTTGGATAGATGGGGACGATGCGGTTGAAGCCTTTTTGATATAGCAGGTGAACATGACGGATGAAATCTGTCCCTGTTGTAGGTGGGATTTTTTTTAGTGCAAAGGTGCCTTTATTGGAATAAACCTTTTGAACAATCCCGTAGTCTTCAACAAAATAAGGCTCGACAAGATAATTTTGTAAAATTGGTGTTATTGATCCTAACCGATTCATTTCGCTCATGAGATGTCATCTCTCTTTCAATGAAAGGCGAAGATTAGTAAAACTTTAAGAAAAATAAGCTGAGCAGGTTGGAAAAAAACCCGCTCATCTTTTTATTCATCCGCTAATTTTTTGCAAGTGTCCCCGGAATATAAAGAACCTGACCAACAGATACATCTTGATTTAAATCAAGATTATTGACACGGAGCAGGTTCGGAACGGATACATCATAGCGGTCTGCTAAGCTAGCAACCGTATCCCCTTTTTGAACAATGCAAACCTTTAATTTCGTTTGGCCTGTTCTTTCATCCTTACGGGCAAAGAACTCTGTCAACGTCATACTTTTCTTCTTAGCAGTCTTCTTCTTTTTCACTGCTTTTGGCGGCACTTCTGAAGAAGAAGAAGATGAACTTTCCTCAGAAACTTCAACTTCTGCAACAATTATTTCTTCATGGTGCTGTGGAGCGTGATCTTTCACTACAATAACTTCTGCGGTTGTTTCAACCGCTTCAGGATGGCTCCCTTCACTCCTAGCCTCCTGCAAATTCCATGCAGGAGAATACTCTTCTGTCTCTTCCTCCTCTTCTTCTTCCTCGACCTGAGGATGATAATTGAAGGTAGGGAAATTCGGTAAGATTTCAACTGGTTCTTCTTCTTCCTGCGGTTTCCTTGCTTCGGCTTCAAACAAGAAGTTGTTTTCAAAGCTGCTATGGACGGCAGGTTGTTCTACTTCCACTTCTTCCTCTTCATAACGGTGAAGCACTTCAAACTCTTTTTCTTCCTCTTGCTGCTGCTGTTCAACTTGTTCATTTCCATATAAACCACTAATCGTTAACTCGGCGGAAAGCTTGATGCAACTGCGCTCTGGGATGGAATAATCAAATGATTCTACAAGGACGTCGATATCATAGATACTTTGAATCCGGTTATTCGGAATCGTGATATCGACTGGGAATCTGTGCGAAAATTCACAGGATCCCGCCTCTTCCAGTTCAGCTACTCTCTCGACAAATTTTTGGGAGGTAACCCCATCCTCTTCACTTACTTCGCTTGCTTCGTAACTTTTATATTCGCCAGATAGTTGGAGCGAACCACGTATGGTTACGTACTGATCGTTTTCCTGGATGGTGATGTCCGGGTCTAGGGAAATCGAAATGAGTTCCTCGACTTCCTGTCCTTTTCTAAACCACAATGACTCCTCCAAGGAAAATCGCAGGCACGATTGATTCTCTTGGGACAAAGCGACTCCTCCTTTCGTATCCTCCACGCAAAATCACTATGTCACTTAAACTCTATGTGGGAGGACAATTTTTTATGATAAAAATGGTATTCTGACTTGCAAAAAGAAATGTTTTTGATGGGCACTTTATTCTGTTTGGCTGATTTTTCTGTTGGATTGGCTTATTTTAGGTGATAATTGGCTCGTTTTTCGGGGGCTTGGCTCATTTTTGAAGATGATTGGCTCATTTTCCTTGTTTATTGGATAATTTTCCATTTATACCCAATTACGAACAAAAAAAATACACCCACGCTTAACAAAGGTGGGTGCAGAAATTAATATTATTTAAGTTTCGAAAAAGCAACCTCTGCTGCTTGAATCGTTTTTTCAATATCCTCATCAGAGTGCTCTACGGATAGGAATAAGCCTTCAAACTGAGATGGCGGTAAGAATACCCCTTGATTCGCCATTTCGCGATAATAGGCCGCAAAGAAGTCTAAATTAGATGTCTTAGCTTTTTCATAGTTAATAACAGCTTCGTTCGTGAAGAAGAAACCAATCATTGAACCAGCACGATTAAAACTAATCGGAATATCATGCTTTTCAGCTGCTGCTTCAAAACCTTTTTGCAGCAGATCACCTTTGCGGATAAACTCTTGATAGTGCTCAGGTGTTAATTGGCTTAATGTTTCAAGACCAGCCGTCATTGCAAGCGGGTTACCTGAGAGTGTCCCTGCCTGGTAAATTGGGCCGCTTGGAGCGATTTGCTGCATGATTTCAGCTTTACCACCGTAAGCACCAACAGGAAGTCCGCCGCCGATGACTTTTCCAAGACAAGTAATGTCAGGCGTTATATTAAAATAGCCTTGTGCACAGTTGTAGCCGACACGGAATCCGGTCATAACTTCATCAAAGATGAGTAGCGAACCATTGGCTGTTGTCAGCTCACGAAGACCTTCTAAGAATCCTGGAAGCGGCGGAACCAATCCCATGTTTCCAGCAACAGGCTCCACGATAATACAAGCGATATCTTCACCAAAGTGCTCAAACGCATATTTAACACTTTCAAGATCATTGTACGGAACTGTGATTGTATTTTTAGCAGTCCCCTCAGGAACACCTGGGCTGTCAGGCAGCCCTAATGTAGCGACACCTGAGCCTGCTTTAATCAATAATGAATCGCCATGGCCATGGTAACAGCCTTCGAATTTTAAAATTTTGTTGCGGCCTGTATAGCCTCGTGCTAATCGAAGTGCACTCATTGTCGCTTCCGTTCCGGAGTTGACCATTCTGACTACTTCAATTGACGGAACGCGCTCAATCACAAGTTGTGCTAATTTCGTTTCTAATTCCGTTGGGGCACCAAAGCTTGTCCCCAATTCAGCTGTTTTTTTCAAAGCCTCGACGACACGATCATTGGAATGCCCTAAAATCAGCGGACCCCATGACAATACATAATCGATATATTCATTTCCGTCTATATCATATATTTTTGACCCTTTGCCTCTTTCCATAAAAATAGGACTCATATTAACGGATTTAAAGGCACGAACCGGGCTGTTCACACCCCCAGGCATTAGGTTTTGGGCTTCTTTAAATGCTTCAATCGATCTGGTATACGAACGCATTCTTTTCCCTCATTTCAAGTGTTGTTTATTCCGCTTCTTTTAACCAGCGGCATGCATCTTTTGCATGATAGGTGATGATTAGGTCAGCACCAGCACGCTTCATGCCAACCAGCATTTCCATTACTGTATTTTTCTCGTCAATCCAGCCGTTTTGGGCGGCGGCCTTAATCATGGCATACTCACCGCTTACGTTATAGATAACAACAGGCAGATTAAAGTTGTTTTTTACATCACGAACGATGTCAAGGTATGGCATACCAGGCTTCACGATTAAGAAGTCTGCGCCTTCTGCCACATCGGATTCTGCTTCTCTGAAAGCTTCAAGGCGGTTTGCTGGGTCCATTTGGTAAGTTTTCCGGTCACCGAACTGTGGTGCACCCTCGGCAGCTTCTCGGAATGGTCCATAGAATGCGGACGCATATTTAACCGCATAAGACATGATCGGAATCTCAGTAAATCCTGCCTCATCTAATCCCGCGCGAATTGCAGCAACAAACCCGTCCATCATGTTTGAAGGGGCAATAATGTCAGCACCTGCTTTTGCTTGGGCGACAGCTGTTTTTACGAGTAAATCAAGGGATTGGTCGTTAAGGATTTTGTCACCTTCAACCATTCCGCAATGGCCATGGTCGGTATATTCACAGAGGCAGGTATCTACGACGATGATAATTTCTGGAAAATGTTCTTTTATGTAACGGGTTGCGATTTGAACGATCCCATGGTCATGAAAGGCTTGCGTTCCGCAGGCATCTTTTGTGGTTGGGATTCCGAATAATAATACAGACTTGATACCATGTGCAACGATGTCTTCCATTTCTGCCTGAAGGTTGTCCATTGATACTTGGAATACTCCCGGCATAGATGAGACTTCTTTACGGATATTTTCGCCTTCATATATAAATAACGGATAAATGAAGTCTTCTGGTCTGATGTGATTTTCTCTTACAAGCGCACGCATATTAGCACTTGTCCGTAATCGGCGGTGACGTTGAAATTGAAGTTCCATTCTATTTTTACCTCCAAATATTTAATTTTAATTTGTTACTGGCGAATAACTTTCGTTTAGTGGCGGATAACCGCAGCTTTCTGGGCATCACCGCTTTTTAGTGGCGGATAAAAGAAAATTACTGGCGATATTCTAATTTACTGGCGGATAACTCAACAATACTGGCGCATGGCCTCTGTTAACTGGTGTTAAGTCCACCTTCATTCTCAAGATAAGCAATCGTGCTCTCCATCATATCCTTCACGGTATACTGCTCTGGTGACGCATGCACCGTCAAACCATACTCAAGCAGCTTTTTTTCCGTAACAGGTCCGATACAGCCGATTATACATTTTTTCAACTGCTCCTCCAAACCATACTCCTTGACGACCACCATGAGGTGATCAACAGTCGAAGGACTAGTAAAGGTGAGGATATCCAGTTCATTTTCTGAAAGCATCTGGGCCAGCTTCAAACGGCTTTCTTCAGGCAAATACGTCTCATAAATAACCACTTCATCGACTTGTGCCCCTGCCGCCGTTAACGAAGCGGCAATATACTCCCGAGCCAAGTTGCCTTTTGGGAGCAAAATCTTGGCATGGGCATCAACTAAAGGTAAAAACTCCTCGACAAACACCTCGGCAACATAGGCCGAAGGGACAAATGCCGGGTGAATCCCCTTCTGCTGCAAAACCTCAGCCGTTATTTTTCCAATTACAGCAATCTTGGGCAAAGCGGTTGCATAACGGTCGTAAAACGAAAAAAAGGTATCGACCGTGACATTGCTCGTAAAGATAATCCAGTCGTATGTATCAAGTGCCTCCAAACATACTTGAAGACGTTGAATTTTTTCAATCGGTCGAAAGGCAATTAGAGGGATTTCAACAGGAATCCCTCCATACCTCTCGACTAGCTTTGAGAAAGATTTTGCTTGACCTCGCCCTCTAGGAACAAGAACTTTTTTATCAAGCAAAGCGCCGGTTTTACTCACGACCTTCAAGCTCCCGCTTAACTCGATCAATCAGGTCCTTGGCTCCTTTTTTAATTAATAAATCAGCAGCCTGATTTCCGAGCTCTTCCGGATTTTGTCCGCGAAGTTCTTCTCTGAAAATCTCTTGACCTTCTGGTGAGCCGACTAAAACATTTAAAACTACTTCATCATTTTCGTTTACTTGTGCAAAGCCGGCAATCGGCACCTGGCAGCCGCCCTCCATTTTGTGAAGGAACGCCCGTTCAGCACGAACGGCTTTTTCTGTTTTTTTGCATGTGAATTTTTCAAACAGCTCTAGCAGTTCCTTATCGTCCTCACGGCATTCAATGGATAATGCTCCTTGACCCACTGCAGGAACACAAATATCGGCATCAATAAATTCCGTTACAACTTCCTTCGCCCAGCCAAGACGGGATAGACCTGCAGCAGCTAGAATAATGGCATCGTATTCACCGGATTCTAACTTTTCTAATCTTGTATCCACATTTCCGCGGATCCATTTGATCTCTAGATCAGGACGCTGCGCTAAAAGCTGGGAGCTGCGGCGAAGACTGCTTGTACCGATGATGGCACCTGGCTTTAAGTCATTTAATTTCACATGGCCTTTTGAAATCAAAGCGTCACGGTGATCTTCACGGAATGGGATACAGCCGATCGTCAAACCTTCAGGAAGGACGGCCGGCATATCTTTCATACTATGGACGGCCATATCAATCTCTTTATCAATCATTGCCTGTTCGATTTCTTTAACAAATAATCCTTTTCCGCCAACCTTTGAGAGGGTTACATCTTGGATTTTATCACCTTTTGTCACAATTTCTTTGACCTCAAATTCAAAATTTGGATTTAGCTTTTTAAGCTGATCAATTACCCAATTCGTTTGTGTTAACGCCAATTTGCTTCGTCTAGAACCAACAATAATTTTTCTCATGATTGCCTCCTATTGTTATGCATACCATAAATGAAATGATGATAATCGACCAAATAAGAAAAAGTTTATTAGGACAATTAAAAAGGACGCTGTATTCCAAATGGCTAATTGTCTGCCGGAGAGATTTTTTACAATCCGCAGGTATAAATAAATACTATAGGCTGAAAGTAACAGGAATGAACCAATAATTTTCATATCGTACCACGGCATTCCCGGAACCTTAAGAAATGCCCACTGGAGACCTAAAATTAGACTGAGAAGCAGCATCGGAACGCCAATAACAGCGAATATGTATGATAATTTTTCAAGTTTCTCCAAATCGGCAAGCCGGATTAAGCGAGTTCCCCATTTTTTCCGTTTCAATAAATTGTATTGAAGTAAATATAACGATGAAAATACAAATGATAGAGAAAAGGCTCCGTAAGAAAGTATGGCCATCGTAATGTGAATTAACAGCAGTTCAGATACAAGCTTGGTTGCCAACGTATGTGAATGGTATTGCATCGGCACAAAAGTATGGATGGCCATGACGGTGAATCCAAGTATATTTGTAAAAAAAACGATAAAATCGACCCGTAATAAGTGATTGATAATAATAGACAATGTTACCAATACCCAGGCATAAAAATAGAGTCCCTCAAAAATGGTTAGTACAGGGAATCTGCCTGTATTTATCATATATAAAGAAAGAAAGACGGTTTGCAATATCCATACAAATGCAAGTAACCAGAAAGCAATACGGTTTGCCTTCCGGTTATGGTGAATGAAGTCGAAAAAATATAACAACACACTGAAGGCATATAGAACAACTGTAAATTCGTGAAGCCTTGTCAAAAGAGTGTTAAACATAGCAACAACTCCTTATGACTGAAAAGAAGCCTGAACTTCTCCAACCGGCATTTTATTCGTTTTAGCTGCTTTCGAATGTTGTTCCTGAACAAGCCCCTCAATATTAAAGATCTTCATAAACAATTCCATTGTCTGATCTGCATCTGGTCTTGCTGCCAACTCTTTTGCTTGTAAAATAGGATCCTTTAAGAGCTGATTAATGATGCTCTTTGTGTGTTTATTTAGGACTTTAATATCATGTTCGCTTAGGTTTGGCAGTTTCCGTTCAAGACTAACCATCGTTTCTGCTTGAATCGCCAGTGCTTTTTCACGAAGTGCAGAGATAACAGGGACCACTCCAAGCGTACCTAGCCACTGTTTAAAATCGACAATTTCCTTTTCGATCATTAGCCTGATTTTCGCTGCGGCTTTTTGACGCTCCTGCAAGTTTGCTTCAACAATGCCTTCTAAATCGTCAATATCGTATAAAAAGACATTATCAAGTTCAGCTATTCTTGGGTCTAGATCACGAGGTACCGCAATATCAACCATAAACAGCGGTTTCCCTTTGCGCTTTTTCTCGACTTTTGCGATTAACTCTTTGGAAATAACCAAATCCTTAGCACCTGTCGAACTGATTAGGATATCGGCCTCTATCAGTGATTTCTCTAATTCGGTCACATTTCTTGCCTCACCGTCAAAACGGCTTGCAAGTGCTTGTGCTTTTTCATACGTACGATTAATCACGGTTACTTGTTTCACACCGTTGCCGTGTAGGTTCTGAGCAGCCAGTTCACCCATTTTTCCAGCGCCAAAGATTAAGACATGCTTATTCTCAAGCGAACCAAAAATCTTCTTCGCTAGTTCAACCGCTGCATAGCTGACAGAAACAGCATTGGCACCAATATCTGTTTCAGAATGTGCTCGTTTTGCAAGCGTAACTGCTTGTTTAAAGAGGTGTTTAAACACAGAGCCTATGGTTCCCTCTTGTTGTGCTAACAAAAAGCTTGTTCGTACCTGTCCGAGAATTTGAGTTTCTCCGAGAACCATGGAATTTAGTCCACATGTTACATTTAATAAGTGGTCTACTGCACCCTCATCCTCATAAACAAAGAGGAACGGTGAAAATTCCGCTTGCTCGATTCCGAACCATTCAGACAGAAATTCTTTTATATAATAACGGCCTGTATGAAGCTGATCCACCACCGCATAAATTTCTGTACGATTACATGTTGACAAGATGATATTTTCTAGGATGCTCTTTTTTGAATTTAATTGCTTTATCGCATCCACAAGATCGGTTTCATTAAAGGTCAACCGCTCACGGATTTCAACAGGGGCAGTTTTATAGTTAAGACCGACGACGACTATATGCATTTGTTTATTACACCCCCAAAAAGTTTACAGTATTATCTATTAAAAATTATATCACGAGCAATTTCGAATTTTGCTCGATAAATGTGAACATAAAATGAAACAATATGCTAATATAAAATAAACTTGCTTGATTTAATAAGACTTTAGCATAGATTCCTTTACATATTCTTAAGTATGAAATAAATCGGATTTCTAATATACTTCCCTATGTACAGTACCAAAAAAATAGAATAGATTCAAGTGAACCTTACTGGAAGTGATGGTGTTTTTAATGAAAAACCAACGAATTTTCCCTGGGATTATCCTAATTGGATTTGGGGCGTATTTTCTACTACAGCAGACAGGCATTACTCTTTTTCAACAATTTTATACATGGCCGACACTGCTTATTATTGTCGGTGCCGCTTTTTTAGGTCAGGGGTACTCTGCACACGAATATGATGCGATTCTCCCTGGAGTTATTATGAGTGGATTTGGCCTGCATTTTCACCTTTCAGGACATCTAGCCTTTTGGCCGACGAACACGATTGGCATGTTAATTTTAATTATTTCTGTAGGCTTCTTTCTTCGTTTTCAAAAAACAAACACTGGCCTGTTTCAAGCCTTCCTTTTTCTCATTATAGCGGTTCTATTACTGTTTTATGATAAAATTGCCGGCTATTTTGGCATTCTGCAAAACGGGATGAATTTAGTTTGGAAATTTTGGCCTGCTCTTTTAATTGTTGTTGGTATTTATTTTTTACTAAAAAAGAAAAAATAACCGCCTTATGCAGATTAACTGCCTTGGCGGTTATTTTCTTTCTTACATATAACTTTGCAAAATCGACCAGGCTTGATCCTTGCCCTCGCCTGTTTCCGAGGAAAAAACAATGATATGGTCATTTTGATCTAGTTCTAATGTCTCGCGAGTTACTTTTAAATGTTTCTGCCATTTCCCTTTAGGGATTTTATCCGCCTTCGTCGCGATGATGATGCAGGGGATCTCGTAATGTTTAAGAAAATCATACATCATCACATCATCAGTGGTTGGCGGATGGCGCAAATCAACGATTAAAACAACCGCCCGAAGCTGTTCCCGTGTCGTAAAGTAGGTTTCAATCATCTTTCCCCACGCGGCCCGCTCGGTCTTTGAAACTTTCGCATATCCATAACCAGGTACATCGACAAAATGCAAAATTTCATTAATCAGGTAAAAATTCAATGTCTGCGTTTTACCTGGCTTAGAAGAAATCCGTGCCAAACCTTTTCGATTCAGCATCTTATTAATAAACGAGGACTTTCCCACATTAGAACGGCCTGCAAGCGCAAACTCCGGCAGCTCAGTTTCCGGATATTGTTCCGGTTTTACAGCGCTAATTACTATATCAGAACTAACTACCTTCATCGAGCGCCACCTTCTAAAAGGGCGCGCTTCAATACTTCATCCACATGGGAAACAGGGAAAAATTCCAAATCGGCCCGAACACTTTCAGGAATATCATCAATATCTTTGAGATTATCTTTAGGCATGATGACTGTCTTTAGTCCGGCACGATGGGCGCTAAGCGATTTTTCCTTCAAGCCGCCGATTGGAAGGACCCGGCCTCTTAAGGTAATTTCACCCGTCATCCCCACTTCACGGCGGATCGGTTTACCAGTTAATGCCGACACAAGGGCTGTTGCCATAGTAATCCCGGCAGACGGACCATCTTTAGGAACGGCTCCTTCTGGGACATGGATGTGAATATCATTTTTTTCATGGAAATCTTCTGCAATGCCCAGTTCACTTGCTTTGGAACGAATATAACTAAAGGCAGCTTGAGCGGATTCTTTCATGACATCCCCAAGTTTACCGGTTAAAATCAGCTTTCCTTTACCAGGAGATAAAGATACCTCAATTTGCAGGGTATCCCCGCCAACGGTGGTATAGGCCAAGCCCGTTGCAACGCCTACTTGGTCTTCAGCCTCTGCCATACCATAATGGAATCTTGGCTTTCCTAAGAATTCCTCTACATTCTTATCGGTAATGATGACGCGCTTTTTCTCTCCGGCTACAATGATTTTTGCCGTTTTTCGGCAAATCGTCGCCATTTGACGTTCAAGGCTACGAACACCAGCTTCACGAGTGTAGTAACGGATTACCTTCAAAATGGCATCATCACGCATTTGTAGAACACCTTTGGAAAGGCCATTTTCTTTAATTTGCTTTGGCAGCAAATGATCACGGCAGATGTGAACTTTTTCAATTTCCGTATAACCTTCAATTGTAATGATCTCCATCCGGTCTAACAGTGGGCCCGGTACAGTGGAAAGATTATTAGCTGTAGCAATAAACATAACCTTTGATAAATCATAGGTTTCTTCTATATAATGATCGCTAAAATTATGATTTTGTTCAGGATCTAATACCTCAAGCATCGCACTTGATGGGTCACCCCTAAAATCACTCGACATTTTATCAATTTCATCGAGTAAAAAGACCGGATTGATCGTGCCTGCTTTTTTCATTCCTTGGATAATCCGACCTGGCATCGCCCCAACGTAGGTTCTGCGATGACCGCGGATTTCGGATTCATCACGAACACCGCCAAGCGAAATTCGGACAAAATGCCGATTGAGCGAGGTGGCAATTGAGCGGGCCAAACTTGTTTTACCAACCCCTGGAGGTCCAGCAAGACAAAGGATGGGCCCTTTAATAGAATTGGTCAATTTTTGCACCGCTAAATATTCAAGCACACGCTCTTTTACCTTTTCAAGTCCATAATGGTCTTCATTTAAGATCTTTTCAGCACGAAGGATATCAATATCATCATCCGTCGTTTTGGACCATGGCAGGGCAATCAGCCAGTCAATATAGTTACGAATGACTGCACTTTCAGCAGAACTGGCAGGTACCTTCTCATAACGGTCAAGTTCTTTCAAGGCTGCTTTTTTGGTATGCTCTGGCATTCCTGCCTCTTCAATTTTCTTGGTGAGGTCTGCAATTTCGCCGGTTTTTCCTTCTTTATCACCTAATTCCTTTTGAATAGCCTTCATTTGTTCACGAAGATAGTATTCTTTTTGCGTCCTTTCCATTGAACGTTTTACACGCTGGCCAATCTTTTTCTCAAGATTAAGGACTTCTTTCTCATTATGAATCGTATCAATCACGCGGTTCACCCGCTCTTTGATATTGACCATCTCGAGAATTTCTTGTTTTTCTTTTAACTTGATTGGCAAATGTGATGCAATCAGATCAGCCATCCGCCCTGGTTCCTCAATATCAGCAACGGTCGCAAATGTTTCAGCAGAAATCTTTTTCGATAATTTTATGTATTGCTCGAAATAATCAAGCATCGTTCTCATCAGGGCTTGATCTTCTACATCCTTTGTATCTGGGTCCTCATAGGTAACGATACTAACGGAGTAATAGTCATCTTCATCATAAAAAGATACAACCTCTGCTCTATTTAAGCCTTCCACTAATACGCGAATCGTACCATTAGGAAGCTTTAACATCTGCTTAACCTTTGTCAAGGTTCCCAATTTGTATAAATCCTCTTCCGCAGGTTCATCTATTGAGACATCCTTTTGAGTTGTTAAAAAAATCAGATGGTCATCTACCATTGCTTTTTCGAGTGCCTGCACAGATCTCTCACGGCCTACATCCAAATGAAGGACCATTGTCGGATATACGAGCAATCCTCGAAGCGGCAGGAGGGGGACGATCAATTCATTCTGTTCCGCCATCATACTGCACCTCCACATGCAAATTCCTTATTTTTCTACTGCTAGCAGAATAGTCTTTGTTGTACAATTCTATCTCATTTGGTTTTTCGTGTCTATTTTTAGAGAGTGTACCTTGTTTGTTTTTCACTATAATTATTTTCCCCAAACACATCCGTTTTCTTTCTCATAAAAAAACTTCGGTTTGATTTTACTTCCAAACCGAAGCTTTTATTCTAAATGGATTCTTTTTTTGATAATTCGATCGATGCTGGTATGGCCTCATTTATTGGATATGAGTTAACTAAGGCAAGATCAAACACCTGTTGAAGGTGGGTCACTGGGACAATGTTGATTCCTTGAATTTCATTTAAAATCATTTGCATATTTTCTTCTGGTATAATAACAGTTTTAGCCCCGGCTTTTAAGGCTGCTTTTACCTTAGGATACACACCGCCGATCGGCTTTACATTACCATGAATACTAATTTCTCCTGTCATGGCCACCGTGTTGTCAATTGGAATCTTGTAAATAGCGGAATAAATTCCCGTAGCCATCGCAATCCCCGCCGAAGGACCATCGATTGGTACTCCGCCTGGGAAATTCACATGAATATCATAATCATTTGCCGGTACACCCATTGAACGTAACACGGTAATCACGTTTTCAATAGAGCCGCGCGCCATACTCTTACGGCGAATCGATTTACCCTGCCCGCCGATACTTTCTTCTTCAACAATTCCCGTAATATTAATCGAACCCTTTTCCTTTGCAGGAATGACGGTTACTTCAATTTCTAGCAGTGCACCGGAATTGGGTCCATAAACCGCTAAACCATTAACCAGTCCAATATGGGACATATCATTTATTTTTCTTTCCATCCTTGGCGTCATTTGGCTAGAATGAATGACCCACTCGATATCTTCGTCCTTAATAAAGCTTCGATCCTCTGTAATCGCAAGTCCTGCTGCGATTTGGATCATATTGACCGTTTCCCGGCCGTTTCTTGCATATGTAGATAAGGTGTCTACACCCTTCTCGCTTATTTCCATATTCACTTTATCAGCTGCTTTTTTTGCAACGGTGATAATCTCTTCCTGATTTAAATCACGAAAGAACACTTCCATACAACGCGAGCGAATCGCTGGTGGAATTTCACTTGGCGTTCTCGTAGTTGCCCCGATTAAACGAAAGTCGGCTGGAAGGCCATTTTTAAAAATATCATGGATGTGGGTTGGAATCTGCGTATTTTCTTCATGATAATAAGCACTTTCAAGAAAAACTTTACGATCTTCTAAAACTTTTAACAATTTGTTCATTTGAATCGGATGTAATTCACCAATTTCGTCAATAAACAGCACTCCACCATGGGCATTTGTAACAGCGCCCTGCTTTGGCTGGGGAATCCCTGCTTGTCCCATTGCACCAGCACCTTGATAAATCGGGTCATGAACCGAACCAATTAGCGGATCAGCAATTCCTCTTTCATCAAATCGAGCGGTTGTCGCATCTAACTCAATAAAAACGGATTGTGATTTAAATGGTGATTTTTTATTCCTTTTGGCTTCCTCGAGGACGAGGCGGGCAGCTGCTGTTTTTCCGACCCCGGGAGGTCCATAAATAATTACATGCTGCGGGTTTGGCCCGCATAATGCTGCTTTTAATGATTTTATTCCATCTTCCTGGCCTACAATATCATTAAAACTGGTAGGACGAACTTTTTCAGATAACGGTTCTGTTAAGGATATCGATCTCATTTTGCGAAGCTGTTCCATCTCTTTCCGGGATTCCCGATCAATGGACACTTTTTGGGTACGCTGGCTCCTCAGTAAATTCCAAAAATACAGCCCTATAATAATACCGAAAAACAGCTGTATAAATAAGGCAATCCCCGTCCAACTCATATTTTTCCCTCCTACTACTAGTACTCATCTATAGTAAGAAGTATTTCCTTTAGACTGGCGGAATAAACCAACAATGTAAAAACAAATCGTTTCTGGGGACGGGTTCTATGTTTATTTTTGAAGCCTTTGGCCGATTTTTTGAGGCTATTGGCTGATGTTTCATTGAGATTGGCCGATTTTTCTAGGGGATCGGCTCATAAGTAATGATCTTTGGCTCATTTTAAGCCATAATCGGCCGATTTACCATTTATTGTCATGATTCCATAAAAAAAGACCCAGCTTTAAAAGCCAGGCCTCAATCACTTATGCAGATTTTTCTTCTGCCACAACAGTTCCATCCTCTAATACTAGCTTCGGAACGCTGTTATCAACAACGGTTTCTTTTGTAATAATACACTTCGTGATATCCTCGCGTGAAGGAAGGTCGAACATGACATCCAACATAATCCCTTCAATAATTGAACGTAAACCACGGGCACCCGTCTTCCGCTCAATTGCTTTTTTCGCGATTTCAGTTAGAGCACCTTCTTCAAATTCAAGCTCCACATCATCGATTTCAAGCATTTTTTGATATTGCTTCACAAGTGCATTTTTTGGTTTGGTTAAGATTTCAATTAATGCAGCCTCATCTAATTGCTCAAGGCTTGCAATAACAGGAAGACGGCCAATAAATTCTGGAATTAATCCAAAACGAAGCAAGTCTTCTGGTAATACTTTGGAAAGAAGTTCTTTTGAGCCAATATCTACTTGCTTGACATCTGAACCGAAGCCAATAACCTTTTGGCCTAAACGGCGTTTGATAATTGGTTCAATTCCGTCAAAAGCTCCACCGCAAATAAATAAGATGTTCGTCGTATCGATCTGGATAAATTCTTGATGCGGATGCTTTCTTCCACCTTGGGGAGGAACACTTGCAACGGTACCTTCAAGAATTTTTAATAGAGCTTGCTGAACGCCTTCACCGGAAACATCTCTAGTAATCGATGGATTCTCCGATTTACGGGCAATTTTATCGATTTCATCGATGTAAATAATGCCTTTTTCGGCCTTCTCTACATCGTAATCTGCTGCTTGGATTAATTTTAAAAGAATATTTTCAACGTCTTCACCAACGTAACCAGCCTCAGTAAGCGAGGTTGCATCAGCAATCGCAAACGGTACATTTAAGATACGTGCTAATGTTTGCGCCAATAACGTCTTACCCGAACCAGTCGGCCCAATCATACAGATGTTACTTTTTGAAAGCTCAACATCATCAATTTTGCTATTAGAATTGATACGCTTGTAGTGGTTGTAAACCGCCACAGACAACGATTTCTTCGCCTGATCCTGACCAATAACGTACTCATTCAAAATCTCACATATTTCTTTTGGTTTTGGTACGTCTTTGAATTCTACTTCTTCTTCTGTTCCAAGTTCTTCCTCAACAATTTCCGTGCAAAGCTCGATGCATTCATCACATATATATACTCCCGGCCCGGCAACTAATTTACGAACTTGATCCTGTGTTTTGCCACAGAAGGAACACTTTAACTGTCCTTTTTCATCATTAAATTTAAACAATTCTTTCACCCCTTAACACGTGTTAAAACCCTATTGAAGCTCGTGAATTACACAAACAAGTCCGAGTTTTTTCTCTCTTTTAATGGTATGTATTTTGCATTGTAACACATTTGACTATTGGACTGGAAATAAAACGCTTTAACGATTATGTTTTCTTTTTCTCGTTTTTGTTTGTGGAATTCGTTTTTAAAAAAAATATGTACTCATTAATCATAACCATAAATTTAAAAAATAAATCTTAAAACGCTATGGAAATATTTATTCGCTATGGATTGCGTTTTTTCCTGCCCGTTGTAAAAAAGTTAAAATTATTAGTAGCGGAAACATTAAAAAGGTTTCCCTGTCTTTATTATAATATGTAATTGAAAAAATGTATAAAACAAGGCACGATAAATATCGCGCCCTGTTCAACTTTTAATTATTTTTTATTTTCAACTAAGAAGTTAACTGCTTTTTGAAGTTGAAGATCTGCTTTAATACCATCAAGGCCGCCAAGAGCTTGTTTAATAGTATCAACCGGCATATTGTACATGCCAGCCATTCTTTCAAGTTCTGCGTTCACATCTTCTTCTGTTACTTCAAGGTTTTCAGCTTTAGCGATTGCTTCAAGTGTTAAGTTCATTTTCACACGCTTTCCAGCATCTTCCTTCATTTGTTCACGTAAGGCATTTTCGTCTTGACCAGAGAATTGGAAGTAAAGGTCAAGGTTCATACCTTGCATTTGCAGGCGTTGTTCGAACTCTTGAAGCATGCGGTTTACTTCAGTCGTAACCATTACTTCAGGAATTTCAACTTCAGCATTTTCAGCCGCTTTTTCCACTAAAGTATCACGTAGGTTATGTTCTGCTTCATGCTTCTTGCTGTCTTCTAAACGAGTTTTGATTTTTTCTTTTAATGCATCTAAAGTTTCAACTTCATCGTCTACATCTTTAGCGAACTCGTCATCTAATTCAGGAAGTTCTTTTCCTTTGATTTCGTGAACAGTCACTTTGAATACTGCAGGTTTACCAGCAAGCTCAGCAGCATGGTATTCTTCAGGGAATGTTACTTCCACATCTTTAGATTCGCCAGCTTTTACGCCTACTAATTGCTCTTCAAAGCCTGGGATGAAAGAACCTGAACCAAGTTCTAGTGAATGGTTTTCAGCTTTTCCGCCTTCGAATGCTTCGCCATCAACGAATCCTTCAAAATCAAGAACAACTGTATCACCATTTACAGCAGCACTGTCTTCTTTAACAACAAGCTCAGCTTGACGCTCTTGCATTGTTTTTAATTCGTTCGCAACATCTTCATCAGTTACAGTTGTATCGATTTCTTCTACTTCTAAGCCTTTGTACTCGCCTAATTTAACTTCTGGCTTCACTTGTACAGTTGCTTTGAAAATAAGTTCTTTACCTTTTTCCATTTGCTCAATGTCGATATCCGGACGGTCGATTGGCTCGATTCCTGTTTCGTCAATCGCATTGCCGTATGCTTCTGGAAGAAGGATATCTAATGCATCTTGATAAAGAGCTTCTACACCGAAACGTTTTTCGAACATGCCACGAGGCATTTTTCCTTTACGGAAGCCTGGAACGTTTACTTGCTTAACCACTTTTTGGAATGCCGCGTCTAGGCCTTTGTTTACCTCTTCAGCGCTTACTTCTACAGTAAGGACACCGCGGTTTCCTTCTAATTTTTCCCATTTTGCTGTCATACCTTTTTTTCCCTCCAACAAATCTATTCTCTTTTCATTCGATAACGAATTTGAGTGAGTCGAAAAATGTCTTGTCTATCAAGTCATTTTCCTATTTTTAAATGTAAAATATAGTTTTTTACACAATGCAACCCCTACATTATAACATAGGTTCGCCTTCTTTCAACAGCAAGACCTAAATATTAGGATAAGAATTTTTCTCAATTGTCTCTATTTGCACTCTAGCATTTTCAATTTCAACGGGTTCAGCTCCGTAATTTCGTGCTATTTTGCTAATTTCCGCGTCCATTCCTAAATATTCTTGCACGAGCATATCATAAGCTGCGGCCCAGGCTTCTGCGGAATTCGGCTCGAGTTCAAATGGATAACTAATTAAAAATGTTCTCTCTACGATACTAAGGGCATTTTCATATAGACCAGGATTGTTACTTTCTAAATGTTGTGCTAGTAATTCCTTTACTGCTAGCATTTTGGGCTGCTCTCTTACTTCAGGGAGCTCTTTAGGAATGACCTTTTTTTCGAGCGCAAATTTCTCTACTATTAGTTCTCGATCTATTTCTTGTTCTCTTAATAGATTTAGTACAAGCGTTTTTATAAATGGATGTCCCGCCTCGAATTTTAAGTAGTCAGTGATTTCATCTAGATAGGGACGGATGTTTTTATCGGCCAGATCCGCTACTCTGTTCATTTGATCCTTAATATCATCGATTTCGAGTAGATTTAAGGCCGAAACATCAGAGTCTGCTTCTTCCTGTTCATTATCTTGCTGTTCACGACCTTCTGCCATCCGGCGGCTAAATTGCAAGATTGTTAAAAAATGGTCATGTTTCTCAGGTGGGATTTCCTTTTCATCTAAGAGTGCTTCAATGGTTGTCACAATTTCCCGATATTCGTGCAGCTGGATAAGGACTGTCAGATACAAGTCGACCATCTGAAAATAGTCGCCGATTCCTTTTAACAGCATCTCATTTGCGAGTACCTTTGCTTTTTTAAATGCTCCTGCTTCAAAATAGGCAAGGACAAGCCCAATTATGGTGTTTTCATTATCTGGATCGAGCTCCCGTGCCTCTTCTAATAGCGGAATCGCTTCATGAAATTTTTTCTTTTCCAGGCTTTCCAGACCTTTGTCTGTTAATCGTTTATCGAGTCCGGGAAAGTAGATTATATTGTCTTTTCGTTTTACTCGTTCCCGCTTTTTCATAGAATCCGTCCTTCAATGTGTATTGAAAAATAGTGTAGCATACTTAGGATAAAGAACAAAAGCGCAAGCGCCTTGGTCAGCCCCGATATAGGGCGACTTGTCGACTGGCCAGTGAAAGCAAGGCCAGAGACTAGTCGCCCTTAATGCGTACAGAAAGCAATAGCTTTCTGTAGCCAAGCATAAGACGAGCCGGCCGAAAGGTTGCTTTTTTAACCTTTTGGACGGATTGGCTGTAGACCATCGAGGGGCTAGGCGCTGGAGCTGGACGTGTCTAAACCTGTAAAAAGTTGTCTACAAGTAGTAAAGCTATAATTTCCTAGACAAAAAAAAACTCACCACGATGGTGAGTTGAGTATTTGGTATGTAGTTTTAAACATGGTACAAGAAAATGGCGTCCCAGGAGAGATTCGAACTCCCGACCGTACGCTTAGAAGGCGTATGCTCTAAACTGCTACAAACCGCTATATGAACGCATTTTGAAACTGGCACTGATACGGTCATTTGACGAACTTTCGACCGTTTCATTATAACATGGTTTATATTAGGAAGAAAAGCCGCTAAATTACAATATTAAAGTAATAAAAAAAAGAGTGGACGTCAAATCCACTCAACAAAACTTGGAAGACGTAATAAGCCTGCCTTTGTTAAATTACGATATTTCACACGACACTTAAGGGGTTCAATAAACGTAAAATCTTTTTCTTCACGGATCATCGGCTTCACATAGACGTCCCTTCGTGCAGCTTCAGGAACACCGAGTTCCATTACGCCAGCATAACGTCCATCCTCGAATGCCAACAGAAAGCCGAATTTCTTTGGTTGATTACGATACCCAACGACATATGCATCTAAGTATTGATAGTTAATTACCTTCAGCCACGAATTTGAACGTTTGCCGACTTCATAACGTGAATCCTTACGTTTTAATACAATACCTTCAAGCGCTTGCGCTTTAACAGCGTCAAAATAAGCTTCGCCATTCCCCTGAATGAATTGAGTTTTTGCAATCAACGTATTATCCTCAGGCACTATCTCAGCAAGTATGTCCTTACGTTCAAGTAATGGTAAGTTTGTGATCCGTTCACCTTTGTGCTGGATCACGTCAAAGGTTACGAAGGTAACTGGTGTCTTATCTCTAGAACTCATAAACCGACTCATTACGGCTTCAAAGTCAGGTTTGCCAAATATATCACTAATGATTATTTCACCATCAAGCACGGTACCTGGCGGAATGTCTAAATTGTGAATTTCGGGGAATTTCGATGTAATTTCATTATTGTGTCGTGAATACAAACGTGCTTTTCCTGCCTCATCTACAGAATATATTAAACGGATGCCGTCAAGTTTAAGCTCTGTGATGTAATCATCGGAACTGAAAGGTTCCTTCGATTTGTGTAATAGCATTGGAGATATAAACATAGTTACCACCTCTTCTACTATTCTAACAGAAAGGAATTGTAAGTTTAATGGAAACTATAGGTTTTAGCATCTGACAACTTTCGAGAAAGCCAACTCTTTTTTACATGGAGATAACGTACGTTTTATCCTTGTTTAAAATAGTCAAAAATTGTATTTTAAAATATGAGGAAGCTATGAAATTGGAAAAAAAGACGAAAGATATAACACCATATACCGCTCTTGATTCATTCTAAATAAGTTCATCTTCAGTTTACACTTTGACTAAATATCAATTTATGTGATTTATAACATAAAAAATGACCGCCATTTAGACGATCATCTTTTATTAATGTAACGCGACATTTGTTGAAACCTTACTTTGCGAATGCAAAATGGAGCAAAAACATAATCTCCATGCCATCGTGTCTGATTTACCAGATTGCATATGATATTTGTTTTTAATAGAAAGGATTAATTAAAAACCATTAATTTGAACAAGCTCGTATTTACTTATCTTATTTTCAAGTAACCGTTTAGCAGTTTCTGAAGTATTAATAACCTTTACTATTGCTCTAGCTTTTGAAATTTCGCCAGTCGCAGCAGTATAAGCTGCTAAACATTTTAAATAATCGCGATGATATTTACTACTTGGGTTACCATGGAGATTTTTTATCGCTTCTAAAGTAGTCCTTAAATTATCAATTTTATTTAACTTTTCGTACACATCAAAAGTTGCTAGAAGGACAAATATATCTTTAGGATATAAATATGCCTTTTCTTCAATCAAAAATTCCGCATCATCTAAATTATCATTAAAGTAGACATTGAACTGTATATCCATTACTAAAGACATACTTTTTGCTTTTTCAGAATCAATCTTTCTTATATCTTCTAATAATAATTCGGCTCGCTCTTTTCTCTCTTCAAAGCTTAACGTGTCCCTTCTTCCGTAGGACAAGCATTGAAAATATGCTTGTATGTGATACTCATTACTTCTATTTGATTCATAATTTTCCTTTGCTAAATTCAAAGCTTTATCATATTCCTCATTGTTATTATATACAAGAACTAACTCTCTTTTAGCTCTTCCAAATTTAGGTCTTTCTTCAAGAGCTTTCAATAAACTATTGATTGCTTCTGTATCCCGTCCTACATGTCTATAATAAAAACCAAATAAAAAGTTATGTTCAGGTCCATTAATTTTTTGAACTTCTTCTTTAAATCTTCCATCTTTTAACCTTGCCAATGAAGAACATAGGTAATAACGTATTTCTCTAGCTATATGCTTATCCATAAACTCTTCATTTATTAATATTCTATCAGCTAATTTTACTACGTCTTGATCCCTATCTCTTCTATCATATAATTCTTTCATTGACTTTAAATAATGAGACGGTATTAGATATCTACTATCTATTTCACTATTCACACTAATTGCTTCTCTTAAAGAATAAAATACATCTGATACATCTCTATCATTCAATTTATCAAAATTATTCATAAACGCTTTAACATGATCATTTAAAGCCTCTTTAAAAAACTCTCCCATTTCAAATTTTTGTCTTTGAACGTAATTTTTAATGGCAGAATTTAGACATAGGTACTCTCCATTTATACCTAAATTCTCGCAAATTCCATTTGTAATGAATTCCTCAATAAGAATTTTATGCTCATCTGAACCGTTGATTATTTCTGAAAGCATGCTATAACTAATAAAATCAAATGTTGCTATTAATGCTAATAGATTATAAGCCTTTTCATTTTTATCATACCGTGATACCAACCTTGATACTTTTCCATCAGAAAAATCAGTAATAATAGATGTATCCCTTTTCAACTCTGTAATACTATGATATTTTATGTAATCTGCTGTATAAATTATTTCCTTTGGTAAGCCTGAGAAAAAGGTCGTAACAAATTTTATCTCCTCTTTGCTTAATTTTAAACCTAAAATTCGTATGTACCTAGTAAATAAACGACTTCTTTCACTATCAGGAAGTTCGGGAACATGAACAGCGTGGATAGACTCAGCTTTAGCTAAATCTTGAAATCTTGTTCTATGTTTACTTACAACGCACAAAGACATCCCATTAGATGAATCACTAAGTTTATTATTCAATTTTATAAACCATTCACTTATAGTTCTCGTAGGAGAAACTATAGCTCCTTCATCTACAATTAACAAAATATCTTTCGAATTCTTCATCTCTTTTATCAATTTAAATGCAATTTCTACTTTATCATCCTGAGATAATTTCATAAGAGGTTGGTCTAAACTATTATCCGTTTCATAACCTAAATCATCTAATAATAATATTAAATCTTCAATACTTTGATGCGCATCTAAAACAATTGTAGGCATAAAATAACTTTCAATCATTATGCTCGATTTTATAAGGCTTCTTCTCAATAAAGATCTTCTACCAATTTCATTTAATCCTGATGCTATTAATGAGGTTGGGATGGGTTTATCAAATGAATCCATTCTTTCTTCAATATTATCAATAAGATCATTTCTACCCGCAAAGAACGTATTCTTTTCTTTAATTTTAGGGTTTTTTTCCCATATTAATTCAATGTATTTATTGTGTATTTTTCTTGCCGCAACCGCTGATCGAGAAATATATCTAATATTATATTTTTCTCTCATCCAATCAGGGATTCTCTTATCTTCATGGGTTATTTTTTCATCAATAATTATAGGATATATTTTTTTTAAATCACTATTATCAAATAAATCTTTGGCTTCTAAAATTTCTTTTTTAACCCACGGAGAATTTAATGCTGTATCTGATATAAATAGAACAAAAATCTCTGTGTTTTCTAACCATTTTGAAATCTCTTGAGATGTTTCTTCACCTTCTTCAAAAGTTTTTGCGTCATAAACAAATTTATCTGGACCTATCAATTTAGTAAGATTTTTTACAACGTTTTCAATATAAAATGTCTTATCCTTGCTGCTATGAGATAAAAAAACCCTCTTCATACCTAGTCTCCCCCAATTAAATCTATTTGTCATAAATTTACTTTTTAACAATTTTACCATATTTTCTTTGTCATGAATTTATTTTTTAACAATTTTACCAAATTTTATATATAATAATTAAGTGGATGAAATTGTTTTTCACATTAAACTTAAATTATATTTTCCTGGTTATATTGAACATAAAATCATTAATTAACACCTGCCTCGGTAGTTTAATAACACCCTCGATCTTTCTGATTCCGAAAAATATTTTTTGATCAATTTGGCGATTTCAATCGACTGATTTTATCGAAACGCACCTTTCATTACAATTCGTCAAGGATTCGAGATCTGACCCTCAGATGTACGTTACAACAGGCATAGTTCGATATGGCATCAGGGCATTGTTCGTGATAGGGTACCTCGCCGAATCTTAAAAATGGACAAACAAAAAGCGAGCCAACAATAGACTCGCCAGTCACGGAATTAACATCATTTCGTTCAATGAAAAATGGTTTAGGGAAGTCAATATATTTGTATTCCTCCAAGACTAATATTGTCTGTTATATTTTGAAAATTCATTTGATTTTAATTCCTGAAAATTTTCTCTTGAATTTTTATAAATTTAAATTCATTTGTACATATTGATTATCGTTTTTTTTCTGATTCTTTATATTGTGCAGGGGATTTTTTGTAACATTTTTAAGTTCCTCCAGATCATCGCACAATTCCATTGCTTTTCTTAATATTAACTTCTTTCTTGCTTCAATGAATCCTTCATAATTATTTTCTATAGCACATCTATAGGCATCTTCATCTATAAAATTACTTAATAAAATATCATGTAAATTACTACCAAGCCTCTCTTCTACCAATAAGAAATAATCACTTGGAGCCTTGTTGGATATTGCTCGGTTATTACCTAGATTTAGCATGCAAATGTTTGCGTGTTGATTTATCTGGCTACTTTCATAATTTCTTTTCTTTAAATAACTTTTCGGAAAAATATGGTGAAATTCATTTTTATTCACTAATGCCAAAACTGAATCAATGTTAATACTTGCCCCATCCAGTAAGCTTTTAGGATAATTATTCGCCAAAATAAGTGAGAAGGTTTTGCTTACTGAATTCTTTAATACAAATGAACTCTCGATAAACTCTTTATAATAAATTCCCTTGTTAATTGATAATGTCTCTATCTTCCCTGTGGCGAAACTTCTTATTGTACGTAGTTCTGCATTCAACTGTCCGTTATTAAAGGAAGCAAAATACCTTGTTATAGAGGTTCTCCAAAACCATTTTTTTATCTCCTTTCTTTGATCTACCGTTGGTGACGGGCAAAGATTAAATATTTCTACTAAGAATGTTAATTGTAACGAGTACGGCAAATATCCATGACTAGGTACGTGTAACTCAGTTGTAATAAAATCTACAGCATGCAAATATGCTTTTTTACATTTTTCAGCAATGAGCTTCAACTCATCTGATGAACGATCTCTTAACTTATTTATATCTTCCTTAGTAACACCTAATCCTGCGCATGTAGAAAGATTTCTTAAAATTTCTATTTCTGGTACAGCTTCGAAGTTTTTTTCTTCTAAAAAGCTCCTGACCATATTTATTGTATGGGTTAAATCAAATTCTCCACTCCAAGTTGCTGCTCTCATTAAATCTACCATTGTAAGCCTTCTACCCGTGCTATTTATCCGTTCAAATATAGGAGCAACTTCATCAAGGCTCATATCTCCTATTTTTACTGATGCCATTTTATAATCCTTAATGGAATTTAATAATTTTTGAGCATTTGTTGTATATAGGGCTTGCTTAGGATGACCTACAAACCTTGAACATTGATTAATAAAATCCATTGTATCTAAAAGCTTATTTAGCTTAAAATATTCAATTTTTTCATTGTCTGGGTCATATAAAAATTCCTCTTTTTCTAAGTCAAATACTACATTCCAAACACTGTTTTTATTTTGTCCATCCCAAAATAGTATCCCACATAAACTAGATAGTCGTTGCTGTCCATCTAATAAATAATTTGTAGGATATTCTTCCTCTAACTCATTAATCTCTAAATCTGCAATACTTCTTTCGCTAGCTAACTTCTGTCTTGTCAACCATAGTAAGATACTCCCGATTGGGTATCCTTTATATATACTATCCATTAATTCTAGTATATTGTTCTTAGTCCAAACAAAGGGTCTTTGAAATTTTGGTAATTTTATATGCCCTTCTTTTACTAACCTCACTAGAACCTCTATTCTCTCTACTTCTGGCTTTGGTTCATATTTTCCCATCAGCATGGCTCCTTTAATAAAAGCTAATTCTTTCCATACAACTAAATTATACAACCTTTTATCCCGTTGTCTTCATCCTTTTAACAAATTTTCCTAATTTTCACGCATCGTTTACTTTACGTTTTTTTCTCTCTTATCTGCTTCCTCTATTCCCTCGTCAAAGTTTCGAGATTTGAAGTCCATGTGTGTCTTACACCAGGCAAGTGCCGATATTCATATGGGACCTTTGTTCGTGATAGGGTAGCCCCCTACCTGTCCTAATATAATTCCTACTTATACCCCCTTAAAGTTTCATAACCTTTAAGTATTGACACCGATTTCCAGAGTCAGTATTATCAAGGTATCATTAGGTGTCATAACTTAGATTCATAAATAAAGGAGGGAAAACCGATGAAATACGGTTATGCCAGGGTTAGTACAGTGAATCAAGATTTGGAAGCACAGCTACAGGCGTTAAAGAATGAAGGATGCGAAGTTATCCATTCAGAAAAGTTTACAGGTACGAAGGCAGATCGTCCGAAGTTTAAGGAAGTACTTTCAAAGCTGGAATCAGGGGACACTTTAGTTGTTACGAAGTTAGACCGCTTTGCACGTTCTACCGTGGATGCAATCAACACAGTAAAAGCACTTTTTGAACGTGGTGTTAAGGTACATGTCCTAAATATGGGCTTAGTAGAAGACACGCCTACTGGAAGGTTAATACTAACGATTATGAGCGGATTTGCAGAGTTTGAACGTGATATGATCGTTGAGCGAACTCAAGAAGGCAAAGCGATTGCAAAGCAGCGTAAAGATTTCCGAGAGGGTCGACCTAATAAATTTACTAAGAAGCAAATCGATCACGCTTTACACCTGTTAGAAACCCACTCTTACACGCAAGTTGAGGATTTAACTGGAATATCGAAGAGTACGTTGATCCGAGCAAAAAAGAAGTTACAATCGGCAGAATAATGTAGAAATGTTTCTCCTGTAAATGCCTTTGCCAGATATGGTAAAGGTTTTATCCTATTTATATGAATTCGCTTATTTGACGTTTGGTAGTGCCATCCGAACAGTTGATGTTTCCTAGAGTGTTGGATCACCATTCCGAGTCCCCAAGGTATCGAAGGTGTTCGTATATGTATTTGGTCATCTTAGGCTACATAAAAACAAGTTTATTCGAAAAGAATATACCAATATATATTTTTTTGAAGGAGTTCGGAATATGACTGAAAACCGTATTAGCCTAACATCATCAGAAATCGCTAGTACTTGGACTGGCTATATGAACGATAGTATGGCTAAGTGCATTCTTGGATATTTTCTAGTACATGTTGAAGACTCAGATATAAGGCCTATTATACAGTTTGCATATGATCTTACAGTTTCTCATATAGAAAAACTAACTCATCTTTTCGAAGAAGAAGATTTGCCATTACCAACAGGATTTACTAACGAAGATGTCAATTTAAATGCTCCTCGCCTATATACTGATTCATTTATGCTGACTTACATAAACCACATGGCAAAGGCTGGGTTACTTGCTTATAGTGGACTCGTTTCCATGAGTGCAAGAAAAGATGTAAGGGGTTATTTTATGGAAGGACTAAAAGAAACGTCCGATTTATTCGACAGAAGTTCAGATGTCGCACTTTCTAAAGGATTGTTTGTAAGATCACCGTATATTGTATACCCAACAAAGACTGATTACGTAGATAGCAGAAGTTATTTAAGTGGTTTTTCTCTTTTCAGTAAGCAACGCCCTTTAAATACAGTTGAAATAGCTCATCTTTATATGAACATTCAAACCAATTTAATAGGTAGTCATCTTTCTATTAGTTTTGCTCAAACATCACCGAGAAAAAATATACAAAAGTGGATGCTAAGAGGTAACGATATTTCAAAAAAGCATGTGCAGATTTTTTCTGCAACTCTACTCGACAATGATATACAACCACCAGTTTCATCAGATGTTGCTGTAACAAATTCAACTACACCGCCATTCTCAGACAAACTAACCATGTCTCATATGGCATTGTTAAGTGCGACTGGTTCAGGAAATTACGCAACTGCAGCGGCGGCAAGTCAAAGAACAGACCTTTTTCTAAATTATGAACGCTTATCGCTAGAAGTCGCTCAGTATGCAAAGGACGGAGTTAACATCATGATTGATAACAAATGGCTAGAACAACCACCTGGAACTACCGATAAACAAAAACTATCCCAAACAAAAGACACCGAATATTAAAGTTTATGGCTGATACTTCAATAAGAGTGTCGCCTTTTCTTATTTAGGGATACGACAATTTAGTCTAGTTACTGTCACTGGATTTCTGGTCGGTATTAATTAACGTCATATCCATCAGTGTATTAAAGCACGGTAGATATCTCGAAACCCAGTTTTAACAACGCTTTATCGTAATAAAGTAAGTTAAGTCGCCTCCTGAAGTTTTACCATAAGTGACGTTTTCAATGTCATAATGTCAAGTATTTTTACTTTACAAAATCACTTCCAATCGCTGGAATATCAACGTTTTTGAACAGCTGCCCATAGACCCTGGAGTTTTCCAGAAACAGTCATTTTCAGTCGTGATGCACCAGGCGTATTTTCGTCAATAGCTAACCCAAGTCGTCCATTTATACGGATACAGGGCGTAATCAACTGTATTCAGAATACAAATACGTTTTAACCGTAATGGTTAACTCCATTAATTCGGTTAACTTCATTCTTTAACTTCTAATCGGGTTAACCGTATTCTATTCAATAACGTAATTATCGTTTTTCGTGTTAACGTATAATCGTCAAAACGTATAACCTTCGCTTCCGCTCAGTTGAATCCTGCTTAGCAGTCTTCCCATTTTAAACCATAACGGTTATTATTTTTGATGTTACTAAAGCTGATAAGCTTTGGTTACATCCTGAGCCGTTAGGCGAAGGTTATTGCGTTTTTTACGCTTTTTAGTCAATACCATATCTCCCGTTTGCTAGAATGATAATTACGTATTGTCTAAGATAAAGAAGTAATTTTAGCGTAAAAGCACCTCAAACCGTTGTGGCTCTAGGCGCCAAGGCACTTTTCAAAGGTATCAAAAAAGACACCCATTTCGCTATTTTGGTATCAAAAAAGACACCTATTTATCATTGGCCATAAGGTGTAGATGCAAACAAACCACGTAAAGTGTCGTCTGGCTTCCCCTTCTTACGATAGAAAACATAGGGATTCAAAGTGAAAATGTGGTCACGTTTATCATCCTGGCGAATTGTCTCCACAATAATACCTATTTTTCGTAACTTGTCCAATAACTTGGACGCTTTCTTTTCATCCATATCGACCAATATCGCAATCTGAGTTTTGTTTAGAAACTTGATATTCTCTGGCTCAGTGAACGGATCAGCACAAATCATATTAGTATCATAATGAACATAAGGTAACAGCTTGTACAGAAACCCTAATTCTGACGCCGTCAACTTATCTGTTAGCTGTTTTAATGTGGTGGTGAACAACTTGATAACTCGATTATGATTAGGTTGATGGCGGAAATGGAAATCAGGATTTACATAAAATTCTCCATTATCTTTGAAGATGATTCCGTTACTTATCATCGCTGCCCAGAACCTTTGAAAGGTCGGTTTAGATATTCCCAATGCTTTCTGCATCTCTTTTCGATCTAAAGCTAACTTTCCCGTACCATACTCCATATAGCACTGTAGTATTAACAGATATCCGCAGTCGACTGTTTTAACTTTAGAAATAACATTTTTGATGTTCTCCATATCTGCAAACGAGAAATGGCGATTATCTTGATGGTAATACTGAATGCGTTTATATGCCTCGTCTTGCTTTTTGGAACGTAAGGAATACTCTGAAATATCATATTCTTGTCCTGTAGTTAGATCAACAAGTGCAAATTGTCTGTTGCTATTAGTCATTATTATTTCTCCTATTCTGGTATTTTATAAATTTAAAAGCGGTTCTGCATTCACAGATACCGCCTTCAGCTTCAAATCTTATTCAGACTCATCGCCATCTCTTTTTCCTTTTTAAGCCAATCCTCCCTTAACACTAATGGATCCTTTTGCATTATCCTTTGTAAAGTAGAGCCACTAATGCCCTTAAATTTAGCTATTCTTTCATGATTCATCCCAATATCAGAGAGGACTATAGCTTCTAGTGAATCAATCTCGTTTAGTTTTGGCTTTGCCCCCCCTCTATACTGATGCCCACTTATTTTCGTATCTTCATTATTCTCCTTTGGAGTTCCTGGCAATAGATGACTGGGATTTACACACCACGGATTGCTACATAAGTGGCGAACGTGAAATCGACTAGGGACACAAACACCGTGAGTAATCTCATACGCAAACTTATGTGCATTGACGGTCTTCCCGTTATAATTGAAGGTACCATACCCATCTGAGGTCTTACCCGCTATCCATTCCCAACATTCATCTGGGTTTCCCCTATCGACTTTCGACCAAAACCGTTCTTCATCTGTCTGCTTCCATTTTGTAACTCCTTCAAGTACTTTGTTGATCTGATACTCTGTAGTTCTATATTCAGTTGCTAACTGCTTAATCGAGGATTTCTCAGTTGCATACTGTTTACGTGCCTCTTGAATTTGCTTCTCTGATAATTTGTTCTTACGTTGAGTACTATTTTTCATCTTTATCCCAACCTTCTTCCTTTACTTTGGTTAAAAAACGACCAATTCGTATATCATCTTTAATTCTTTCTAACCTTCTTTGTATAAATCGTTCAAATCTATGAATATCTCTCAATTCATCCTTGGGACCAAGGATCGCTTTCTCCGTCCATAAGTCAACTATAAAACCGATACTACGCAAACACAGTTCTGCCAAATCAATTTCAAAATCTATCATTCTTTGAGCAGCTGCTAAATCACGACAGATAGATATTGCCCACATTTTCTGATTATAAATAGCTTCAACAGCTTTTTCGTCCTGATAGGTGTATTCGAGTAAGTGGTGTAAACGATCCAAACCAACCAAATCTTTCTCATTAAAATTTGCGCTCTCTAAAATGTTCATTCTGTAATACCTCCAAAGTTTAATAGATTTAATACCTAGATTTTCAAAATAGATAGAAACGTTTTATTCCACTATCTTGTTCTGCAGATACTGAATATCGATTAAGATCGCATCTGTAATCCCTACTGCTCGTTTGAACTTCATAGCGAATTCAGGCGTAATCCTGTTCGTTTCTTTCTCAACCGCAGATACTGAACCAGCGCTTACGTCCATGCGCTTTGCTAGTTCACTTTGCGTCCAGTTCAGGTACGCCCTTACGATTCTTACTGTTGAAGCTGTGACTAAACCCATTCAATCTTCACCTCCTTAAAAGTTTTTGTCATACTCTTGTTGCTTTCATCTCTAAAATAGGGGATATAGTCATCTATCATAGATACGGAAATAAAAAAATTTTAAAAAAAATGCGTTGGCCGTATTTTCCGTTTTGTAATGTTTATAAGTAGTAGTTTTACAAGGATTGTAATTTTGACCGTTTCTCATTCGCCCATCACCTCCTACCTTCATATGTAGATACGGGTCCAAATCGTCTCCAGCGCCGAGAAAAATCAAAAATCTTATTTTTTTTTGATCCGACTATCAATCTTGGTTACTTCATATATAGATAAGGGTCAGAAATGTCGTCAGTGTCGATTTTTTTATATTTTTTTGTTTCGTCCAATCCAAACCACCTCCTTAGTCATATATACAATAGGGGTCTCAACCGAGCAGAGTGGAATAGAAAATAAAAAATGCAAAAAAAAAAAACGCAACCTAAATGGCTGCGTCTGCAATTAATCTAATTAACATATTTCAATAGACTTCAGGATTTTTCATACGGTTAATTACGACAGTTTTACGATCTATATCGTTAATCTACAGAAACTCCGATGATATCCTCAAATTTAATCCGTTCAAATTCTCCAAGCTTTATTTCGATATGTACCTCATGTGAAATCGGATCAACGCGATAGACGGAACCGACAACAACAGTAGTAAATCCATCTTTCCATACCTTTAGCTTTACGGCTAAGTTATACTCCATCGCATAACATATCCGTTGGTCGAATTCGTCCATTTCGTACTCATCGATTAACGGCTTCGATTGGCGTTCCTGGTCCTTAAACATCGAATGCTAACGGTAAGAACGATGCAGGCTGCCATTTTAATTTACCAAGGTCTCGAATAGTCATTAAGGTCATCTCCTTCGATATTATTATAAACGAACAAACGTTCCCTTTAGAAATAAAATAAAAAGACCACTAACATAGCGGTCCTTAGTTTTTCTTATTCAATTAAAGCTAACCGATGTTAAAGTAATATGATTGATTCACCATCTCATTTTATTTCATCACAATAAAAAGGTTCCAAGAAAATGAGGATCTCATTTATACATAACGACTTATTGTTTTAGGATTAATGGTCTCATTAAGTCTAGAGAGTTTTTCAGCCACATCAATATCAAAGATTGAACAAATGTCTCTGTAGTCCCCTTCTAAACTATTCGTATAAATCTTTCCTTGCTCATCACAGAATATATAGCCACTCACCCTATCGCTATATTTAAATTTTTCAATCTTGAACTTCTTCTCTTCTTTATCCAAAAAGGTTAATGCATTATCAAAATCGTCATCACTTATTTCAAACGTATCTTTTTTCTCTTTAGCAGAAGATAAAGGGAAAAATTGATATATACTCCAACTATCTATATTTTCAAACTCCAATAAATATCTATACAAATCATAAATATAATCACTGTTTTGCTTAGTTAATATAGTATTTATTTTAATCCTAGTATTTGACTCTTTTAATTTTTGAAGAACTAAATTAACCTTATTAAATAAATTTTTTGATTTCCTCATATTATTATGTTTCTCTCCGATTCCATCTAAAGAGATTCCAATTAAATCTACATAATTTTCGATAAAGGAAAAATCACTTTCAGTTATTGAAATACTATTTGTATCTACTTGAGTAAATAGCCCATTTTCTTTTGCAAGTATGCATGATTTTCTAAAACTACCTTTACTAAAAGAATCACCTCCACCGAAGGTAATTACATCAAATTCCAATGATATTGCTCTTTTTACTACCTCATATGTTTTGTCTTGTATTTTTTTATGGTGAAAATTCACATAACAAAAATCACAAGTTAAATTACAGCTCTGATTATATGTGAGTATTATTCTTTTCATTTTTCTATAACCTCTTCAAATGATTCAGAAAGTCTCCAACAATTGTTGAAATGACTTTTTAATATGTTGTAATTTCGGTTATCACACTTGAATTCTATAGCAATAAAATTGTTTTCTATTCTGTCTGTAGTTTTACCCAAATGATATGGGTCATAAATCATATATTTATCTGTAAAGAATAATGAACAATAAACCTGGTCAGTAAACCTAATTTCTAAGTTCTCATATTTATTATTTAAAATTATCAGACCTTCTATATCCAACTTTCTATCAACCCCGTCAATATTGTTCAAATTATTTCTAACCAGTTTATTTTTGCTATAGGGATCAATAAGTAAAACCTTAAAATGGACTCCTCTATTTAGTTTTTCTTTAATATTCTTCCAATGTCTATCTGTTGGAATATCTAAGTATGATTTACCTGTTTCAGCAATTAAAAACATTTCGTTTGCCTCATCGATAGCCTTAGCAGTTTCTGAATTTCTTTTATTTTTAGATTCATAATTATCCATAAAGTAATGATTTGAAATGCCATTTCTCTCTAATTCTTTATTTTTTTGCTCTCTATTAATTGCAGACTTAATTATTGGGTTATACTCTTTATTTTTAATAAAAATCTCAAGTAATAAAATAACGATTGAGACAATTATTACCCACCCATATAAATTTTTACTTGTTAGAATATTAATAATAACTACTGAAAGACCAAATAATATTAATTCTAAAATCTTGTTATATCTATAAAAATTACTCATATTTGTCCTCACTTTTTTTGTTTTGGCCCTAATCTGAAAACTAATTACTATTTTATATAACACTTTAAAAAATATCTTCTATAAGCTAGGTTGATTATACTATTATTCTTTCATTTAAAATAAAATTATTAAAGAAGTCAAATATCTCAGCTCTTTTTTATGCGCATATAAAAAAAATTCACAAAAAAGTTATTAAGTCTTTTGAGCATTATTCCAAAATTTTTGAACACAGAATAGATCCCTCCTTAATAGATAGTTACTAGTTGCACAAAACTGTGCAATTTATTTAACAAGAAAAAACGCCACCCGTTAAGGTGACGCCGCACTAATTCTACTATAAGTATTTTCGCAGGTTCTCCGCTACTTCTTCCTTATCCAGGTGTAAGTACTGTGTTGTGACCGCCAGATTACTATGACCAAGCGCTTTTGATATTTCAGCAATATTTGCTCCCTTATTCAATAGAGACTTAGCAAAACCACGTCTAAGAGCATGCGGATTAATATTAGGTAAACCAAACTCCTTAGAGTACTTATTTAATCGCTTCTGGATGTTGTTATGGGTTGGGCTATTGGAAATGACCCCGCCTTGTTTCGTGATAAAAACGTAATTATTCTGTACTCCGTATACTTGCCTTATCGCATCATTCTGGCGTACTAGCACGCTTAATAAACGGTGTAATGTATCATCAAATGGCAGAAGTAACTGGTCGTGGTTTTTCATGATAGAACCATCAAGTCTCAGTAATTTATCCGTGAAGTCTATATGTCTTTTCTCCAGGTGGACGATTGTATTAACACGTATACCCGTTTTAAACATCAATAAAGCCGCTGTAGCGTCTCGTAATTGGACAAAGTCACCTAAGTCTAACAAAGATAATAACGTTCGAATTTCACGCTCTGTGGCTCCTTCCTTAACGTGACTATCAACTCGAATTGTTATCGGCCTCCAAAACTGCGTTTCAATCCATCCATTACTAAAACAACGGGACAAGAACGCCTTCAAACATTTTAGGCGTATTAACTTAGTTTGATTACTGACTCCCATTCGGGAAAGCCAATCGTAAATTGATTCCGCCTTTATGTCGTCTAAGAATGTTAGTTTCGTCTTCTCAGCGAAATGATTTACTTGAATCGAATAATCGCTAATTGTCCTAGGGCGATTACCACTGATCTGCATTTGGCGAGTAATCGTTGCAAGCGCCTTATTAATAGTCATTCGGTCTAAATTGACCGTTGTACGTGGGGGAGGATTTTCGGAGAATAAACCGCTCAAATCATCTGAAACCGATAGAATGCTTTTCTTTTTCGTCATAACAAAAAACCTCCTAAAACGTTAATGAATTATCGAGTGTAATTCGGCATTTGACCGATGCACTGACCGTTTCATTTGACGTCCTAGAAGGCTTATATATAGCGGTTTATTACGTATGTAAATGGCGTCCCAGGAGAGATTCGAACTCCCGACCGTACGCTTAGAAGGCGTATGCTCTATCCGGCTGAGCTACTGGGACATTTTTTATTATTAAAGACAATATTTATTATATTATCCTAATATCTAAAAGTCAACAGCTATTTCCTTTTTTCATAAAAAGGGGGAAGCCCCCCTCTAAGTTTAAAGAGTAAATTCTTGCGCTAATTTTGTAAGTTCACGGCCTGAAGATTCAAACACTGACATGTTGATTTTATCAGATTGTAAATCAAGAATCACATATGTCTTTTCAAGACGCTCGCGTGGGAGGCGGATGCTGCCTGGATTGATAAAAAGCGTGCCGCCAACCACTTCTGCTCCTAAGACATGCGAGTGTCCAAAGCAGACAATATTAGCATGAACTTCCTCGGCTTTGTATTTTAGATTCATTAATGTCGACTTTACTGAATAACGATGGCCATGAGTGATAAAGAACTTTCTACCTGCTACTTCAGTTGTTGTCTCCAATGGGTACTCGGCGCCAAAATCACAATTCCCCATGACCGTTAAGTAACCAGAGATTGATTGATCAGTTGGCATCAATTGTGAATCACCGCAGTGAATCATTAAATCGACTTCACTTAAGTGACGTTCCCTGATGATTTCAAGCTCCTTCGTTAAGCCGTGACTGTCGCTGATAATTAATACCTTGCTCATGACTTATCAGCTCTTTCTAAAATGGAATCTAACTCGACATCGAGTTTTTTAAGTGCATTCGCTCGGTGGCTGAGTTTATTTTTTTCATCTGAAGATAATTCTGCCATTGATCGGCCTTTTTCTGGTACGTAAAAAACTGGGTCATATCCAAAGCCATTTGTTCCGCGGCGCTCCTCGAGTATCCGGCCTTCACAGGTGCCTGACACCGTTTTAGTCTCTTGACCAGGAACCGCGATTGCGAGCGCACAATAGAATCTAGCGGTTCTCTTCTCGTCAGGAACACCTTTTAGTTCTAATAACACTTTGTCTGTGTTATTCTCATCGTTCTTTGGCTCACCAGCATAGCGGGCGGAGAAGATTCCTGGTCTGCCATCCAGTGCATCAACCATTAGCCCTGAATCGTCGCCAATGACCATTTTATTTAGTGCGTGAGAGACGGCCTCGGCTTTGAGGATGGCGTTTTCTTCAAAGGTTGTTCCCGTTTCCTCCACTTCTGGTATTTCGGGGAAATCTAGTAATGTTCGAACAGTGATCCCTCTTGAGGAAAATATTTCCTCGAATTCTCTTGCTTTTCCTTTATTTTTAGTCGCTATAATGACTTCTTTCATATTATCGCCTCTATTTTATTACAGTGTTTTTTTAAAAATTTGACAGTAAATTAAGCTTATGCACCAGTAAAATCTTGTTATCCGCCAATAAACATCACTTATACGCCAGTTAACTCCGCTTATTATCCGCCAGTAAACCCAACTTATCAGCAAATTAACTCATCCATCCAAGCGGAAACTCATTCTACCGACTTATTTCTTCCTTCGACTCTCGATTTTTTTAATAATATCCTCACCCAACGCTGCCTTCTGCTGTTCAAATAACTCCATGAGCCCCTCTTGTGCGGCATGCAGCAACCCTTGTAATTGGTCGTAAGAGAAAGTGGACTCTTCACCTGTTCCTTGCAGCTCAACAAATTCTCCATTCCCTGTCATGACTACATTCATATCCACTTCAGCCTTGGAATCTTCCGCATAGTTTAAGTCTAACACGACCTTACCACCCGATAGGATCCCTACACTAGTTGCAGCTAAATAATCAGTAATTGGAAACTTTGAAAATGACCTTTTCTCTGCTAATGAATTTAGAGCCAGAGTAAGCGCCACAAACGCACCAGTTATCGAGGCTGTCCGTGTCCCTCCGTCCGCCTGAATGACATCACAGTCAATCCAGACCGTTTTCTCACCAATCGCACTAAGATCAACAATCGCGCGAAGCGCACGGCCTATCAGGCGCTGAATCTCCATCGTCCTGCCGGAGACCTTTCCTTTCGAGGATTCGCGAATGTTTCTTGTTTCCGTTGCCCTTGGAAGCATGGAGTATTCCGCCGTGATCCAGCCTTTACCTTCCCCTCTCATAAAGTGAGGAACCCGGTCTTCAATACTAGCTGTACAAATGACCTTTGTATTTCCGACCGAAATAAGGACAGAACCTTCTGGATGCATTAAATAATTGGTTTCAATATGTATAGGCCTGAGCTGCAATGGCTCTCTTCCATCAACACGCACATCATTTCCTCCTTAAGCTGATCACTTTTTTTCAAATAAAGAAGAGGCGGCATAAGAAGCCAACCTCTTTCATGGTCATTATATAGTATAACAAAAATGTTTTTTTAATAACTACCTGTATTGACTTTTTCTGGACGTGTTACTGGTTCAGACACCTTTTTACCTTTATCATTCTTAATGTCTACTTTCCCCTCAACCTCGACTGCAACCTTTTCTACACCCTGCTGCTCCGTTAGAGACAGCACGAGCGTATCTAGTAAAGATTGAGAGATTTCTTTTTCCTTAAAGCTGTCATAAATATTTTTATTAAAGTTTAACGTTAACGTACCGTTTTCATATTTAGGGGTGTCAAGAAGCTTCACATCTGACATAAATTCAGATACAAGAGTTGATTTCTCACTTGGTCCTTGAATTAATTGATTAACGATCGCGGCATAATTGTCCTTTTCCGTATTGCTAATCCGGCGGGTTACTGGCACGTAATAATAAGAGCCCTCTTCACCACCTATATAGTAGACAGTTACCGGTTTTGTATTTGTAATATCAGCGACATCTGAAGTATCTATATTAATTCCGGTAGCCCTTGATAGATTTTCACTAATTGGTGTTCCGCTGACAGGCATTTCATTTAGGTCATGGCCGTTCATTTGAAGCTTGACCGATTTAATATTATCAAATTGCGTTAACGTCCAGGTGACAGATTGAAGGATTTTCTGCTCATCCTCTGGCTGATAATTCTTGAACTCTTTTGAGAAGTTAACGGTTGCGACCCCATTATCTTTATTAATGTTGACCGATATATCTGTATCTTCAGGAAGGACCGCTCTAAAATCATTTGGAAGCATGTTTGTCACAGGACCATCTGCCACTAAATACTCAAGGGCTTGTTTAGCTACTGAAGTAGTTTTTGGAAGTGCTAGAGTTTGTGGTACCACATAGCCATCCTTATCAATCAAGTAAAGTTCAGTTTTTACCGTGTCTTTTGCTGCCTCTTTTTCTTTCACTGTGGTTTCCTTACTAACCGGAACCGTTCCTTCCTTAACAGTAACCGTTTTTGGCGGATCAATTTTCTTCTGCGTTTCGGTGCTAAACAATCCGCAGCCTGATAGTAAAACCGTTGAAGTTAACACAGTCATACCAATTATTTTTACTTTATTTTTAAACACATAATTCCCCCCTAAGACAGTTTGTACTATCATGTATACGAGCCCTAAAAAAAAATAGACCGCCTTAACCAATAAAAAATTTTTCCCATTAGAAAAGGAGCCCCTAACCGGGAGCTCCTTTTAAAGTTTTATTTTATTTACATTGTCGACATGGGTGCCGAGCCACTGGGACGCAATTTTCGAGAAAATCCATTTAGAGCCTGTTGTATAATATTCGTGCTCTGGTTCTTCTTCACAGGTGTCAAGCAAATCGTTATATTGGAGAATAGCGCTAACTTCTCGTGCCGTTTCGTCCCCTGAGCTAATGACATGTACCTTTTCACCCATTACATTTTTAATAAGGGGTTCGAGCAATGGATAATGGGTGCAGCCCAATATTAAGGTATCTAAATTTTGATCCAAAAGCGGTTGTAAAGATTCATCTACGATTCTCTCAGCAATTGCTCCGGCGTATTCGCCGCTTTCAACAAGAGGGACAAATTTTGGACATGCATGACTAGTGACAAAAAGCCTGCTGTTGAGCGATTTTAGAGCTTTTTCATAAGCCCCGCTTTTGACTGTTCCGATGGTACCAATTATCCCGACCCGGTAGTTTTTTGTCCGCTTAATGGCAGCTCTTGCCCCAGGATTAATAACTCCAATAACCGGAATCCGTAATTCCTTGCGTATTTCATCCAGTGCAGCAGCGGTAGCTGTATTACAGGCGATTACAAGCATCTTAATATTTTTTTCTAATAGGAAATTGGTCAATTCCCAAGTAAACCTTTTTACTTCCTTCCGTGATCTTGGACCATACGGGCAGCGCGCTGTGTCGCCCAAATAAATAATTTTCTCATTGGGAAGCTGCCGCATCATCTCTTTGGCAACGGTTAGTCCACCGACACCAGAATCAATAACACCAATTGGTTGTTTCAAAAATTCTCGCCTCTTTTTAACGCATTTCTTGATGCAGTTTGCTCAAGCTGGATTGTAGAAGTAAGATTTGTTCCATCGTATAATTTTTTAACATCTCTTCCAAATATGCTTGACGCTTCTTAATAACTTCATCAATGATTCTTTTTCCTTCTTCTAGTAAGTGAATTCTGACCACACGCCGGTCGCTTGGATCTTTTACCCGCTCAACGAGTACATTTTTTTCCATCCTGTCGACCAAATCTGTCGTGGTGCTGCAAGCCAAATACATTTTATTTGAAAGCTCGCCAATGGTCATGTCTCCGTCTTCAAACAGCCATTGCAAGGCCACGAATTGTGGAGGAGTAATTTTATATTGACTTAACATTTCCCTGCCCTTTTGCTTAATGATACCAGAAATATAACGTAAGTCTTTTTCAATATTAGCGATCATATCCACTGTAACTTTTTGTGGGTTTTCGAGTTCCATTTGTATACACTCCTATATTTTGCTTCTCCTCAAGACGAATCTAGATAATAACCGCGGAACCAAGCTGAAAGTCTTAAAGCTTGTACTTATTTTCTACTTTTTCTGCTAAAATTTCAAGCTGAAACTCTTTTTTCAACACTCCTGAAAAGCTATTAATTGAATCAAATGCTATAATAAATTAATTTTAACAGATTAGTTCATAATATGTTCATGTCTGAATTTTAAAACAAAGGTGAGAAAAATATGGAAATAGGATTGAGTACTGCAGCCATACAATGGTTTAAGGATGAAGTAGAGTTGAAAAAAGGAGATAAAGTAAGGTTTTATGTTAAAATTTACGGAAGCAGCCCCGTTCAAGAAGGGTTTTCACTTGCATTTACCGTCGATAACGAGCCAATAGACATGGGCGTTAAGACTGAAAAAGAAGGTCTGACTTTCTTTATTGAAGGCTCCGATTTATGGTTTTTTAATGGACATGATCTTTTTGTGGATTACAATAAACAGGTAGATGAATTAGAATTTAGTTATACCTTACCAGGGTAAGAAAAGCGGAAGCGCCCTGGTCAGCGGCGTATGGCCTGGAGCGCTCCAACTGAGATAAAGGAAACACGAAGAGCGTTAGCGATTCGATGTTGACTTATCGTAGGGCGGAGCGCGAAGGACACTAGCTGCTAGGGCGCTGGAGCTGGACAATTCTCAAAGTCATTCTACATTACCCTAAAATCCTAATGAAAACCGGCATCCTAACTCGATGCCGGTTTTCATTTCTACGTATTATTAATGGAGCCTTTCACTCGCAATCGGTAATATCACTTCTATCATAGTCCCCTGCTCATCGCTCCAAATGTTGATCGTTCCACCATGGTTTTCGATAATTTGTTTAGAAATCATGATACCAAGTCCAGTGCCGTCCTCTTTTGTTGTAAAAAATGGCTCTCCCACACGTTTTAGGATTTCAGGTGACATCCCAAATCCAGTGTCCTTAAAGAAAATTTTCACCATATTACAACCGTACTGCTTTACTTCAATCGTGATAAATCCACCTTGGGGCATGGCTTCAACTGCATTTTTTAAAATATTAATAAACACCTGTTTTAGCTGATTCTTATCACTATTAATAGTAAAATTTTGATAATTATATTTCGTCTCAATTCGAATTCCATTTATAACAGCCTGAGTATCAATTAATGTCTTGACATTCTCTAGCAGGGTGATGAGGTCAATTGGTCCAAATTTTAATTCATGTGGTTTGGCCAGGACTAAAAGCTCGCTTAGGATCAATTCAATTCTGTCCATTTCTGATTCAATAATATCGAAGTAAGATTTATTTCCTTCACCTTCAGACTCCATTAACTGAAGAAACCCTTTGATTGCGGTAAGTGGGTTTCGCACTTCATGAGCAATTCCAGCAGCCAGTTGTCCTGCCACGTTCAATTTTTCGGAGTTAAGCAAAAGTTCGTGCGTCTTTTTCCGTTCCGTTACATCCCGTATGATGATATGTCTTGCAGGGATATTTTGGTAAAAAGTAGGAATTCCTTTCACTTCAGCAACAAAGAGTGTGCCGTCTAAACGCAGCAATTTATACTCGATAAAATCAGTTATAGTTCCTTCCATTACCATGATTTCCCGCTCTCTAGCAATCTCGTGAAAATCAGGATGAATAATTTCTCCGATTGACTTGTTTAGAATATCCTTTTTATCCTTTGCCCCAAATAACCTAGCACCAGTATCATTTATAAAAAGAATCTCAGAATCTTTCGCAATAATAACGGCATCAGGTGAATGCTCTACTAAATCGCGATAGGTCTCTTCCCGTCTTTTAGCTTCTTCTTCACCCTTTTTCCGTTCTGTTACATCTCTTATGACACTGACAATCTCTAAAACATGAAGGGTATCATGGGCGATGATCGGTTTACAAAGCGATTCCACCCACAAATATTCTCCGCTTTTTTTCCGGATACGGTAGCAGTCTCGTCCACTTTCTTGGCTGTCGAGCACCATTTTCCGGCTCTGATAAGCTTTTTCAACATCATCTGGATGGACAAATGATAATAAATTTTCTTTTATTATTTCATTTTGCTCATACCCTAGAATATATTCACAGGAAGGAGATACGTAAACAATTTCCCCTTGCAAATTCGTACTCACTATGACATCTAAAATATTATCTGTTAATACACGCTGCATCTCTTCAATTTTTCTTATTTCTTCCTTTTTTCTTTTTAATTCGGTAATGTCTTTCCCGACTGCTCTGACCCCGACGATTTGGTCATCTTCACTGATCGGGATAAACGTTATATTTAAATCAAGGATTTGGCCGATGTTAGTAATGATTTTCGTATCAAAGTTTGAAAAACGGCCTACTACTGCATTACTAAAATGATGGAACACCTTATTGATATGGTCGATTGGAAAAAGAAATTGAAGTCTTAACTTGTCCGTTTCCGCATGTGAATAACCTGTTAATTGTTGAAATGCCGGATTTGATTGAACAACATGCCCTTCTATATCCAATACAAAAATGCCATCTTCATTGCAGGAAAATAGCGTCTCATATCTGCTGTGGTTTTCTTCCAAATATTTTAATAAAAGCATTCTTTTTTCACTTTTAATCGCTTCAACAGGACTGTTCATCTTTCTCTTTCCGTTCCTTTCTCCCATGATAATGCCTATATTACCATTCTAACTTTCATTGTAAGTTTTACTGATAAAACTTTCAATAGATTTCTACTATTTTCCATTAACTTATGTTATCTTCCAAACCAGCCCAACAAGAAAGAATTCACCGGACTTTTACAGAGAACAACCCGTGGATAAAACAGATTTTATTTTTCTAAAAAAACTTTTTCCTAAAAATGAACCGGCCTCCAAATGGAAGCCGGCCACATTATTAAAGTTCTAGCTCTCCCATTCGAAGGAGCTCTACAACAGCTTGTGAACGCCCCTTAACACCAAGCTTTTGCATGGCATTTGAAATGTGATTCCTAACTGTTTTTTCGCTTATAAATAATTCACCAGCGATTTCTTTCGTTGTTTTGTCTTGTACTAATAATTCGAATACTTCTCTTTCCCGTTTGGTGAGTAATGGCTTGTGATTATAATCATTCTCCTTCAAGTATTGTAACCCTCCTTGCCTTCGCCAGTAATGTATCGTGGGATGGGTATATATTTAGTCACAATATCTTATGTAAACGATACAAAGGAGTGACTATATTTAACCTAAAGGAGTGGGTTTTTTATGAAATAATCACAAAATTATTCCAACTTTTTATTATCCTTTGTTTAGGAGCCAATTATTTTTGCATAAATGATATATCGTTTTGGTGCATTTCCAACATAATGAAACGGATAACACGTTGTCAGGATTAATTCTTCCTGCTGTTTTTGTAAGGTAATAACGGTTTTATCGTTTGATTTAACAATTTTAGTATGAGTGATTTCGTATGTGTAGTTCCCGTACGGCATCTGAATCTTTAAATGATTACCTATTTTTAACTCGCCTAATTTTCGAAAAACCGTATCGCGATGGCCCGACAAAACGATTTGCCCCTTATCACCCGGAAAATAAGAGCCTTTATAATGGCCTACTCCCTTTTCAAGATCATCAGGGTCTGTCCCTTCCACAATGGCCAACTCCGCTTTAATTTTTGGAATGCTTAGAATTCCTATGGTGTCTCCTGTTGTGGGAGGAGTACTGTTGTCTAATCTCTTCTTATCCGCAGCAACCGGCTGTTTTTGGCTGATGATTTCCTTCGCTTGCTGGAGAGCCGTAGTGGATTTTACTTTTGTATGAGCATATTGCCAAACACCGGCACCCACGAAAATGAGGCCAATGATAATTAGAAAAAAGGAGAATTTTGTTTTCACCATGAATACCTGCCTTTTACTAGGTCATTTGTTCAAGTATATCAAAAAGTGACAAGAATGGACTAATGAAACTTCTGCTTTTTATAAAACAAAACCTTCTTTCCTAAACAGAAAAGAAGGTCTCTTAGATTCAATATAATTTTAGTTACCGCTGTCGCTTCCGAAGAAGTTTCTAAAGGCTTGCATGGTTGCAGCTCGGTTAACCGCTGCAATAGAAGTAGTAATTGGAATTCCCTTTGGACAAGCTTGTACGCAGTTTTGAGAATTACCGCAGCCCTGCATACCGCCATCCTCCATAAAAGCATTTAAACGTTCAGCCGCGTTCATTTCGCCTGTTGGATGAGCGTTGAATAAACGAACTTGGTTAAATACAGCTGGTCCCATGAAGTTTGTTTTACTATTCACATTTGGACAAGCTTCTAAACATACACCGCAGGTCATACACTTAGAAAGTTCATATGCCCACTGACGTTTTCTCTCCGGCATCCGAGGCCCAGGTCCTAAATCATAAGTTCCATCAATTGGAATCCATGCTTTTACCTTTTTCAACGAATCAAACATTCTGCTTCGGTCAACTGAAAGGTCACGGACAACAGGGAAGGTTTTCATTGGCGCTAGGCGAATTGGCTGCTCTAATTGATCAACCAATGCCGAACAAGATTGACGAGGCTTCCCGTTAATAACCATTGAACATGCACCGCAAACCTCTTCAAGGCAGTTCATTTCCCAAGTGACTGGAGTAGTCGTTTTCCCTTGTGCATTTACTGGATTTTTACGTATTTCCATCAATGCCGAAATAACGTTCATATTCGGACGGTATGGAATTTCGAATGTCTCCTCATAAGGAGCAGCATCTGGGCTATCTTGACGAGTAATGATAAATGTTACGTTTTTATTTTCAGACATGCTTCCCTACTCCCCTTTCTATTAATGTTTTGTTGTGTAATCGCGCTTCCTTGGCTTAATTAACGAAACGTCGATCTCTTCGTAATGGAAAGCTGGAGCAGTTTTAGAATCAACGAATTTAGCCATCGTCGTTTTCATAAATTCCTCATCATTCCGCTCAGGGAAATCAGGTTTATAATGAGCACCACGGCTCTCATTCCGGTTATAAGCACCGATCGTAATAACACGGGCCAATTGCAGCATGTTCTGTAATTGTCTTGTGAAAGCTGCCCCTTGGTTGCTCCATTTCGATGTATCATTGATATTAATGTTTTGATAACGCTCCAATAGTTCTTGAATCTTTTCATCTGTTTTTAACAGGTTGTCATTATAACGGACAACGGTTACGTTATCAGTCATCCATTCACCAAGTTCTTTATGAAGTACATAAGCATTTTCAGTACCATCTAAAGACATAACATTATTCCATTTTTCTTCCTGTTCTTTCACATGACGGTCAAATACAGTAGAAGAAATGGCATCTGAACTCTTTTCAAGTCCTTCGATATATTTAACAACATTTGGTCCTGCCACCATTCCGCCGTAAACAGCTGATAACAAGGAGTTTGCACCAAGACGGTTTGCACCGTGCTGTGAATAGTCACACTCACCAGCAGCAAATAAACCTTTAATGCTTGTCATTTGATCATAATCAACCCATAGTCCACCCATTGAGTAGTGAACCGCAGGGAAAATTTTCATTGGTACTTTACGTGGGTTATCACCCATGAATTTTTCATAAATCTCGATAATACCACCAAGTTTTACGTCCAATTCATGCGGATCCTTGTGAGAAAGATCAAGGAATACCATGTTTTCACCATTAATTCCAAGCTTTTGACGAACACATACATCAAAGATTTCACGTGTTGCAATATCACGTGGTACAAGGTTTCCGTAGGCAGGATATTTTTCCTCCAAGAAGTACCAAGGTTTTCCGTCTTTATATGTCCAAATACGACCGCCTTCACCACGTGCAGATTCGCTCATTAAACGCAGCTTATCATCACCAGGAATAGCAGTTGGATGGATTTGGATCATTTCACCATTTGCATAGTAAGCGCCTTGCTGATACACGATCGATGCAGCTGAACCTGTGTTAATTACGGAGTTGGTTGACTTTCCAAAAATAATCCCAGGGCCTCCAGTTGCCATGATGACAGCATCAGCAGCAAATGATTTGATCTCCATTGTTTTTAAGTTTTGGCAGACAACCCCGCGGCACACCTCCTCATCATCTAGAACCGCACCAAGGAATTCCCAGCCTTCATATTTAGTAACCAAGCCATCCACTTCATGGCGGCGAACCTGTTCATCAAGTGCATAAAGAAGCTGTTGCCCAGTTGTTGCTCCGGCAAATGCTGTCCGGTGATGCTGTGTTCCGCCAAAACGGCGAAAATCTAGTAAACCTTCAGGTGTACGGTTAAACATAACACCCATCCGGTCAAAAAGATTAATGATTCCAGGTGCCGCATCACACATCGCTTTAACAGGCGGCTGATTCGCTAAGAAATCTCCGCCATAAATGGTATCGTCAAAGTGAATCCACGGAGAATCCCCTTCACCTTTTGTATTTACTGCTCCATTAATACCGCCTTGGGCACAAACAGAGTGAGAACGTTTAACCGGAACTAGCGAAAAAAGCTCTACCGGTGTTCCTGATTCTGCCACTTTGATAGTAGCCATTAAGCCTGCAAGGCCGCCGCCGACTACAATCACTTTACCTTTACCCATTCGTGACTCACTCCTTTAATCCAAAATACAATTTTTTCCGACTTATAATCTATTAAGATACAAATGCAATTAATGTTTGAATACTAATTAATGAAAGAATAACAAACACACCGATTGTCACGTAAGTAGTAATACGTTGTGAACGTGGTGATACCGTAATACCCCAGCTTACTAAGAATGACCATAAACCATTGGCAAAGTGAAAAATTGCTGAAAGAATTCCTACTAAATAGAAACCAAACATAAATGGTGATGATAGAATATTGTGCATCATGTCATAGTTGACTTCAGTCCCTAATGCAGCTGCCACACGTGTTTGCCATACATGCCATGCAATAAAGATCAATGTAATGACGCCTGTGATACGCTGAAGTAAGTACATCCAGTTTCTGAAAGTACCAAATCTATTAACATTACTATTTGCTGTAAAAGCAATATAAAGTCCATAGATTGCATGATATAACAACGGTAAATAAATAATTACTGTTTCGAGGACAATCTTGAAAGGAAGACTTCCCATAAAGTTTGAAGCCTTATTAAAAGATTCAGGTCCCCCTGTTACAAAATGGTTGACGATTAAGTGCTGCGTCAGGAATACTCCGATCGGAATAACTCCTAGTAATGAGTGCAATCTGCGATTAACAAACTCACGATTACCCGCCATTATTTTTACCCCCCTTTTAGTTTTAAAAAGTGCTTTTTTACTGTAACCTTTTTATATTTCCTTACAAATCCTTAATTGTCATCACTGTGACAATTATGTGACATGTTCATTTTACTCCCATCATTTAAGAGCGTCAAGAAAACGGATACAGATTCTTTAGCAAAAATAGAAAATTTTTAAAATATATTGATATTGTAATAGACCTTTATAACAGTTGAGTTTTATAGCCCTTTGTTATGTAATACAACAATATTCTTCAATCAATTTCCAACATCTAACTGTTAGAAATTATATTTAATAGGAAATAATAATTATGATGAAAAATAGGATTAAATATTGCGCGATAATTTGTTTATTACAAATAAAACGGTACTGAAATCCGCCTCAAATTGTATATAATAGAATGATAGAAAGAGGGGAAGCATATTGAAAGAAAGTACTGTTGTCGATGTAAGTTTGAACACAGATGAAAATATAGCTGAACAGACAGCTGAACCACGCACCGTATCGATATTCGGATATGAATTAATTAGGGAAATCCTTCTGCCCGAGATTCTTGGCAAGGATACACAGGAAATATTATATTGGGCAGGCAAACGGCTGGCGCGGAAATACCCATTAGCTGATTTTGATGAGGTTGTTACCTTTTTTCATAATGCCTCATGGGGCCAGCTGGAAATTAGAAAAGAAACAAAAAACGAGATTGAGATTGAACTGGTGAGCCCAATACTTGTTTCACGGGTAAAATCAAAGGCCGAGCATTTCTTTCAGCTTGAAGCAGGCTTTCTCGCACAGCAAATGGAGCTTCAAAAGGAAGTCGCCGCTGAAGCCTTCGAACATCCCATCAAAAAAGGAAACAAAGTACAATTCACCGTCAAATGGGACATTAAAGACTACATCAAGTAAATTCAGGTCCCCTATCAAATTATTCTATAACGGTGATAAAAATGGTGTCAGCATACCTTTCGGTGCCTGACACCATTTTTATTATTTTTATTATTCTTATCATTTTTATTATTTTTACTATCTATACAATCTTATTGTTGTTGACCTAGTTCGAATGCTGCATGCAGGGCTTCAACTGCTTTTAGCATATTTTTTTCTTCTACTACGGCTGATACTTTGATTTCGGAGGTGCTGACCATTTTAATTTGGACATCATTTTCAGCGAGAACCTTAAACATCTTCGCTGCGACACCTGGATTGGAAATCATTCCTGAACCGACAATCGAAACCTTAGCTAATTTATTTTCTGCATCGAGCTGTTCATAGCCAAGTTCCGCTTTATTATCTTCAAGTACCTTCACTGTTTCTAATAGATCATTCGTGTGGATCGAGAATGACAGATTAGCACTTCCAGCTTCGGTTGTACTTTGAATAATAATATCTACGTTAAGATGATTCTGGGCTAAAGTGGTGAAAATTGTTGATAGACTTGTAAGCGAGTTAGTCAAACCTAATACGGTAACTCTTGTAATTTCGTCCTCAAATGCCACACCGCGTACCACTAGATTTTGTTCCATTGTTGCTTCCTCCTCAATAACTGTTCCTTCTTCTTTTTCCATGCTAGATCTGACAACAAGCTGTACTTTATAGTTTTTCGCAAACTCGACTGCTCTTGGATGAAGCACACCTGCGCCTAAATTGGCTAACTCAAGCATTTCATCATAGGAAACGGATAATAGTTTCCTAGCATCTTTTACATATCTTGGGTCTGTCGTAAACACGCCTGTTACATCTGTATAAATATCACATTTATCAGCTTTTAGTGCTGCTGCTAAAGCAACTGCGGTTGTATCTGAACCGCCGCGGCCTAATGTCGTAATTTCGCCATCCTCGGTAACACCTTGGAAACCCGCGACGATGACAACCTTTCCAGTAGAAACTTGAGCTTGAATTGCCTCAGGATTGATTTTCGCAATGCGGGCATTACCATGAACAGGTTCAGTAACGATTCCTGCCTGCCAGCCTGTGAAGGAAACTGCCTCAAGCCCTTGTTGTTGTAAAGCCATGGAAAGTAATGCAATGGTCACCTGCTCGCCTGTAGACAAGAGCATATCCATTTCTCGTTTGCTAGGCTCTTTCGTTATATCCTTGGCCAGGCTTACAAGCTGGTCCGTTGACTTTCCCATCGCAGAAACAACGACAACGACATCATTGCCCTTCTCTTTCTCCTCTCTTACACATGCTGCAACATTTAAAATTCTTTCAACACTTCCAACAGAAGTGCCGCCAAATTTTTGAACAACTAAACCCATCCTTTTTCCCCTACTTTCCATTTTGCTGTAACTAGTATGCTAGTAAAATAAAAAAAAGCAATGAGAAGGGCATCTCATTGCTTTTTGAACACGAAAAAAAATTCCTGTACAAACAACGTAAGATAGCTCTCCAAGACACCGTCTTGACAATTCTGGATTTCTTCAATACAGAACCAGCAAAAAAAGGATATGAGTCCTTCTTCACTTCGGCGAACCTTCCCTTTCATGATTCTTCATTGAAGCTCATCCTTCTCAGAATCATTACTATTGAATTTCGCACCTCTACCTTCACTTTAGTACGATAAAGTGACTGATTAAATTTTTATCATTATAGCATGTTCATTATTTTATGACAATAATTATGAACGAAGTTTTTCGATTAATTCTTCTGCCACATTTGTCGGAATACCAAGTGCAGTAAATTCCTCCAGTGTAGCTTCCTTCATTTTTTTCACTGAACCAAATTGCTTTAATAATAATTTTTTTCGCTTTTCACCAATTCCCGGGATATCGTCGAGTAATGATTGAAAAGCACTTTTCCCGCGGATTTGCCGGTGGAAAGTAATCGCAAAACGGTGGACTTCATCCTGAATTCGCTGCAGCAAATAAAACTCTTGGCTATTCCGTGCTAATGGGACAACTTCGAGCGGATTTCCATAGAGAAGCTGTGAAGTGCGGTGCTTCTCATCCTTCACTAGACCTGAAAGCGGGATATCTAAACCAAGTTCATTTTCTAGAACATCCCGTACGGCTTCAATATGTCCTTTACCGCCATCAATAATAATTAAATCCGGCAGCGGAAGATTTTCTTTTAGGGCTCTCGAATATCGTCTCCTAGTGACTTCCCGCATGGATTCATAATCATCCGGACCTTTTACCGATTTTATTTTATATTTTCGATATTCGCGTTTGTTCGCTTTTCCATCTGTAAAAACAACCATCGCTGATACGGGGTCCGTCCCTTGAATATTGGAGTTATCAAATGACTCTATTCGGTGCGGGGTATAAATCCCGAGGAGCTCTCCCAAATTTTCAACGGCCTTAATCGTTCTTTCCTCATCTTTTTCAATGAGAGAAAATTTTTCCTTTAAGGCGATATTGGCATTTTTAATCGCCATTTTAACCAGGTCCTTTTTGGCCCCTCTTTGTGGCTGCAGGACCTTTACTTCCAGCAGCTGCTCTGCCAAATGAAGATCGACCTCATCTTGGATAAGGATCTCTTTTGGCTTAAAATGACTTGCTTTTGTATAGAATTGACCAAGGAATGTTAAGATTTCTTCCTCAGGTTCATTATAGATTGGGAACATCGAGACGTCCCGCTCAATCAACTTACCTTGACGGACAAAAAAGACTTGAACACACATCCAGCCCTTGTCGACTGCATATCCAAACACATCACGGTCTGTAAAATCGGTCATCGTGATTTTTTGCTTTTCCATAATGGTCTCAATGTGGACAATTTTATCTCGGAACTCCTTAGCTCGTTCAAAATCCAGTTCTTCAGCCGCCGTAGTCATTTTTTCCGTTAGCTCATTTTTAATTTCTTTATAGCCGCCATTTAAAAAACGGGTGATTTCATCCGTCATTTGTTTATATTGGTCTTCACTTACTTCATTTACACAAGGTGCCAGGCACTGTCCTAAATGGTAGTACAAGCAGACCCGATCAGGAAGGGTAGAGCACTTACGCAGCGGATAAATTCGGTCGAGCAGCTTTTTTGTTTCGTTTGCCGCTCCGACATTTGGATAGGGCCCAAAGTATTTCCCTTTATCCTTTTTTACTTTTCTCGTAATAATTAATTTCGGATGTCTTTCCGCTGTTAATTTGATAAACGGATAGGTTTTGTCATCCTTCAGCATGATGTTATATTTTGGGTCGTATTTCTTGATCAGGTTTAATTCAAGTAGAAGCGCTTCTATATTTGAAGAGGTAACAATATATTCAAAGTCTTCAATTTCATTGACAAGTCTTAATGTTTTCCCATCGTGAGAACCGTTAAAATAAGAACGAACACGGTTCTTTAACACTTTCGCTTTCCCCACATATATAATCGTTCCCTGACGGTCTTTCATTAAGTAGCAGCCAGGCTGATCAGGCAGCAGGGTCAATTTTTGCTTAATAATTTCATTCATTCCGGCCACTCCTCCGTCTTTTCTATCATATCTTATAAATTCTAATGCAAAGTTACGATAAAGGGAAGTAGGAGACTTCTGTAAAAAAAGAAAAGCGGAAGCGCCTTGTTTAGGGGCGCAAGGCTACAGACGAGTCGGCTAGAAGGCTGTTCTTTAGCCTACTTGACGGATTGACTTATGACCCCGAGCCCCTAGGCGCTATAGCTGGACAATTCTCAAAGTTATATTTCATTTTTTAAAAAATAAGAACCTCAGGCCTAAGAGCTTGAGGTTCTTACTTTTTTAACTTATACGTGCTTATCTAGTACGCTTGCTAATGCATCTTTAGGTTGGAAGCCGACAACTTTATCAACCACTTCGCCGTTTTTTAATACCAACAATGTTGGAATGCTCATAACACCAAAGTTAGCAGCAGTTTGTGGGTTTTCATCTACATCAAGCTTAGTGATTTTTACTTTTTCGCCCATTTCTGCGTCAAGTTCTTCAAGAACTGGAGCAATCATTTTACAAGGTCCGCACCATGGTGCCCAGAAATCTACGAGCACAAGACCTGAACCTGTTTCAGCAGAAAAATTTTGATCTGTTACGTGTGAAATAGCCATTTATATTGACCTCCTTAAAATACTGGAATACTACGGAAAGTATATCATTTGTTTGTCATATCACGCTAATAATATGTCTCGCAAATAATTTTCCCTTTTTTACTGTAAGTATTCTATTCATAACCAAGTAAAAAAGCGAGCCATACACCGCCCGCTTTTTAGTATTGACCTGCATTTCCGTTCGTAAACCGGCCAAGCTCTAGTTTATTACGAATGAACTTTTAGTTTTTTAAATTCTTCTGTTAACAGTGGCACGACTTCGAATAAATCACCAACAATCCCGTAATCAGCTACTTTAAAAATGTTAGCTTCTGGGTCTTTGTTAATCGCTACAATGACCTTGGAATTGGACATTCCTGCTAAGTGCTGAATCGCACCGGAAATACCGCAGGCAATATATAAATCTGGTGTAACTACCTTACCGGTCTGGCCTATTTGCAAGGAGTAATCACAATAGTCAGCATCACAGGCGCCACGAGAAGCCCCGACAGCTCCTCCTAATACATTTGCTAATTCCTTTAATGGCGCAAATCCTTCACCACTTTTTACGCCGCGTCCTCCAGAGACTACGACCTTTGCTTCACTTAAATCTACACCCTCACTTGCTTTTCTTACCACCTCTTTGATAATGGCTCGAAGGTCCTTGATATCAACAGACAGTGAAGTGACCTCACCTGTTCTGCTTTCATCCTTTACGGATGGTGCAATATTATTCGGACGGACAGTGGCAAAGATCAGCCCATCAGTCACAATTTTCTTTTCAAATGCTTTTCCGGAGTAAATTGGTCTAGTAAACACAATATTTCCGCCTGCCGCATCAACAGCCGTAGCGTCAGAAACAAGACCGGAAGAAAGTTTACCAGCAATACGCGGCGCTAAATCTTTACCTAAGGACGTATGCCCTAACACTAATCCTTCCGGTTTTTCTTGGTCAATGACTGCTAATAAGGCCTGCGCAAAACCATCAGATGTATATTGCTTTAATTTCCCGTCCTCTACAACGACAACGCGGTCTGCTCCATATTGAATCAGCTCAGCACCTAAAGCGCTTACAGATTCGCCGACTAAAACTCCAACAACTTCTCCGCCCTCTGCGACTGTTTTCGCTGCGGCAATTGCTTCGAAAGAAACATTACGTAATGATCCGTCACGAACTTCTCCTAGTACCAATACTTTTCTTGACATTCGATTACCCTCCTGAAAGACAATTTTTATGTGAATGGATTAGATTACTTTCGCTTCTGTATGAAGAAGATGAACAAGCTCTTTCACTTGATCATTTAAATCGCCTGCTAAAACCTTGCCAGCTTCTTTTTTAGGCGGCAAGTAAATTTCAATTGTTTTTGTTTTGGCTTCAACTTCGTCTTCCTCAAGATCGAGATCATCTAACTCTAATTCTTCAAGCGGCTTTTTCTTTGCCTTCATGATACCTGGCAGCGAAGGGTAGCGTGGCTCGTTTAGGCCTTGCTGTGCTGTTACTAAAAGCGGCAGGCTCGTTTCAATTATTTCTGAATCTCCCTCAACATCACGAGTTACTGTTACCTTTGCCCCATCAATTTCTAACTTTGTAATGGTTGTAACATATGGAATGTTAAGCAGTTCGGCCACACGCGGACCAACTTGGCCGGAGCCCCCATCAATAGCCACATTTCCTCCTAGAATTAAATCGGCATTTTTAGCTTTCAAGTATTCGGCTAGAATTTTCGCAGTGGTAAATTGGTCCCCATTTTCTACATCATCTTCGATATTAATTAGAACGGCCTTGTCTGCACCCATCGCAAGAGCAGTGCGTAATTGCTTTTCAGCTTCCTCATTTCCAACTGAAATAACAGTCACTTCGCCGCCATTGGCATCGCGGACTTGAATCGCTTCTTCAATGGCATATTCATCATATGGATTGATAATGAATTCTGCACCGTCCTCATTAATCTTGCCTCCAGAAATGGTAATCTTCTCCTCCGTATCAAAGGTTCTTTTCATTAATACATAAATGTTCATGGTTTCCCTCCTAGTAAATTTCAAACATTAATTTAGTTCGAAAGATTGAGAAAATACTTCGCAAAAAAATTTATTGGAACTTCTGGACAGATGCCTGCCGTTAGAAGTTATGCCCCTTTAAAACTAGGCTCTCTCTTTTCAAGAAATGCCTGGATTCCTTCTTTTGCATCCTCTGATACAAATACTTCACCAAATAATTCAGCTTCCCTTTTGGCTCCTTCGTAGAATTCCTCTGTTTTAGCATAATTCAATAATTCTATGGCTGCTTGAATGGAACCAGGACTTTTCTTAGCAATCTTGCCTGCCAATTTATAAGCTTCATCTAACAGCTGACTTTCAGGGAAGGCACGGTTTGCTAAACCATATTCAACCGCCTCTAGACCGGAAATAGGTTCAGAAGTAAACAGCATTTCCGCAGCCCTTGCAACACCGATGTATTTAGGCAAACGCTGTGTACCCGCAAAACCAGGGATTAACCCAAGCTGAAGCTCAGGCAGACCAAGTTTGGCATTTTCACTTACATAACGGATATGACAGGCCATCGCCAATTCAAGTCCACCACCTAGAGCTGCACCATGGATGGCTGCAATAATTGGTTTTGGGAATTTTTCCATCCGATCGAATAAATCTTGCCCAAACTTGCCAAGGTTCGCAAATCCTACTGATGAAGTCACAGTCGTAAATTCCTTAATATCGGCTCCTGCTGAAAAAAATCGGCCTTCTCCGTGAATGACAATAACCCCAATCTCACGGTTTGGCTCGATTTCATCAAGAACTGCAGATAATTCTCTTAACAGACCCGATGAAAGTGCATTTGCTGGCGGACGCTCGATGGTAATTGTGGCAATCCGATCCTGATATGACCATTTTAAGTATTCCAATGCAACTCCCCCTTTTCATTCCTTACCTTTTTCCACAGCCATCGATCAACAGTCGATGAACTGGAGATGCCAAGGCCAGTAAATCATATTTCTCCTCGTTCATCACCCATGATGTAACTGTTTCATCAATTGTCCCGAAGATCATTTGCCGGGCTAGGCGAACATCAAGATCACTTGAGAACTCCCCTGTTTCTTTTCCTTCTAAAATGATTTTTTCGATGACCTGTAAATATCCTTTAAGAACCGCATTAATTCTTAGCCGCAATTCTTTATTGGATTGACGTAACTCCAGCTGGGTAACTATTGCCATATGGTGATCATCCGATAGAAGTTGGAAATGGGTTTCAATCATCATTAATAACTTCTCTTCTGCCGTCACTTTTCCTGCTATTTTTTCTTCTATTTTTTCCACGAATTCGCCCATTTTTTCTTCAAAGAGAGAGATAAGGATGTCTTCTTTGTTTTTAAAATATAGATAAATGGTGCCATCTGCCACCCCTGCCTGCTTTGCAATTTTGGAAACTTGGGCTTGATGGTACCCATTTTCAGCGATAACGATTACCGCTGCATCTATAATTTGCATATATTTCGGTTTGTTCTTTTTCACAATGTCCACCCTCTTGAAGAAGTCTTTCTTGTATTCTTTACAAACAAAAAGAAATTATGAATGAATCATCATTCATAATTTTATAATAGAATTTAAATTAGCTGCTGTCAAGAAAAACTGACCACTTCATCGTAATATAAAATAGTGTGGTGGGACAAGCCTTCCTGCTCAAAAAAAATAATTAAAAAGCTAGGCGTGTTTTTGGCTTTCTTGCTCTATTTTTTGTTTTTCTTCTTCTACAAGTGTTCTTCTTAATATTTTACCTATCGCCGTTTTCGGTAGTTCTTTTCTAAATTCATAAACCCGAGGTGCTTTATAAGCAGCCAAGTATTTTCTTGCAAATTGATTCATTTCTTCAGCTGTAACAGTGGAACCTTCTTTTAAGACTAGATATGCCTTCACGGTTTCTCCACGATATGGATCAGGAACACCGGCAGCCACAGCCTCCACTACATCTGGATGTTCATATAATACTTCTTCAATCTCTCGAGGATAGATATTAAAACCTCCTGCGATAATCATGTCCTTTTTACGATCTACTACATAAAAATATCCCTTCTCATCCATGTAACCAAGGTCTCCGGTATAAAGCCAGCCATCCTTCAGTACTTCCTCTGTTTCCTTTGGACGATTCCAGTAGCCCTTCATAATTTGCGGTCCTTTAATCACAATTTCACCAATTTCACCGACTGGCATCGGTTCACCAGTTTCAACAGACAAAATGACAGCGTCTGTGTCAGGATAGGGAACACCGATACTGCCTTTTACCCTTGGGACATCCCATAAAAAATTAGAATGAGTGACAGGAGATGCTTCAGATAGTCCATAGCCTTCTACGAGCTTTCCACCTGTAACTTCCTCGAACTTTTGCTGTATTTCCACTGGGAGTGCTGCCGACCCGCTGATACAGGAATCAATCGAAGAAAGGTCATATTTCTTCAAATCAGGATGATTCAATAGGCCGATATAGATGGTCGGCGCACCTGGAAAAAGAGTTGGGCGCTGTTTGTGAATGGTTTTCAATGTCGTTAGGGCATCAAATTTTGGTAATAAAATCATTTTATAGGCCATCTTAATCGATAAAATCATGACCGTAGTCATTCCATAAACATGGAAGAACGGCAATATTCCCAAAACTGATTCTTCACCGGGTGTACATTTATATAACCAGGCTTCACTCATGCAAGTATTGGCAATCAGATTTTTATGGGTCAGCATGACTCCTTTTGGAAAACCGGTTGTCCCTCCAGTATATTGTAATAAGGCAATATCTTCCTCTGGATCAAAATCATGCTGGATCAATTCTGTTGAATTTGCTTTGACAATTTCGGTGAGCAAATGGGAGTTTCCTTCATGTTTTGCCTTTACAACAATCCCATATTGCTTTTTCTGGATGAAGGGATAAATAAGATTTTTAGGAAATGGCAAGTAGTCTTTGATAGCGGTTACAATAACGTGTTGTAAATTAGTCTGCGGCATAACTTTTGTGACTCGTGGATAAAGAATGTCCATGGTGATAATAGCTTTTGAACCGGAGTCTTTCATTTGGTACTCCAGCTCTCGTTCCGTATATAACGGATTGGTTTGAACGACGATTCCGCCTGCCATTAAGATACCAAAATAACTGATTACAGCTTGCGGACAATTAGGAAGCATAATGGCAACCCGCTCATCCTTTTGAATGCCTATAGATTGTTGTAGATAACTGGCAACACTGAGTGACTCTTCATAAAGTTGTTTATACGTCATTTCTTTTCCCATAAAATGAATCGCTATTTTCTCAGGAAACTCTCTGGCTGCGTTTATTAAGTATTCTTGTACGGGTTCTCTGGAGTATTCAAGTGTGGCGGGAATTTCCTTTGGATAAAGGTCCAACCAGGGTTTTGACTCCAACATAAATAACCTCCTTTTTATCATAAATGATAAAAATTATAAACTCTCTTCTATTATATTACAGCGATTAGTTATAGACAATGAGACTTTGCAATTATGAGGGTTAATCCATTTAGGAACAAAAGCGCAAGCGCCTTGGTCAGCCCCGACAAGCATAAGACGAGCCGGCCGAAAGGTTGCTTTTTAACCTTTTGGACGGATTGGCTTATGACCTCGAGGGGCTAGGCGCTGGAGCTGGACGTGTCTAAACCTGTAAAAAGTTATCCACAAGTAGTAAATCTATAATTTCCTAGAGTATAAAAAAAATCATCGCCAAATTACTTCAGCGATGATTGATCTTATGCAAAAAACACCATATATATAATGCCTATAAGTAAAAACAAACCGCACAATCCCAGCAGTACTTTAGCTAATGTCTCCACTGATATTTTCTCCCCTTACGAAATTCCTGCACCAATCACAAAGGACAACCCAATTGAGATAATCAGCGACAACAAACCAACCGCTCTGTTATCATTTTGAATTTCCTCATCAATCTTAAATTTAGGCGTTAAAAATTCAAAGATAAAATAGCCGGCAAGCAGCAGGACAAACCCGTAAACACCCCAGCCAACCATCTCCAGTAAGGAATTATTGTCCTTAATAGATGCTCGGAAAATGTTGGCCAGCCCCAGTATTTTTCCACCGGTTGCCATTGCCACTGCCAGGTTTCCTTTTTTGATTTCTTCCCAATTTTTATATCTGGTCACTACTTCAAACACAGCTAAAAAGACAACCATACATAAAATTACAACACTGTAATATGCAGCTATTTGAATATATCTATTCTCCCAAAACTGGTCCATTACGTTTCTCCCCGGAAATATTATTTAAATTCGACGATGGTTACCCCTGAACCACCCTCTCCTGCTTCTCCAAAGCGGATTTTCTTAACGGAACGATGGTTTCGTAAATATTCTTGTACGCCCTGTCTTAAGGCCCCCGTACCTTTTCCATGGATGATTGATACACGAGGATAACTTGCCAGAAGGGCATCATCAATATATTTTTCTACTTTCAAAAGGGCATCCTCATACCTTTCCCCACGGAGATCTAATTCCAGTTTAACTAGAGTATCTCGGCCTTTTACGATCGCCATTGGTCTGGTTTCCACTTGTTTTGGTGTACTCAAGTACTCCATATCCTTTTCTTTGACCTTCATCTTCAAAATACCAATTTGAACCTGCCATTCATTGTTTGAAACACGGTCCAGCAGGGTTCCTTTTTGGTCAAAGGTCAAGACCTTTATCTCATCCCCAGGCATGAAGGTGTGTTTTTTAGATTTGGTGTTTGTTAATTTCGCGGATTTTTTGATTTCCGGTGCTGCCTGTTCAAGCCGCTTTTTTGCATCAATGAGTTCATGTTCTTTTATTTCCGCATGTTTCTCTGTTCTCATTTTTCGCAAATCACGGATAACCTTCTCAGCCTCTTGTTTCGCCTCATCCACAATATCAGCGGCCTTTTCCGCTGCTTTTTCAAGCATTGTATCTTTTTTATCATAAAACTCGATCATTTGCGATTGTAAATCTTGATGAAGCTTTTCCGCTTGTTTTAAAAAGTCGCGTGCTTCTTCTTGTTCGCGCTCAGCTTGGCGTTTGCTTTCCTCAAGAGAGGCGATCATTTTATCAATTTGATTAGTGTCTTCACTTACATGCGAGCGGGCTGTTTCAATGACCCTTTCGTTTAAACCAAGCCGTTTCGAAATTTCAAAAGCGTTACTCCGGCCGGGTACTCCCAATAATAATTTATACGTCGGGCTCAATGTCTCAACATCAAATTCCACACTGGCATTTAATACACCCTCGCGATTATAACCATACGCCTTTAATTCCGGATAGTGGGTCGTCGCAATGACCCTTGCCCCGCGTTTGTGAACCTCATCTAAAATCGAGATCGCCAAGGCAGCACCTTCTTGTGGATCGGTTCCCGCCCCTAGCTCATCAAATAAGACTAGGCTGTTAAAATCGACCCGGTTTAAAATATCGACAATATTAACCATATGGGACGAAAAGGTACTTAAGCTTTGTTCAATCGACTGCTCATCACCAATATCGGCATAGACTGAATCAAAAACGGCGAGTTCCGAGCCGTCCAAGGCCGGTACCTGAAGGCCTGCCTGTGCCATTAACGAGCATAGGCCAAGCGTCTTTAAGGTGACCGTTTTACCCCCTGTATTGGGACCCGTTATCACAATTGTTGTGTACTCTTTTCCGAGCATGATATCATTGGGAACTACTTCATCAATCGGAATGAGCGGATGACGGGCTTTATATAAAGTAATTCTTCCTTCATCATTCATAATTGGCATGGAAGCCTTTATTTTTTTACCATATTTAGCTTTTGCAAAAACAAAATCTAAATTGGACAAAATATCGACAATTACCTTGAGTTCACTTTCGTATTCGGCTGTATTTGCGGACAGCTCTGTTAAGATTCTTTCAATTTCAAGCTGTTCCTTGACACGAATATCTTGGAGTTGATTATTTAATTGGACAATAACCTGCGGTTCAATAAAAAGGGTTTGACCTGATGAACTTTGATCATGAATAATCCCGCCATAATGGCCGCGGTACTCTTGCTTTACCGGGATAACAAACCGGTCATTTCGAATTGTCACAATCGCATCGGATAACATTTTAGCAGCATTTGACGAACGAATCATACTTTCTAACCGTTCACGAATTCTCGACTCATTAGACCGAAGCTGATGCCTTAACGATCGCAGCAAATCACTAGCACTATCCAAAACTTCTCCACTTTCATCGATCGCATGTTTAATATCCTGCTCCAAGTTCGTGAGCGGAATGATATTTGCGACTTGTTCCACTAAGATTGGCAGTTCTGTTCTGTCTGCGGCTAATTCCTCAATAAATCGCTTCATTTGGCGGCTCGCATGAATGGTGCTTGCAATTTGAATCAGTTCATGGGGGCTCAAAACGCCGCCGATCACGGATCGTTTAATATGGGCTCGAATATCATGAATTCCTGCTAACGGTACATTCCCTTTAATACGAATGACGGTTGCTGCTTCATCCGTTTCTGCTTGGAGCCTTACCACTTCGTCAAAATCCGTCGATGGGACTAAATTTTTAATTTTATCTCTTCCAAGTGAGGAAGAGGCATGTTCGAATAGCTGTTCTCTTACTTTTGTAAATTCCAAAACCTTCAAAGCTCTTTCGTGCATGGAGTTTCCCTCCTTTTCTATCGATGATGTAAAAATTCAAGTAATTCATATTTATCTAATGCATTAATCACTGTAGACTTTTTAATCCAGCCTTTTTTGGCCGCCGAAACACCGATTTCCATATGCTTTAAAGTATCCAATTGATGGGCATCGGTATTAATGAGAATTTTAACGCCGTTTTCTTGGGCTTTTCGTAAATATTCTGCTGCTAAATCGAGCCTGTTAGGGTTTGCATTTAATTCTAATGCTGTATTGGTCTCTTTAGCCAGTTGGATTAATAAATCAACATCGACATCATAGCCTTCCCGGCGGCCAATTTTTCTGCCAGTTGGATGGGCAATTAAATCGACGTGAGCATTTTCCAATGCCGTCTTTAACCGTTCCATAATTTTTTCCCTTGGTTGGGAAAAAGCCGAATGAATGGAGGCAATCACAAAATCCATTTCTGCTAATAACTCATCATCAAAGTCTAATGTCCCATCAGGTAAAATATCCATCTCTACACCCGATAGGATCAGAATATCATCGTATTTTTGATTTAATTTCTTAATTTCTTCTTTCTGCCTTAGCAATCTCTCACGTGTTAGACCGTTTGCTACTTTTAGGTACTGCGAGTGGTCTGTAATAGCTAAGTATTGGTAGCCTCTCGCCCGGCAGGCATTCACCATTTCTTCGATCGAGTGAGCCCCGTCACTCCAGGTGGTATGCATATGCAAATCACCTTTAATATCTGCAAGCTCAATCAATTCTTCAGACGCCGAGAATTGCTCTACTTCTTTTCCGTCCTCGCGAATTTCCGGCGGAATAAACGGCAGATCAAAATGTTTAAAAAATTCTTCTTCTGATGAAAAAGTAAGAATCTCCCCTGTTTCTACATTTTCAACACCGTATTCACTTATCTTTTCACCGCGTTCTTTGGCCAACTGACGCATCCGGACATTATGATCCTTTGAACCTGTAAAATGATGCAGCGTAGTAATGAATTCCTCCGGCTTGACGAGGCGGAAATCAACAGAGACATCATAATCAAGATCCAAGACAATGGATACCTTTGTATCCCCTGCACCGATGACTTCCTTTATTTGCGGTAGATTCAACAGGTGCTCGCGGACCATTTCCGGTTGGGTTGTCGAAATGATAAAATCAAGATCTTTAATTGTTTCTCTCATTCTTCTTAAACTTCCCGCTCTAGAAAAACGAATAATATCCGGCATTTCTGCCAGTTTGGCTTCGATTTGGTCGGCAATTGGAAGCATGTACGCCAGTGGAAGCCGTTCAGGCCTTGTTCCCACATTGGCGATGGCACTTAAGATTTTCTCTTCTGTTTTCTTGCCAAATCCGGCAAGGGCCTGCACCTGGCCAGCTTGACAAGCTTCTTTTAAACTGACAACATCTACAATTCCCAGCTCCTTATTGAGCTTGGCTATCTTCTTTCCGCCAAGACCCGGGAGCTGCAGCAAAGGGATTAAACCAGCTGGAACCTCTTCCTTTAACTCCTTTAAGACTGTAGATGTTCCTTGTTTTATGTATTCATCTATTACAGTGGCAGTCCCTTTGCCAATCCCAGAAATGCTGGTAAAGTCTTCAATTTCCGTTAAGACACGTTCATCTGTTTCTAGCGCATTTGCCGCTTTGCGGAAGGCGGAAACTTTAAATGGGTTTTCACCTTTTAATTCCATATAAATCGCAATGGTTTCTAATAAGCGAATTACTTCTTTTTTATTAACTTCCATCATAAACACCTGCCCTCTGTTTAGCATTTTCATTTTATCTTAGTTTATGGCATGAATAGAAAAACTCCTCTGCTACAGAGAAGTTCAAGCAGTTGTATATTCAATCCACAAGCTTTTAATTTGCTGTGAAAGGATAGGCGTGTGATTCACAATTGCTTTCGCCAATGAGGAGTGATCGAGTGCATCCTGAATAAATCCGATTGGAATTAAGGCTCCAATATATAATAAAATAAAGATAAGTAAATAGACTTCACAAAAGCCTAATATGCCCCCAGCTAATACATTCAGCTGTTTTAAGACCGGCAAATGGGCAATGAAATCGAGCATAGAGCCGATGATTTGAAACAATATTTTTACAGCAAAGAAGATAATAACAAAGGCAATCGCCCGGTAAAAAGCACTCTGCATATCATTTGAATCTGTTAAAATTTTTAAACCTGTGGCATCACCGAAGTTTGGATAGGGAATCCATAATATGAGTTTTGTTGAAAGTTCTTCATAGTAGGAAGTGGCGGCCACATATGCAATAATAAAACCTATTAGGTGAACAAGCTGAAGGATAAACCCCCTTTTAAGTCCAACAAAGAATCCAATAATGAGAAAAATGATAATAGCTAAACCCAACATATTTTTTTAGTCCTTTTCTTTTTGTAGTTCTGCTTGCAGCCGCTCTAACTGATCTTTTAATTTAATATAATCATTGACTGCATTTACCGCAGTCAGAACAGCTAGTTTATTTACGTCTAGAGTGGGATTCTTATAACTAATTTCGCGCATTTTGTCGTCAACTAACGATGCCACAAGTCGTACATGACTTGGACTTTCCGTACCCATTATGACGTATTGCTGGCCGTATATAGCAACGGTTGTTTTATGTTTTTGTAAATTTGACAACGTAAAGCCTCCATTCCAGAATCCTACTCTATACTATAACACGAACGTATATAAGTCGAAAAGTCAAACAAATCGAAAATGAAACAGGCCTTGGATTTATCCTGTTTTTTTTAAACATAGCAAGAAAATTTATTGAAATGTGGTGTCTTAGTGGGAAATGTTGTTCTTAATTTAGAAATGTCGAAGATTAATGAATTGAAAAACTATTATGCAAAGCAGCTTTTGGATAAAAATATTCCTGGAAGTGTGTTTGCAGCAAAAACCCCCTCCTGTATGATTACGGCCTATAAGTCCGGGAAAGTCTTGTTTCAAGGGAATGATAGTGAATCAGAGGCCAGGAAATGGGGCAGCAGTGCTGCGGGTGCTTCAAGTAAAAAACCTTCTGCTGCGAAAGGGAAGTCTGTGGCAAAAGGTGACCTTCCTGCAGGTATTGGAGGGATGTCGGCCATCGGTTCTGACGAAGTGGGAACGGGTGACTTTTTTGGTCCTATTACAGTGGTAGCAGCCTATGTCAGAAAAGAAGATATTCCGTTATTAAAAGAATTAGGTGTACGTGATTCAAAGGATTTGAATGATGAAAAAATAATATCAATTGCTAAGGTTATTAAGGATGTAGTTCCCTTTAGCTTGATGACTCTGAAAAATGAAAAGTATAATCAGGTACAAGGTTCGGGAATGTCCCAAGGTAAAATGAAGGCATTGCTTCATAATCAGGCCATTTTAAATGTGTTGGAGAAGATATCACCTGTGAAACCGGAGGCGATTTTAATTGACCAATTTGTCCAGCCTAGTACTTATTTTCAGCATTTAAAAGGGCAGAAGGCGATCGCCAATCAGGATGTTTATTTTAGTACCAAAGCAGAAGGAATTCATTTAGCGGTTGCTGCGGCTAGTATCTTGGCACGATATGCGTTTATTCAATATATTGATAAGCTTAGTGAGGCGGCGGGTTTTAAAATTCCAAAGGGTGCCGGGGCACAGGTGGATGTAGCGGCTGCCAAGCTGATTATGAGTAAAGGGCGAGAGTGCCTTCCTTCCTTCGTAAAACTTCACTTTGCCAACACCGACAAGGCAATCGCCATTGTAAATAAAAAACGGAACTAAGTCGTTAGGATGAGGGCCGTAGAATAGAGTAATAGTAAATGGCAATTGGAGGGGTATGAGTGGCAAAAAGGCTAAGTTTAACGGAAATTGATCAAGCTTTGGATGCATTACCAGGATGGAAATTAGACGGTAAATTCATTGTTAAAAAATATCGTTTTCGGGAGTTTTTGAGCGGGGTAGCGCTTGTAAATGAAATTGCCGAGCTGTCTGAAGAAAAAAATCATCATCCTTTTATTGCAATTGATTATAAATTAGTGACTCTCAGGCTTACTTCTTGGAATGCCGGGGGATTGACGGATTTGGATGTGGTGTTAGCGGAAAATTATGATGTTCTCTATGAAAAATATAAAGGAAAATAAAGCAAAAAGAGTATCGCACAGATACTCTTTTTGCTTTTAATATTATTATCCTCGAAGCACGGCTCCAGCCTTTTCTTTTAAGGCTTCAAGCACGCGTTCATGGACCTTCGTTACCTCTTCATCCGTCAATGTGCGTTCAGGATCTAAATACTTTAATGAGAAAGCAATCGACTTCTTGCCTTCTTCCATTCTTTCACCCTCATACAAATCAAACACCACAGCTTCCTGTAGAAGCGGTGCACCTGTAGACAAAATAATCTCTTTTAGGGTGCCTGACACCGTTTCTCTGTTTACCACTAGGGCAATGTCTCTTGTGATCGTTGGGAAGCGTGGGATGCTGTTGTATTGTAATGGTGCTGTTTCTTCTTGAAGAACTGATTGTAAAGAAAGTTCGAATACATAGGTATCTTTTAAATCCAGTTCTTTTTGAACGGTTGGATGTACTTGGCCAACGAAACCAACGCTTACACCGTCCAACTTGATTTCTGCAGTACGGCCAGGGTGCATACCTTCTACTTGCGCCTGAACATATACAATTCGATCTTCTAGGCCAAGCTTTGCAAACATTCCTTCTAAAATACCTTTCACAACAAAGAAGTTAACTGCCTTCTTCTCACCCTGCCATGAATGGCTATGCCACAAACCTGTCACAGCTCCTGCTAAATGCTCATTTTCAACCGGAAGTGTTTCTTCCCCATTTGATAAGAATACAGCACCTGTTTCATACACTGCTAAGCTGTCGTTTTGACGGGCACTATTGTATTTTAATACTTCTAGTAATTGTGGCATGATACTCAAACGAAGTACGCTGCGTTCTTCACTCATTGGCATTGCCAAACGAATTGGGTTGCGTTTTTCAAGGGCGTATTGAGCAGCTTTTTCCTCACTTGTTAAAGAATAGGTTACAGCTTGATACAGCCCTGCTCCCTCAAGATACTGACGAACTACACGGCGTTTCTTCTGGTAAGAGGACAATTTGCCGGGAGTTGTCGAACCAATGGGCAATGTTTTTGGAATATCGTCATAGCCGTAAAGACGGGCAACCTCTTCCACTAAATCCTCTTCAATTTTGATATCCCCGCGGCGTGTTGGCGCCGTAACTGTAATGGTATCTTGCTCGATACTAACAGGGAATTGCAAACGATCAAAAATTTCTTTTACATCGTTCATTTGAAGATCTGTGCCTAGGACACGATTAATTTTTTCAAGTGTAATGGAAACAACTGCAGGTTCAACCGTAAGTGTATCAACCTCTGATGTACCTTCCAGCACTTGACCGCCAGCATATTTAGCCATTAAGTAGGCTGCACGCTCACCCGCAGCACGAACACGGTTTGGATCCACGCCTTTTTCGAAACGAGCACTAGCTTCGCTTCTTAAACCGTGATCTTTTGATGCTTTACGGACAGTCTGACCATTGAAATAAGCTGCTTCTAAAAGAACAGTAGTTGTATCTGAAGTAACCTCTGAATTAGCGCCGCCCATTACCCCAGCTAAAGCGACTGGCTCTGTTCCGTTAGTGATGACAAGGTGGTCGACAGTTAAAGTCCGTTCCACATCATCAAGGGTTACAAATTTTTCGCCATCAGCTGCACGGCGGACAAGGATTTCCTTTGAGCCTAAACGGTCATAATCAAATGCATGTAATGGCTGGCCGTATTCTAATAAAATATAGTTTGTAATATCAACTACATTATTGTGTGGACGAATTCCAGCAGTCATTAAGCGTGTTTGCATCCACAGTGGAGAAGGCCCAATTTTTACATTTTTAATGATTTTAGCCACGTAAAGTGGGTTATCCTCTTTTGCTTCCACATTGATTTTTACATAATCTGCTGCTTTTTCATTTGTTGCCTCAAGATCTGTTTCTGGAAACTTAACTTCTCTTCCTAAGATAGCAGCCACTTCATAGGCAACACCTAGCATACTAAGGCAGTCAGCACGGTTAGGGGTTAAACTTAGCTCTAACACTTCATCGTCGCGATTAAGCTGTGCTAATGCATCAACGCCAACTTCCGTCTCTGCCGGAAAAACAAAGATGCCCTCGGAATATTCTTTCGGAACGATTTTCCCTTCCATACCTAGCTCTGTAAGGGAGCAAATCATTCCATTAGACTCTTCTCCGCGAAGCTTCGCTTTTTTAATTTTAAAATTACCAGGAAGTACAGCTCCCACTGTAGCAACCGCTACTTTTTGACCTTGTGCCACATTCGGTGCACCGCAAATAATCTGAACGGGCTGTTCTGCTCCGATATCTACCAAACATTTGCTTAATTTATCAGCATTTGGATGCTGTTCACGTTCAAGGACATGACCGATAACTACACCTTTAATGCCTTCGTTAAGGACCTCTACGCCTTCTACTTCAATACCGCTTTTTGTAATTTTTTCAGCAAGTTCAGCTGCTGTTACGCCTGTTAAATCAATATAATCCTGCAGCCATTTATATGATACGAACATGTCGCCAACCTCCTATTATTCAGCTTCCGCGCCTAGGGGCTTCAGCATTTAGTTTTACTCGTGTTTTGAAAACTGTTTTAAGAATCGTACATCGTTGGTATAGAAATGACGGATATCATCGACACCGTATTTCAACATCGCAATTCGCTCAGGTCCCATACCAAATGCGAATCCAGTGTACTTTTTAGAATCGTAGCCGGCCATTTCAAGCACGTTCGGATGAACCATCCCTGCACCTAAAATCTCAATCCAGCCTGTTTTCTTACATACATTACAGCCATGGCCGCCACAAATTTTACAAGAAATATCCATCTCAACAGAAGGCTCTGTGAAGGGGAAGAAACTTGGTCTGAGTCGAATTTCACGATCTTCACCAAACATTTTCTTCGCAAAAACCTCTAATGTACCTTTTAAGTCACTCATGCGGATGTTCTCACCGACAACTAGACCTTCAATTTGCATGAATTGATGAGAGTGTGTCGCATCATCATTATCGCGGCGGTATACCTTACCAGGGCAAATAATTTTAATTGGTCCTTTGCCTTCATGCTTTTCCATTGTCCGTGCTTGGACTGGTGATGTATGGGTACGAAGAAGGATTTCTTCTGTAATATAAAAGGAGTCCTGCATATCACGGGCCGGGTGGCCTTTTGGTAAATTAAGAGCTTCGAAATTATAATAATCTTGCTCTACCTCAGGACCTTCGGCTACTTGATAGCCCATGCCGATAAATAGGTCTTCAATTTCCTCAATAATTCTTGTCAACGGATGGTGGTTCCCAACCCTGACTGGACTGCCTGGAAGGGTCACATCGATGCTTTCAGATGCTAATTTTTCTAAAACGGCAGCTTCTTCTAACCCTTTTTGTTTGGCTTCGATTTTAGCAGCAATGATTTCACGCACTTCATTTACAAGTGCCCCCATGACTGGACGTTCTTCAGCTGAAAGCTTCCCCATTCCGCGTAGTACTTCTGTAATCGGCCCCTTTTTACCTAGGTAAGCAACGCGGATGTCATTTAATTCTTTTAAGTTGGCAGACTGCTCAACTTTTTGAAGAGCCTCTTCCTGCAATTCCTTTAATCGTTCTTGCATATCATCTATTCCTCCTTAATGGTAATTGGTCACTTTAGGTAGTCATAAAAAACAAAAAAACCCCATCCCTGGAAAGGGACGAGGTTTGTTAATTCGCGGTACCACCCTTGTAAACACACGTTATGTAAAAAAAACATTGTGTTCGCTTCATTCGAATAACGGCCTGTGCCGATGCATCTTTACACGAAAAGCGGAAGCGCCCTTGCGCTGTAGCTGGACAGTAATCTACGATCAAGCTACAGCTTTTATATTGTGGTCCCGATGCCAACTCAGGAGGTGAACTTCTCTAATCTAGAACCATAAAAGTGCTTGCAGTCACGGCACTTTCTCCCTAAAATGGTCGATAACTAGATACTTTTCTCCGTCATCGTTTTTAACTTTTTTCAATTGTTCATTATTATATAACGTTTTTCTGCAAAAGGTCAAACGTATTCCGCCTATTTTTTTAAATAATAGAGCAGAATTCCTGTCGCAACCGCAACATTTAATGATTCACTTTTCCCGAAAATCGGGATATATAGGTTGGCGGTTGTACTTGAAAGTAGATCTTTGGCGACACCATTGCCCTCGTTACCAACGATAAGGGCAAACGAAGCACCGCTAGAAATATCCGTATAAGCTGATGCACCTTCAAGTGCTGTACCATAAACCGGTATATTTTTATCTTGAAGCTTGTTAATCCATTCATGAAGGTCTCCTCGAATGATTGGCAGATGAAAATGGCTTCCCTGTGCTGACCTTAAGACCTTCGAGTTATAGATATCAACACTGCCGCGTCCCACCACAACCGCATCAATCCCGGCCGCATCGGCTGTACGAATCATTGTACCCAGATTACCTGGGTCCTGGACGGCATCAATTAGCAACAGCGTTTTGGCATTCTGAACCTCTTGATTGGATTGGCGGCAAACCGCATAAATCCCTTGAGGTGCTTCCGTTTCAGATAATGAGGTAGAGATTTCTTCCGTAACCGATGTAACTGGAATAGATTCAGCATCCCAGCGTGGAGGCAGTCCTACTTTATCGGAAACAATGATTTCTAAAACTTGTTCGCCTTGCTTTAATGCCTCCTCAACCAAATGAAAGCCTTCCACTATAAAAGTACCACTCTTATCGCGCTCTTTTTTTGTCAGTAACTTTTTCCATTGTTTTACCTTAGGATTATTGACAGATTCTATGTATTTCAAAACAGGTCTCCTTTAGAATGCTCATATGATTTTCTCATTATATCCTAAATATATTACATAATAAAACCAAAACCTAGAAATCATAATAGTGAATGAAGGTTAACAAAAGGAGGGTATTAAAATGAACTTAAACCTAAGAAATGCGATTCTTCACAACGTTTCCGGTAATACTCAAGATCAATTAGAAGATACCATTGTTGATGCGATTCAAAGTGGCGAAGAAAAGATGCTTCCAGGACTTGGGGTATTATTTGAAGTGATTTGGCAAAATTCATCAGAAGATGAGAAGAAAGAAATGCTTGAAACCCTTGAAAAAGGCGTAAAGTAATTTACAGGCTGCCAATTTGGCGGCTTTTTTATTCTAAAAGTCCCTCGGCTAAGACTAACCGAGGGACTACAAACTTTTATTCAAAGGTAATCTTATCAACCGTCTCACGATCTAGACGCTTAATGACTTCAACAATCAATTTAACCGCGTTTTCGTAATCATCACGATGAAGCATGGCTGCATGTGAGTGGATATAACGAGTCGCAATCGTGATTGCAAGTGCTGGTACACCATTATGCGTCAAGTGAATCGAACCGGCATCTGTACCACCGCCAGGGATCGATTCGAATTGATATGGAATATTCAACTCATCCGCAGTATCCGTGACAAAGTCACGCAGACCTTTATGTGCTACCATAGAAGCATCATAAACCACGACTTGCGGCCCTTTCCCCATTTTGCTCATGGCTTCTCTTTCAGTGATTCCAGGAGTATCACCAGCAATACCAACGTCAACAGCAAAACCGATATCCGGTTGAATTTTATAAGTCGCAGTCTTCGCACCACGCAAACCGACCTCTTCTTGAACAGCACCGACACCATAGACAACGTTTGGATGATCCACCCCTTGTAATTGCCTTAATACATCAATGGCAATCGCACAGCCAATTCGGTTATCCCATGCTTTTGCCAATAACATTTTTTCGTTATTCATGACGGTAAATTCAAAATATGGGACAACCATGTCGCCAGGACGAACACCCCACTCCTGCGCTTCTTCACGGCTTGAGGCACCAATATCAATAAACATGTCTTTGATCTCAATTGGCTTCTTGCGGGCTTCTGCTGATAAAACGTGCGGCGGCTTAGAACCGATAATACCTGTTACCTCACCATTTCTTGTCACAATCGTTACGCGCTGGGCCAGCATAACCTGTCCCCACCAGCCGCCAACTGTTTGAAAACGAAGGAAGCCTTTGTCGTCGATTTGTGTAATCATAAAGCCTACTTCATCCAAATGGCCGGCTACCATAATTTTGGGGCCGCCCTCTTTCCCAACTTTTTTGGCGATTAAACTGCCCAGTCCATCAGAAGTGATTTCATCGGCATATGGAGATATGTATTTTTTCATTATTTCGCGCACTTCACGCTCATTGCCGGGAATACCTTTGGCATCTGTTAAGTCCTTTAACATTGTTAATGTTTCATCTAGTTTCGCCATGCTTAAACCCCCTAATAGGTATGAACAACCTTAATTATACAAAACGAATTCGACCCGCTACAAATTTTCTGCTAGTAATTATTTTGTTGTCTTTGATAATTTACTTCGTTTTTTGAAAAATATGCCTTTTCTATATCCTCATTCGTAAATCCTAATAATGATGACAACTTTAGATATGACTCCACTAATTCTACATAATCATCAAAAGCCTTACTTTTTTGAAAATGATTAATGGATTCATAGACATGGAGAAACTGCTCAGTCACAGTTCTTACTGATTCTTGATTCTTTATAGCGATTGACTCTTGATCAAAACCGCACTCAATCCCTAGTGACAAGATAAAGTGAACCCCATCAACAAATTCTTCTAATACCACGTCTTTGGGTGACGAGGGTTTCACACTCCAAAACTTAAAGCATCGGGTTTCATTCGCTAATTCACCAATTTCGACCAATAAAGCAAGCACCTTCCTGTCAAACAAATCCTCATTTTCAAGCTTGTGTTTTTCTTCAATATGGGAATCCAATGCCCTTTGCATTTGAAAAAGTTTCTTTAATTCCATGAACAGCACTCCTTCTTTAGAAAAATATATTAAAACGATAAATAGGTGAAACTTCTTTCTACTCAAATCGTATTACAAGTAAAAATAGGTTGGTTACAGGGGGCATAGCCATGATTTGGTTGCTGCGTTTCATATTGTTGTTCTTACTTTTATCAATCATTTACTTGGGGATCAAATCATTATTCAATTCGTCCCGAAAACTTGATTCGGCACGTAAACATAAACGTTTTTTATTTCTTGATGATGAAGATATTAGAAAAAACTTTTTTGTAACCTATAAAGGCGTAGTGTTTGTTGGCGAAAAATATATGGGTGTAAAGGATGATAGCTTTGATGTTATATCAATCTTGATTTGGCCCGATCAGACCGCAGCACTAAAAGGACTTATCAAAGATGACTTCGTTTATTTAACTGAAAAAATACTTGAAAAATATCCGAATGCGGAAATCCATTGGAAAAGTCCTGTGAATGAATTTCTACAGACTAGCCGTGTATGATACTTTCTAGATGAGTATTTTTAAGAAGATAATAAACTCTAGGATTGCAAGAATTGGAAAGCCAAGTTTAAAGGATGTATGTTTTGTTTTATGACGGAAAGCTTGCATTCCTGCTGTTGTTCCAATCGCCCCGCCAAAGATCGCCACAAGCCAGAGTGTCCTCTCGCTAATTCTATACTGATGGTTTTTGGCTCGCTTTTTATCCTCCCCCATAATCAAAAGGCCAACTAAGTTCATGACAAGCATTGCTATAAAGAATAGTTTCATTCCATTTTCCCCTTTTATAGAAAAAGCCATCCTCACAAAGAGAATGGCATTTATAAATTACTTGTTATATTGTTGTTTTGCTACATTTGCTAATTCAGCAAATGCATTTGCATCGCTAATTGCAAGTTCAGAAAGCATTTTGCGGTTTACTTCGATACCAGCAAGCTTTAAGCCATGCATTAAACGGCTGTAAGAAAGACCGTTAATACGAGCTGCTGCATTGATACGAGTAATCCAAAGTTTGCGGAAATCACGCTTAACCTGACGACGGTCACGGAAAGCATATTGTAATGATTTCATAACCTGTTGGTTAGCAACTTTATATAATGTATGTTTTGAACCGTAATAACCTTTAGCTAATTTAAGAACTCTTTTACGACGTTTGCGGGTAACAGTACCGCCTTTTACACGTGGCATGGAATTTCCCTCCTATAATAAATCGATCACTTATAATTATTTTACGTAAGTTAGTAAATGACGAATGCGTTTGAAATCGCCTTTTGAAACAAGACCTGCTTTGCGAAGCTTACGCTTAGCTTTTGTTGATTTGTTAGCGAATAAGTGGCTTGTATAAGCATGGTCACGCTTAAGTTGACCAGAACCAGTTTTCTTGAAACGCTTTGCAGCGCCGCGGTGAGTTTTCATTTTTGGCATTGTAATAGTCCTCCCTATATTACTTATCGTTTTTAGGTGCTAAAACTAGGAACATGCTTCGTCCATCCATTTTAGGATGTGATTCGATCGTTGCAACTTCCTTGCACGCTTCGGAAAAACGGTCTAAAACACGTTGACCGATTTCTTTATGGGTAATCGCCCGGCCTTTGAAACGGATTGACGCTTTTACTTTGTCGCCTTTTTCCAAAAACTTTATGGCATTACGAAGCTTTGTATTAAAGTCATGTTCATCAATCGTTGGGCTTAGACGAACTTCTTTAGTAGTAATAATCTTTTGATTCTTACGAGCTTCTTTTTCTTTCTTTTGATTCTCGAATTTGAATTTGCCATAGTCCATAATCCGGGCTACCGGAGGCTTTGCATTTGGTGCAACAAGTACCAAATCAAGATTTACTCTTCCGGCAATTTCCAATGCTTCGAATTTGGTTTTAATCCCCAATTGTTCGCCATTCTGGTCAATTAAACGAACTTCACGAGCACGGATGCCCTCATTTAACAACATATCTTTGCTAATAATTAGCCACCTCCAAGGTTTTATCAAGAATACAACGTCTGGGTACAAGAATAAGATCACCTTATTGTTTGACACCCTAATTTGATTGACAGGCATGAATTACTTTTAAAAGTGCTATTTCTTAAGTAAACAAACAAAAAAGTGCGGATGAATACACCCACACTTTACAGAACATAAGTAATAAACAAAAAGTTCACGTAAAACCTGCCAACTGCTTAACTAGCGTCAATCAGGTGAGAAGCGGGTGCTTCTTCTTTTCCCAAAAATAAGTATTCAATTTTACCTTAGTAACTATATCATAGCTAAGATTCCTTGTCAAACGAACTATTTTTCTTTGACAACGAAATTTATTGTAGCAAGAAACCAAAAATTATTCAATAGTTTTTTTCTAAAAATGCTGTTATAGCCTTTCCAAATGCTCTTGTTCATTCATGATTATCAACCAGCTATTAAATCAACAATCTTCCACGAAAGGCTGTCGACAGGCGGGTTTGATAGGTAAAAGGTACTGTTTATACTCCTTTTACAGAAGATTAATATTCTAGTAATTCCCACTTTACAAATCTCCTATAGTTTTATGTTTGAAATACATAAACTTATAGGAGATGAATATGAAATGAAAAAAGGTTTGATCGCCAGTCTTGCTTGTTTGTCATTTTCGGTAACTTCTGCTGCTCCTTTAGCCGTATTTGCTCACCCAATTGAAACTACAGCTACTGACAATGGACAATCTACATTACGCCCGATTAATTCTGATGTAGCCGTTATTGCTCATCGCGGGGCATCTGCATACGGTCCAGAACATACACTTGCAGCCTATAAGCAAGCAATGACGATGAAGGCGGATTATGTGGAATTCGATTTACAAATGACCAAAGATGGCCAGTTAATCGCTATGCACGATGAAACCTTGGCACGAACAACTAATGCAAAGGACCTCTATCCGGACCGTGCACCATGGAGGGTTAAGGATTTTACACTTGATGAAATCAAACGACTTGATGCGGGCTCATGGTTCAATAAAGCATATCCAGACAAAGCAAAAACAGAGTACATCGGACAAAAGGTCCCAACTCTTGAAGAAGCAATAGATTTTGTCAAACAACACGGAAACGGAAAAGTCGGTCTTTACATGGAAACAAAAGCACCAAACGTATACCCCGGTATGGAAGAGAAAGTAATCGAAATCTTAAAAAGAACCAATGCCTTGGATGATGAAAAGCTTTTTCTTGAATCATTTAGCGAGGATAGCCTGCGGAAGTTAAAAACCCTCGCTCCTAAAGTAAAGCTGATTCAGCTTTATACCGGGACCATGCTGGCAGGCAAAGATGTGTACCAAGAGATGCAGAGAATCTCTGATTATGCTGCAGGTGTAGGTCCTAGCAAAGAGCTTGTTGTTCCAAAACTCATGGAGGCTGCTCATCAAAACAAACTTCTCGTCCATCCTTGGACCGTAAATTCTCAGGACGATTTGGTATCCATGCTCTCTCTTGGTGTTGATGGAGAATTCACAAATAATCCTGACCTGTTGGACGATTTATTAAAAAAGCCATTTATTTCACATGGAGTGGCAAGTGGTGATATAACCAATTCTTCAGCCATTTTATGGGCTCGTACAAATGGAGAAGCAGAAGTCCAATTCGAAATTTCAACTGACAGCAATTTTAAAAATGATACAATCGTAAAAACCAGTCATGCTTCTAAAGAGGATGATTTTACGGTAAATTTAGAGGTCAACGGTTTAAAAGCCGATACAAAATATTATTATCGTGCTCATGCACTTTCCAGTAAGTATAGGGTTACCGGATCCTTTAAAACTGCACCGGAGGAAAACAGCTTAAAGCCAATGACAATGGTTTGGGGTGGAGATACTGGCGGCCAGGGAGAGATTCCGCCATATAAATCTTTCAAGGCAATGTCTGCTTTAAATCCAGACTTCTTCCTATTCAGCGGGGACACCATTTATGCAGATAATAAAACACCTGCTGTCCCTAACCCTCCTTCTAAAACAGTTCAGGATTTCTGGGCTAAATATAAAGAAAACCGTACAGATGCTGGTTTGCGCAGTCTTTTGCAAAATACAGGGACGTTCTCGATTTGGGATGATCATGAAGTGACCAATGACTTTTCAGGTCCTTCTCAGGAGCTTACTCCAACCGGATTAAGAGCGTTTAAGGACTATTGGCCGATTTCAAGTGAGCGCAGTTCAGCGGACAAGCTTTATCATAAATACTCTTGGGGTAATACCATGGATATGATTATCCTGAACAACCGCGGTTACCGCTCACCTAACACACAGGCTGACGGACCGGATAAACAGATGCTAGGTGATGAACAGTTAAAATGGCTGGAGCAGCAGCTTCTCGAGTCGGATGCAAAAGTGAAACTGGTAGCGACTTCCGTGCCAATCTCCGTACCAACAGGAAAAGCAATGGCTAGGGATGGATGGGCAAATGGGGACAATGTAAATCCAAATGACCCAACAGGCTATGAGAACGAGTTCAAAAAAATCTCAGATTTCATTATCGAAAAAGGAATTAAAAACGTCTTTTTCGTCACCACCGATGTCCATTTTGCGGAAATCATTAAATATGATGCCAATCAAGATGGAAAAACGGACTATAATGAGCTCATCAGTGGTCCAATCGGCGCAGTAAAAATTAATCCTGGCACCTTGGACACAACCTTTGGCCCTGAAAGATTATACGCAGAAGGTAATTTTTTCAACTTCGGTGTGTTTAAGATGGACCCTGCAAATAAGCAGGCTACTGTTGAAATCCAAGATGAAAACGGGAAGACACATTTTACTCATACGTTCCAGCTAGAGGACTAAAATAGCGAGTTCTAAATGAATATTTTCAAAATAAATACCACAGCCCAAAAAGGCTGTGGTATTTTTTCAAACTAAGCTTAGCCGCGTTTTACTTCTGCTAGAAGTCCTGCAAGGAAATCAACAAATGGCTTTGTTTCTGATTTTTGTTCTCCATATTTCCGGACGTTGACAGCATTGTCTTCCACTTCTTTGTCACCAACAACGAGCATATATGGTATTTTCAGCATTTGCGCTTCACGGATTTTATAACCGATCTTTTCATCACGGCCATCTAATTCTACACGGAAGCCTTCATTTTGCAGTTGTTCCTGAACCTGTTTCGCATATTCATAATGAGCGTCAGGAGAAACTGGAATCACTTGAACCTGAACTGGAGCAAGCCAAGTAGGGAATGCACCTTTGTATTCTTCAATCAAGTAAGCAACAAACCGTTCCATTGTTGATACAACGCCGCGGTGAATAACAACAGGACGATGCTGCTTGCCATCTTCCCCGACATAATTCAAGTCAAATCGTTCAGGCAGTAAGAAGTCTAATTGAACAGTTGATAATGTTTCATCTTTACCAAGTGCAGTTCTTACTTGCACATCGAGCTTAGGACCATAGAAGGCTGCTTCTCCTTCAGCTTCGAAATAATCAAGACCAAGATCATCCATTGCTTCCTTCAACATGCTTTGTGCTTTTTCCCACATCGCATCATCATCAAAATACTTTTCAGTATCTTGCGGATCGCGGTAAGAAAGACGGAACGAATAATCGTTAATATTAAAGTCTTTATATACTTCTAGAATTAAATTCACAACACGTTTGAATTCATCTTTAATTTGATCTGGACGGACAAAAATATGAGCATCATTTAATGTCATCCCACGGACACGCTGTAATCCTGCTAATGCCCCTGACATTTCGTAACGATGCATTAGCCCAAGCTCCGCAATCCGAATTGGAAGCTCACGATAGCTGTGCATGCTGTTTTTGTACACCATCATATGATGCGGACAGTTCATTGGGCGGAGCACTAATTGCTCGTTATCCATTTCCATAATCGGGAACATGTCTTCATGATAATGATCCCAGTGACCTGAAGTTTTATATAAATCTACGCTTCCCATAATTGGAGTGTACACGTGGTCATAACCAAGACGCTGTTCTTTATCAACGATGTAACGTTCAATCACACGGCGGATAGTCGCCCCTTTAGGAAGCCATAACGGCAAGCCTTGACCAACTAATTGGTTACTTGTAAAAAGACTTAATTCTTTCCCAATTTTACGATGATCACGCTCTTTCGCTTCTTCTAATAAACGAAGATGCTCTTTTAAGTCTTCCTTCTTGAAGAAGGCAGTACCGTAAACACGCTGCAGCATTTTATTATCGCTGTTGCCACGCCAATAAGCACCTGCAATACTTAATAGCTTAAATTCTTTGATTTTTCCAGTAGAAGGGACATGAACACCACGGCAAAGATCGAAAAATTCACCTTGCTCATAGATTGTTACTGTTTCTTCATCCGGAATCGCTTCAATTAGTTCAAGCTTGTAAGGATCTCCAGCTTCTTTAAAAAGCTGTACCGCTTCAGCTCGGCTGACTTCCTTACGAACAATTTCAAGATTTTCATTGACGATTTTCGCCATTTCCTTTTCAATCTTTGGCAAATCCTCTGGTGTTAACGATACATCAAGGTCCATGTCATAATAGAAGCCGCCTTCAATAACCGGGCCGACACCTAAATTGACATCTGGATAAAGTCTTCTTACCGCTTGTGCCATTAGATGTGCTGTACTGTGGCGCAATACCTCCAACGCCTCATTTGAGTCAGGTACAACAATTTCTATAGAACCGTCTTCTAGAATAGGACGGCGAAGATCCACCATTTGTCCGTTCCATTTACCGGCAATTGCCTTTTTCTTTAGGCCCGGGCTGATGGAAGCGGCAATATCTTCTGTTGTTGTCCCTTTAGGGAACTCCTTTACTGCCCCATCAGGAAACGAAATCTTAACAACATCTGACATATTAACTCCTCCTTTAATTGTTTGCGCCCTGGACATTATGCCCTTGTAGGCTGCTTTAAAAAATAAAAAAACCCGTCCCTAGGAATAGGGACGAGTTTTGATTAACACGTGGTTCCACCCAATTTTTCATTTTTAATAAATACAATTAAAAATGACTTTGGTCAGGTAACGGCTGTAGACCGTCAACAATTACTAATTTCTAAAAAAGAAAAATTCACTGTTGAAGTTTAAAGGTGGTAAGTATTCATTCCGTGTTAGAAGACTTTCAGCCGGTGGTCTTCCTCTCTAAAAACCGTAAAGAAATACTGTTGTCCTTATCATTACTTTTACTACATATTTGCTATGTACGTTATTATAATGATTTACTTTTAAAAATGCAAGGTACATCAAACTAAATATTGACATTATTTTATGATTTTATGCATGATTTTCTGATGACCCTGGTTCCGCTGTCAATTTTTTCAAACTTCTTAGGGCAGTATAATTTTTAATCGTCACCCGTTCTTCAAAAATATTTTTGATTGTTCTTACCAGCGGCTCATCCGGGTTATTCGTGTAAAGATAAATAGACGTAGGAGCAATTGATAAGAGTGGTGCGATTGAAACAGAATCAACATAAACCGGATGATTGACTAATAATTTCCGGTCAATCATTCTCGTTAATTCCGCCCGTTTAATTTCTGCCAGCTCCTCATTGTAAAACGTAATTTCCTCGTCAAATAATACATGAAGGGTGGCCATTTTCGGCTCCCGCTTTACCAAAAAGTCGCGGAGCATTTGGATAAACATTTGATATTCCTGCTCCATTTTGTATTCATCAATGGCGAGTTCTACATATTCTTCGAGCATCTGCAGGTATGGCCGCAAGCGAAATTTTAGCAAGGAATCGAAGGATAAAGAAACATTTCCGTGAAAAATTTGATCAACTGCATCCTCAATAAAAGACGTCTCATTATTGGCTTCCTTTAAGAAAACGGCAAGGTCCTCTCTTTGACCTTCCAGGATGGAATAAATAATTTCGATAATCTGCTGTTGTTCTTCCTCATTGTGAAAAAAATAGTGATTCTTAATAATATCTCGAAACCAGTCATTACGTTTCACGGTGGTAATAAAATGATAAAAGGCTGTTTTCACCTTTTGAAACATTTCATTAGAAAAGCTGCCATCTAGAACTTGTACTATATGTCGATCTTCTATTAGAAGAATAGTTTTTTCATCAGAAATGCATGGTAAATACGTTAGCAAGTGGTTATAAAACCGCTTCGCATCCTTCTTGCTTTGGAAGATAATTTCCGCCAACCAAATCCCCCCTTTTTAGAAAAATCTCTGTTTAATGTATATGGGGGACTTGGCCAAAATAGAAGTACGCTAGGCCGCAGAAATGTTATTTAAATAAAAAAAAGGACCGCCGGAAGTACCGGCAATCCATTTATACTAATATTATCTCCTATTCGGCCCATCTACTAAAACAGGCTGGCTCAAGGTACGGATTCTTTCCATAATTCTCCGGGCTTTCATTTTCTCTTCCTCACCACGCTGGCTATAGGTTAAATGGTGCTCGAGCCCTTTTAAATCAAAATTTGACGTAAAAAAGGTAGGAAGGCTTTCCAGCATCCGAAACTGCAGGATAGGTCCAAGAACCTCATCCCTTGTCCAGCTTGACATAGCCTCCGCCCCGATATCATCCAGCATTAAAATCGGTTCTTTTTTCAGGGCCTCAATTTTTTCGTTTAAGGTGGAATCGGCTATTGAACTTTTCATTTCTCGCAATAATTCCGGGACATAAACGATCATCGAGGAAATTTGTTTTTTGGCCAGCTTGTTAGCAATGGCGCCAAGTAAATATGATTTCCCTACTCCAAATTCTCCATATAAAAATAAACCCTTTGCCGGCTTCCCTTGTTCATAGTTTAAAATAAATGAAAGTGATTTTTGAATTGCATCGATTCGATTATCATCATGTTCTAAATCCTCAAACGTAGCATTCAAAATATCTTTAGGCACATATAAACTTTTAATTAACTTTTCATTTTTCCTTTTTTCTTCATCCATTATTTTTCTTGGGCATCTTTCATAACGGACATCAATTGTATTTCTTACTAATACTAACTCCGGGTGGTATCCTTTCATCATATTGATACAGCCATCAAGACTCTCACACTTATTACATTCTTTACTTTGATTAATGTACTCATATAGCTTATTTAAGCCTTTTTCGATTGAATCCTTGTTCAGTTCATCTTGATGTTCCAATATAAACGATTTAACAGCAGGGTGCGAAAGCGTTTCTTGTCGCATTTTTTCGTATCGTTTTTGAAAGTTTTCACTTGAGGCTATCCGTTTTAGTGTTCGGTTTATCTTTTCCATATGTCACCTCTTAATCTTCGATTGCTTTTAACATTTCTTCGATTTCACGTTTTTTAGCCTCTAAATCAGGATTTTTTTCTTCTGGACCTTCTGCAGGTTCTTTCTTTGGTTCTTTATCAAACCAATCGGGCAAGAGCTCTGTCCTAATAGGCTTTTTATTAGAGGCTTTTCTGCTTTTCTTTTCTTTATCCCAAGAAAGGTACTTACTATGTTCACTTCTAGCTAATTCCATTGCCTCTTTTACAGTTTTAACTTCCTTACGCGCCCAATGGCTGGCAATTTGCTCAACATAATTCTTAGTAAATTTCGAATCTGCTTTTAACAGGACATATTGGATGAGAACATTTACAACACCAGGCAGTAATTTCTTCTTGAACATCACATCTTCAATAATTTTCAATTCGGCATCAGATGGTTCAATTCCGTGTGAAGCATCTCTAAATACCTTAACGGGAGAGGTAGTTTCTAACGAACGGACCAACATTTCTTCCTTCGTCTTTGGCTCGTCCAATTGGACTCGGTACCTTGGCGGCTGTGTCCGTTCTACTAAGCTTGGATACTGCTCATTATTTTCAAATTGATACCAGTTCCTTGCTGCTTTTCGTAATTCTTCGAGATCGATATCATTATTTGGATTAATAGCATCGAGAATTAAATTTTTCATTTCAATCGGATTAATATTATAGAGGAATGAAAGATTACTAATGACTTCTTTCACTTTTTTCGTTAATGCCTTTTTAGGTACAAGCGATTCATTTAATCCGGCCATTAGCAGACCAAAATCAAAAGTATCGACATCCATTTGAATCCCCTTTTGCTCCTGACGGCCAATAAATTGTTCATCCTCTTCAGTTTGTAATTCCCCTGAAACATCTTGGATATATTGCATGCTCCCAAGTGTGGCCGAGGCGAACACATCCTGGAATGCCTTTGTTACATTTTGAAATTCATCTTCCTTTGGCTTTTGTTTATCAGTAAAAAACCGTTTCAGCCGGGAAAAATGGTTTTTCCCAATTTTTCGGAACAAATAGATATTCAACATTCCATCTAAAAAGAACTGCTCCGGATTTAAAGGAGGCTGAAGCTCATAAATGAAGGAACGCTCTTCATCAACTGTCTTGACAAAGGTCTTGATTAACCCGATTCCCTCTAACTTTAAGCGTGCTTCGTAAATTTCCTTTAAATTCATTCCCATGAGATTCATTAATAGATGGTGTGTGGATGATTCTGACCAAAGACGATTTTCCTCAAGCTCTGCCCAAAGCGTCATATACAAACTTAAGCAAGTTGACCCAATCAGAGGCTGATATAAAAACGTCAGCACTTTCCGATCATATTCATGCAGCAGCCCTCCGGCTGCTACCATATAACGGTCGATCGGAAGAATTTCCTGCCAATGCTGCGCCATATCAATTCAACCCTTCCCCTGTATAAATTAAGAAAAAGAGCCAAAATTTTTAGCTCCTTTTACGATTTTTCCTTTTTTATTAATTCCTTTAGTTCGTCTATAAATACATTGATATCCTTAAATTGGCGGTAAACGGAAGCAAATCGTACGTAGGCAACTTCATCTACATGCGCAAGCCTGTCCATAACCATCTCGCCAACAGCCTCACTTTTGATTTCCGAAATGCCCTGGCTGCGAAGGTCTTTCTCTACTCCATGCGTAATATCCTCTAACTCCTTTAAAGCAACAGGGCGTTTCTCGCACGCCTTAATCAGGCCCCTTAGGATTTTATCACGGCTGAATTCTTCTCTTGTTCCTTCCTTTTTCACTACAATCAGGGGAATCTCTTCTATCTTCTCAAAAGTAGTAAACCGATAACCGCATTCCTCGCATTCTCTTCTTCTCCGTGTTGCACGTCCTTCATCAACAGGCCGGGAATCAAGCACACGTGTACCGTAATTTTGACATGAAGGGCACTTCATTGTTAATCAACTCCAAATCTGAATAAAAGAACTTGCCACTGGTTTTCCCCCAAAGGGGCGAAGACAAAGGCGTGATACGTTTCATATTTTTCTAAAAAACATGCCTATAATCCCGAACAAAATCCTTAAGTTTATCTTATAAAAAAGCAGACTTTAACACAAGTAGGGGATTACGAGTTTTTTCTTATTTCGACAAGGTTATGTAGTTTGTTAATCTTTTCATAATAGGATTCAATCCTCTTTTTCAACTGAGGATACATGCCTAGGATGGAAAAACTCTCGGAAGAAATATTAAAATCTACTGCCGTTTCCAATGGTTTGACAGAAACAATGGTTACAACAAGAAAGCAAGGGATCGGTTTATTAATTTCAACAGCAATCTCCCCATGATCTTTAGATACTGTAGTTACCCGGCAATCCGCATCATCATGAAATAACTTTTCTACAGACTGAAACAATTGATTAAAGGTTGCCTTATAATAGTGCGTTTTTAAAGAGTCTTCCGTATTTCGATCAGAAGTTTCGATTTGTTTTTTAAAACGTGTAAAAATATTCACCATAGTAGCCATACCCTCCAGGATTCTTCCTTTTTTATCTATTTTACAACATTCTGATAAAAATATAAAAAGAGGTGTACGATTTGGTACACCTCTTGTTGCTTTTTATTTTAAACCACTAAAAAAATGCTGTCAAACGACAGCATTTTTATAAATGATTGGGAAAAATGGTTAGCTGACTTTCACCTTCGACATTTTGGCGATTCCCTCTGCCACATAAAGGGCAAGATCGACCACTCTGGATGAATAGCCCCATTCATTATCATACCAGGCTAAGACTTTCACTTTTCTCGTTCCCATCACCATCGTCGAAAGGCCGTCAATAATAGCAGAATGGGAGTTTGTATTAAAGTCTACAGATACTAAAGGTTCCATTGTAAAATCCAAAATCCCTTTTAATGAGCCATTTGCTTCTTCTAAGAATGCCTGATTAATATCGTCTAGTGTGACATCACACTTTAAATCCACCACTAGGTCCACTAACGAAACATTTGGCGTAGGCACACGCAATGCCATCCCATGGAGTTTTCCTTTTAATTGTGGCAGTACCAATGAAATAGCCTTGGCTGCCCCTGTTGTTGTTGGAATGATAGATTGTCCACATGAACGGGCTCTCCGTAAGTCTTTATGTGGATTATCAATATTTTTTTGGTCATTTGTATAAGAGTGGATGGTTGTCATTAAACCACACTCAATACCGAATTTTTCATCTAACACCTTTGCAACGGGAGCAAGACAGTTTGTAGTACAAGAGGCATTGGAGATAATATCATGCTGAGTGAGATCAAGCCTATCTTCATTTACTCCCATTACAATGGTAACGTCCTCATTTTTGCCTGGTGCTGTTAAAATAACCTTTTTGGCGCCTGCTTCAAGATGTAGTGCAGCTTGTTCACGAGAATTAAATTTTCCCGTTGCCTCAATAACAATATCAATCCCAAGTTCTCTCCATGGTAATTCCTCAGGCACACGATTATTTATAAGTTTAACTCTTTTACCATTGACAATTAATTCTTTATCTAAAGGGATGACATCCCCCTGAAATGGCCCATGATTTGTATCATATTTAATTAGATGAGCTAATGTTTCTGCCGGATAGCTCGCATTTATTGCTACAACCTCAAGATTACTTTCAAGGATTGCTTTTCTAAAAACCATCCTCCCAATTCTCCCAAATCCATTAATGGCAATTCTCGCTTTCATTTTACGGCCCCTTCCGAATTAGTGTTATACTATTAACTAGTATTGTTGTAATTAGTATAACATATTTAGGTTTGATTGTGATCATTAAATAGCGGAATTTTTTTATTAATTTTAAATAGGTGCAGATACACCATTTTCTAAACAAAAAAAGAAGGCTAAAGCCTTCTCCAATAGATTATTTTTGTTTTAAGCCCCATTTATCTAATACCGTAAAGAGCTGTTGCTTTGTCTCTTCGAGTGTTCCATTATTATTAATTACAGCATCTGCAAGCTTGATTTTTTCTGATAAGGGCATTTGAGAGCTGATTCTTGCTTCTGCATCTGTGATGGTTAGGTTATTTCTTTCCACTAATCTTTGCAATTGGATGTCAATGTCCACATAAACCAGTAACGTTTTTTCAACCATTGCGGTTAGTTTACTTTCAAATAATAAGGGGATATCCAAGACCACAACCTCTTCGTTATTCCTTTTGGCAATCTCCACTTGTTCAAGCATTCTTCGTCTTACTTCCGGATGGGAGATTTCATTTAATCGCTTCCGTTTGTCAGCTTGATGAAAGATAATCGCGCCAAGTTTTTGCCGGTCGATTTCTCCATTTTCTAAAAGAATACCCTCGCCAAATTCGGCAATTATTTTCTTATAAGCAGGTTCACCTTTCATTACTGCTAAGCGGGCTTCTACATCTGCATCGATAACTGTGATTGACATTTCTTTCAACATGTTTGAAACTGTACTTTTTCCACTGGCAATTCCGCCTGTTAGCCCAATAACTAGTGACATGTTCTAATCCTTTCTGGGTTTATAACTTCATAACTCCAATGATGATTAATAAGACTCCTGGTAAGAAGGTGAATTTTTGAATCCAGTCAAATTTATGGAAAAATGTGCCACTTTTGATTCCTAACAGAACAAATAGAGAACTCATGACGGCGACCGCAAAGGCTAAGGAAAAGGGAGAATACCCAAGCATGGCTGCTCCAATCCCTGCACCAAAAGAATCTAATGATAAGGCTAAGCCAAGCATTAAGGCTTCGATCCCTGTAATGGTTCCAGATTGGTCAAAATCGGCAGACATCGGCTTTTTTAGGATGTTTATGGCGATTCCTAAAGAGCGGATTTCAAAGTTAACGATGGTTTTTTCTTGTGTTAGCTCTTCTTTTTCTTTCTCAGGCCGAAAAAACTGATACAATACACAGGCACCAAGGACGATTAAGATGATCCCTCCAAGGCTTGCCGTTAGTTTCGGTGATAGTATCTTTTCCAGACCATGTCCGATTGACACGGCTATCATTAATGAGACCGCCGAGCAGGTAGCTATAATTAAAACGGATTTAAGCGGCATAACCATTTGCCTCAACCCGTAGGTGAAGCCAACGCTAAAGCTGTCAAGGCTGAGAGCGAAAGCTAATATAAGAAGTGAGAATAACTGAACCATGATGTCTAGGGCTCCTTCCTCCGTAATCACTACGATAGTATATGGCAGGAGCCCATCCAATGTTAACGAAAAGCGGAAGCGCCTTGAACAGGGGCGCAAGGCTACAGACGAGCCGGCGAGAAGGTTGCTCTTTAAGCTTCTTGACGGATTGGCTTAGACCTAAGAGCCCCTAGGCGCTGGAGCTGGACAGTTTTCAAAGTTAAACATTAAATTCTCTGGCAGTTCGGACAATAGTGTGTTCCCCGACCGCCAACAGTGGTTTTCTCTAGGGGTGTTCCGCATTTTTTACACGCTTCCCCTTTTCTTCCATATGCGTATAAGTCCAGTTGAAACATTCCGATTTGGCCTTGAGAGTTTACATACGAACGAATCGTACTGCCGCCTTTTGTTACCGCCTCCCTTAAGGTCGCGACAATCTCATCATGCAGTACTGATATTTCCTCTTCATTAAGCGTACTTGCAATCCGCTCAGGATGAACAGCTGAACGAAATAGAGCCTCATCAACATAGATATTTCCAAGACCAACAAACAACTTTTGGTCTAATAAGGCTGTTTTAATCCTGCGATTAGTCTTTTTTAATTTTTCAGCTAAGTATTTCTTTGTAAACTCCTCCGAAAATGGTTCAGGACCAAGTTCCAACAATGGAGGCTGTACGAATTCTTCGCCCTTTTTATAGAGATGCATCGTCCCAAATTTGCGCACATCGCGATATCTTAGCTCGGTATCATCAGTAAAATGAAAAATCACATGTGTGTGCTTATCAAAAGGCTCTTCTTTTGGATACAGACCATATTTACCCTCCATTCGTAAATGAGACACCAACGCAAATTGATCTGTATAAATAATTAAAAATTTCCCTCTTCGGCCTATATCAACGATTGTTTCTCCTTTTAAGGCATCAATAAATTGTTCCACCTCAACAGGATTTTTAATGATTTTAGGCCAATAGACAGTAATGTTGGCAATTTCCTTATGAAGCACTAGATGTTTTAATGTTTTTCTAACGGTTTCTACTTCAGGAAGCTCCGGCAATGTAGATCCTCCTTATTATTTAGCATCAAACCAGGTTGGGCCATAGGCATAGTCAACCTTCAAAGGTACTTTTAATTCAAGGGCATTTTCCATGACATCAGGAACTAATTTCTTCAGGATTTCAATCTCCTCCTCAGGAGCTTCAAAGATTAATTCGTCATGAACCTGGAGTAAGAGACGTGTTTGAAGACCTTTATCCTTTAAGGCCTCGTCCATATCAATCATAGCTTTTTTGATAATATCAGCGGCGGTTCCTTGGATTGGAGTGTTCATCGCAGTTCTTTCAGCAAAGCTCCGTAAATTAAAATTACGGGCAGTAATTTCCGGAAGGTACCGTCTCCTCTGCATTAAGGTGGTCACATACCCTTTTTGTCGGGCAGAGTGAATAATATCATCCATATATTCCTTAACACCTGGATACGTATGAAGATAACGGTCAATAAACTGTCCTGCTTCTTTCCTGGTGATCCCTAACGATTGTGAAAGTCCATAATCACTGATTCCATAAACAATTCCAAAGTTTACAGCCTTAGCCTGTCTTCTCATATTAGAGGTTACCTCATCTTCTTCAACATGAAATACCTCCATCGCCGTTTTCGTATGGATATCCATATCGTGCTTAAAAGCATCAATTAGCTTTTCATCACCGGCTATATGGGCAAGCACTCGCAATTCAATCTGCGAATAGTCTGCTGCAAAAATGACCCAGCCCTTTTCGGAAGGAACAAATGCTTGCCGGATTTTCCGCCCTTCCTCAAGACGAATCGGGATGTTTTGCAGGTTCGGGTCGATTGAGCTTAAACGGCCTGTTGCTGTTAATGTTTGCTGGTATCTTGTATGGACCTTTTCTGTTTTTGGGTTAATGACTTTGAGCAGTCCCTCAATATAAGTGGATTGAAGCTTCCCGAGCTGGCGATATAAAAGTATATACTGTATGATTTCATGATCCTCTGCTAATTTCTCTAATACATCGGCTGATGTTGAGTGACCAGTCTTCGTTTTCTTATAGGAATACAAGCCTAATTTTTCAAAAAGGATCACTCCCAATTGTTTAGGGGAATTGATATTAAACTTTTCACCAGCTAACTCACATATCTTTTCCTCAATCTCAATGAGCCTCTGTGTGAGTTCTTTCCCCATCATCTGCAGCCGATCCTGCTCTACCCTAATACCGCAAGATTCCATGTCAGCTAAGATTAGCGATAAAGGCATTTCTAGTTTCTCGAATAATTCGTATTGTTCATTTTCCCTTAATTCATCTTCGAGTTTGTCTCTTAAATCTGACATGGCAAGGCTTTTTCGAACAAGATGTTCGGCAAGCTTTGCAGTTTCAGGAACCTTCCGTTTCGCCCCTTTTCCATAAAAAGATTCGTCTGATTGAATATTATGGATTTGATACCTTTTGGCAATCGCGGCTAAATCTTCAATATTTTCCGATGGATTAACCAAATATGCTGCCATTAGAATATCAAAATCAGTTCCTTTTAAATGGATATCATATCTTCGTAAAGAAACCTCAGAGCGCTTGGCATCATAAACAATTTTCTTTTTCTGTTCATCCTCCGCCCACTTTTTAAAAACGTCTGATTTTAACGCTAGATCTGTCGGCAAGTAATAATGGCCTTTTTTATTCACAATTGAAAAACCAATAATATCGGCATAATGATAATTATCATCAAGCATTTCAACATAGAAATAATTGAGATCAGTAAAGAGCTCTTCCGTAATTTCTTCTGGAATCACGTAGTCGATATCCTCAAGCACATGTTCCACTGTTTCGATTGGTTCATCCCCGAGCTTTTCCAGTAAAGAGTTGAAGCCTAATTCTTTAAATAAGCCGATTAGTTTTTCTCTTGTATAGCCTTCATAAGCAATCGTATCCAAATCCACTCCTACCGGCGCTTGCCGTTCAATGGTCGCAAGTTCTTTGCTCATTATAGCTTGTTCTTTAAATTCAGCTAATTTTTCCTTCAGCTTGTTCCCGCTTACCTGGTCAATGGAATCTAATAAGTTTTCCAAGGTAGAAAATTCTTTAAGAAGCTTAATGGCGGTCTTTTCACCTACTCCCGGAACTCCAGGGATATTATCAGATGCATCTCCCATCAAGCCTTTCATATCAATTATTTGCTCTGGAATCAGGCCGTATTTATCTGCGACATGCTCAGGTGTATATTCCTCAATATCTGTTATTCCTTTTCTGGTAATGCCGACAGTGGTGATCGGCGAGGATAGCTGTGTCAAGTCTTTATCACCGGAAATGACTTTTACCTCAAAGCCATCCTTTTCAGCCGTCAACGAAAGCGTACCTATAATATCATCTGCTTCATAATTTTCGAGCTCATACCTTGAAATACCGTAGGCATCCAACAGCTCACGAATGAACGGGAACTGCTCTGACAGCTCAGGCGGTGTTTTTTGCCGGCCGCCTTTGTACTCGCCAAAGGTTTTATGCCGAAACGTCGTTTTACCTGCATCAAAGGCAACCAGCATATGGGTCGGCTTTTCATCCTCCAATATTTTCATCAACATCATTGTAAAACCATAAACCGCATTTGTATGTATTCCTTTATCATTATTAAGTAATGGGAGCGCAAAAAAGGCGCGATAAGCAATACTATTCCCATCAATCAGCACAAGCTTTTTCTTATCCATTTAACTTTCACCATCCTTCAAAATCACTTCTTTTGGCAGTTCAATGATAAATTCACTGCCTTTGCCCAATTTACTCTTTACACTTATGCTCCCGTGATGGGCTTCCATTAAATGTTTCACAATAGCTAAGCCGAGGCCTGTACCACCAGAGTTTCGACTTCTCGCTCGGTCCACCCGGTAAAATCGTTCAAAAATCCGGGGAATATCTTCTTTACGGATGCCCACTCCAGTATCTTTTACAGAAATACGCACCTTGTCATCACTGTCTAGCAGGTTTATACTAACCACCCCATCAGCCGGTGTATACGTTATTGCATTATTGATTAGATTGATAAACACCTGCTTTAATCGATCCAAATCCCCTTTTATTCGGACTTGGTTCAGTTTACAGTGAAACTCGAACTGAATTTTTTTCGTATTAGCTTTCCCCTCCAAAAGTTTTAGGACATCTTGAAGAAGAGAATATAAATCAATCGACTGAATATTTAACTGAAAGCCTTGCTGCTCAATTTTTGAAAGCTCCAAAAGGTCTTGAATCAGTGACTGCAGCCGGTCGCTTTCTTTTAATATAATTGAGAGGAACGATTGAAGGGTTTCTTTGTTATTCATCGCACCATCTAGGAGGGTTTCCGTAAAACCCTTTATCGAGGTGACTGGAGTTTTTAATTCGTGAGAAACATTGGCAACAAAATCCTTACGCATTTGTTCCAATTTTTTGATTTCGGATATATCGTGAAATACGAGCAATACACCCTTCCAGACATTGTTGGCACCGATGATTGGAACCCCATAAACGATAAAATATTTTCTTTCTATCTGCAAAGGTAAATGTAATTGCTTACTTACTTTTTGTTCCGTACGAAATACCTCCGCAATAAGCTGACAAATCTCTTCATATTCAACAACTTCATAATATTGTTTATTTAGATACTCACTCGGATTGATATGAAAAATATCAATATAGCCCTTGTTGATTAAATTAATATACCCTCTGCTGTCAATTAGGATTAAACCAGCTCCCATATTTTCAATTAGAGCGCTCAAGCGGTCCTGCTGCATATCTCGAACTTTGGTGAGTTCCTGTAGATTTTCTGCCAGCATGTTAATTGAAGAACCTAACATTCCAGTATCATTTAACCTATTCACTGTTGTACGGGCACGATAATTACCATGCGCAAGTTCAATTGCCACTTCGGTTGCCTCTTTAATCGGCTTTGTGTACCTTGTGGTAATCCTGATTCCAAGAATCACAGTGACAATTATTGCAGTGCCGAAACCAGCCGATAAAAGCCACCAGATTTCTACTTTTATTTTATCATTCAGCGTATCTAAAAAATTATATTTAAAAAATTGCCCAAGCAATATACCTAATCCAATTAAAACAACCACAAGTAAACTAATTAATGCAATGAAAGTCCTTGAGCGGAACTTGATCATTCTCCTTTAGGTCCCTCCAGTTTATAGCCCAAGCCGCGGATCGTTTTAATGTAGGCAGGCTTTTTTGTATCTTCTTCAATTTTTTCCCGAAGGTGTGAAATATGAACATCGACAATTCTAGTATCGCCTGCAAAGTCATAATTCCAAACAGCACTTAGCAATTGATCCCTGGTCAATACACGTCCTTTATTTTGTCCAAGATAAAGGAGCAATTCAAATTCCTTCAAGGTTAATTCCAATTGATTTTCTTGGAAAAAGGCTTCATATTTTCCTGGGTAAATCGTTAATTTCCCAATCTGAATCTGCTCTTCTGTTTGATCATTGTCTACGGCTGCTGTTTCTGTTTGGATTTGTGTTCTTCTTAAAATGGCTTTGACGCGGGCGATGACCTCCCGCGGACTAAAAGGCTTGACCATATAATCATCAGCACCAAGCTCGAGTCCTATAATTTTATCAAGCTCATCGTCTTTTGCAGTTAACATGAGGATTGGGGTCATAATATTTTGTTGACGCAGTTGTTTGCAAACATCCATTCCATCTATGTTTGGCAGCATCAAGTCTAAGATAATAATATCAGGTGACTCCGATTCGGCTAATCGTTTTCCATCTGCCCCATCCATAGCTGTAACAACTTCAAATCCAGCCTGTTCTAAATTATATTGAAGTAAGGTCACGATTGATTGTTCATCATCGACAACTAGTACTTTATTTTTCATCAAATAACCCCCATTTTACTAGATACCCTCATTATATCTATAAGGAATATGGATTATCTAGTTTTATGGGCTAAGATCGATATTTGTTAAATAAGACCGCTTTCATGTAAAAAAATTTACAAAGAATTCACAATTCTCGCTGGCTTCGCCATTTTTGTTTTATACAATAGTATTTGTAAAAGAAAGGATGTGTAATATGGCATATAAGCCACGTTCTGTACCAGAAGAGTTAAAGGTTCTAAGGATCTTAAATAATCAAATGGATTTAACATCGGAACAGGAAAAGTACTATCTATATAAAGAGAAAGGTTTTGAAGGGGAGGTCCAGTTTGATTTATTAAGAGAGCAACTACAAAGTGATTGCTTAATTTTAAATGATTTACTCCTTGAGGTTAACAATACATTTTTTCAGATTGATATTTTGATTCTTTTTCAAGAGATTATTTATCTTTTTGAAGTGAAGAGGAGATTCGGTTATTATTTCCGAGTATGAGGATTACTACAAAAGGTGTATTTGAGTGGTGTGGAATAATTGATTCAAAAAAGATCATTCGACGGATACTTAAAAAGAACTTTAAATCGATAGGGGACAGAAAATTACGTTATTTTGAGTGAAGATCTTAGAGCAGCATAAATGAGGTTATTAATGCATTGATTATAAAGGCTACTTACCTTCCATGTTGAGCAATTAGAATATATTCATTTACCCTGCAGGCCCTTATTCTGAAAAGAAGGTCAATGATCTTTTTCATTGACCTTTTTATCCCCTTTATCTATCCCTCCGTCAATGAAACCCTTTTTCTTTTCCCTTATGGGCCTCTTTTTCTTCTCGGCGGTCAATGAAACCTTCTTTCTTTGACCGCAATTACCTCTTTTCTTTTAAGATTGTCCATGAAGAAATTTGTTCATAACTCAAATTCAAAAATTATCCAAAGCCTTCCCATGGATATCCTCTAGCCGATGCGGCGGGCACACCTTTAACATCCCATCAATCACCGTTACATTTGCTTCATTTACACCTACGACATGAATATCCACTACATGCTCTGATCGTTTCACCGCAACCACCTCAAATAGAAACTCAACTGTCCCATAATGATAAACAGGCTTAAGAAACTCGATTTCTTGCTTTAAGATATAGCTGCCTGGTCCGGGCAGATATTTTGATACGGCGGAAGTAATAATACCTGTTAGCATGATACTTGGAACGATCGGCCTTTCAAATGGCGTTTGGGTAGCATAATCATGCTGTATATAAAGTGGATTTGCATCATCAGTCAGTCCTAGGAATAATAGGAGATCCTTATCTTCAATTTTTTCCGTTATTGACAACTTTTCACCAACACTAATCTCTTCAATTCTTCGGCCTAGCTTTCTTTTTTTTCCTAATAACATCAGAATACCCCCCTTTATGTAAGCGATCGCATTATTGATAAAAAAAATTCGGAGACCGCTTGTGATCCCCGAATCTAAAATATGATTAGACTAATACTTGCATTACATTTCGGACAGATTCGGCTGATTTGTCTAATGCTGCCTTCTCCTCAGCAGTTAAATCTAATTCGATTACCTTTTCAATCCCATTTGCACCAAGGATTGTTGGAACACCAAGATAAATCCCATCATAGCCAAACTCGCCTTCTAGGTATGCAATGGATGGTAATACACGGCGTTGATCTTTAAGAATAGCTTCACACATTTCGACTAAAGAAGCAGCCGGTGCGTAGTAAGCACTTCCGTTACCTAAAAGATTTACGATTTCGCCGCCACCCTTTCTAGTACGTTCAACAATCGCATCTAAACGATCTTTAGAAATTAACGTTTCTAATGGAATACCGCCCGCATAGGAGTAGCGAACAAGTGGAACCATATCGTCACCATGGCCGCCAAGAACGAAGCCTGTAACATCTTTAACAGAAACATTTAATTCTTGAGCAACAAATGTCCGGAAACGAGCTGTATCAAGAACACCAGATTGGCCGATTACACGATTTTTAGGGAAACCAGATTCCTTAAATACAGTGTAAGTCATCGCGTCCACTGGGTTAGTTAAAACAACAATCGTACAGTTTGAAGAGTATTTTACGATCTCTTGTGTAACACTTTTCATCACTTTTTGGTTTGTTTGCACTAAATCATCACGGCTCATGCCTGGCTTACGTGCAATACCAGCTGTAATCACAACGATATCAGAATCACGTGTGTCCTCATAGTTAGATGTACCAGTGATTCTGGCATCAAAACCTTGTACAGGACTAGCTTCAAGCATATCTAATGCTTTACCTTTTGTAGGGTTTTCCATTGGAGCGATATCAACTAAAACAACATCTCCAAGTTCCTTTTGAGCTAGTAAAAAAGCAGTTGTCGCACCAGTAAAACCGCCGCCGATAACAGAAATCTTTTTACGTTTTAATGACATTTTAAGCTCTCCCCTTAAACGTATTAGTTTTTTTAAACATATACATGCAGGCAGGGGCTGTTAAAAACAGCCCCTGTTCCTGATAAAGCATTTAGAGAACAAAGGTCCTTTTAGACACTCATGCGCTTTGTGCAAGCAAGATGATTATTCCATGTTCTTAATAAGCTCATCACCAAACTCCGAAGTTTTTACTTCGGTTGCACCTTCCATTAAACGAGCAAAGTCATATGTTACCACTTTAGATGCAATTGTTTTTTCTACTGATTTAATTACCATAGTTGCCGCTTCATTCCAGCCTAAGTGCTCAAGCAGTAATACTCCTGATAAAATAACGGAGGATGGATTTACTTTATCTAGACCAGCATATTTAGGTGCAGTACCATGTGTTGCTTCAAAGATTGCATGCCCTGTTTCATAGTTGATGTTAGCTCCTGGAGCAATTCCAATACCACCAACTTGAGCTGCAAGAGCATCAGAAATATAGTCACCGTTTAAGTTTAATGTTGCAACAACATCGAACTCGCGTGGACGTGTAAGGATTTGTTGTAAGAAAATATCAGCAATCGCATCTTTCACGATGATTTTACCAGCAGCTTCAGCATCAGCTTGTGCTTTGTTCGCAGCGTCTGTGCCTTGTTCTGCTTTAATACGGTCATATTGTGACCAAGTGAACACTTTATCACCGAATTCTTTTTCTGCAAGAGCATAGCCCCAGTTTTTAAATGCGCCTTCAGTGAATTTCATGATATTCCCTTTATGCACAAGTGTAACAGACTTACGTCCTTCTTTAATGGCATAGTTAATTGCCGCACGAACTAGACGATTTGTACCTTCTTCAGAAACTGGCTTGATGCCAATACCAGAAGTTTCAGGGAATCTAATTTTGTTAACACCCATTTCATTTTGTAAGAAGTCGATTACCTTCTTTGCTGCTTCTGATCCTTTTTCATATTCAATACCAGCATAGATATCTTCAGTATTTTCACGGAAAATGACCATATCAGTATCTTCTGGACGCTTAACTGGTGAAGGAACGCCTTCAAACCATCTTACTGGACGTAAGCATACAAATAAATCTAACTCTTGACGCAGAGCAACGTTTAAGGAACGAATTCCTCCGCCAACAGGAGTAGTTAATGGACCTTTGATTGCAATTAGATACTCATTGATCACATCAAGTGTTTCTTTAGGAAGCCACTCACCGGTTTGGTTAAAAGCCTTTTCGCCAGCTAGAACTTCCTTCCAGATTAATTTACGCTCGCCTTTATAGGCTTTTTCTACAGCAGCATTTAGAACTCTCTCGGAAGCAGCCCAAATATCAGGACCAATGCCGTCCCCTTCGATAAATGGAATAATAGGATTGTTTGGTACATTTAATACGCCGTTTGTAACTGTGATTTTTTCGCCTTGCATTTGTAAGTCTCCCTCCTGGTATGTAAAAAACCTTAAACTTTGTTCGTGATCTATCAAAAGACTGAATCAAAGGTTAGAGAGATTAACCTCTAACCTTTATTAATTCAATACTATTGAATCAATTTTTTGAAAAAAAGTAAAATATTAACCTCTTTGCTCAATTGGCACATATTTTTGCATGCCTGGGCCTGTATATTCCGCACGTGGACGGATCAAACGGTTATTTTCATATTGTTCTAGGATATGAGCTAACCAGCCTGATACACGGCTTACAGCAAAGATTGGTGTCATTAAATCATGATCGATTCCTAAGCTATGGTATACAGAAGCTGAATAAAAATCAACGTTTGGCGGTAATTTCTTTTCACCTGTAACAATGGCTTCAATCTGAACAGACATATCATACCAGTGCGGTGCACCAGTTAGCTCTGTTAATTTTTTAGACATTTCTTTCAAGTGCTTGGCACGAGGATCACCTTTACGATATACCCTGTGGCCAAAGCCCATGATTTTTTCTTTGTTGGCAAGCTTGCCTCGAACGTATGGTTCTACGTTTTCGAGTGTGCTAATTTCAGTTAACATTTTCATTACCGCTTCGTTTGCACCGCCATGAAGAGGCCCTTTTAAAGCACCAATAGCTGATGTGACACCTGAATAAACATCAGATAATGTTGCAACACATACGCGGGCAGTGAAGGTAGATGCATTCAATTCATGATCCGCGTGTAACACCAATGCCTTATTCATCGCTTCTACCGCAATTGGTTCAGGTTCTTTGCCGGTTAACATATATAAGAAGTTGGCTGCAAAGCTTAAATCTTTTCTTGGCGCCACTGGTTCAAGCCCTTTTCTAACACGGGCGAACGTAGTAACAATTGCCGGCATTTTCGCTTGGAGGCGAACTGCTTTTCGATAGTTGGCTTCATCGTCCATTAAGTCCGCTTCGTCATCATATAAACCTAATAATGAAACTGCTGATCGAAGGGCTGCCATTGGATGTACCTTCTCAATCGGATACATCTTAAAGTGCTGGATGACTTCATCTGGCAGTGCTGAGTTTTCAGCTAGCTGTGTTTTTAACTCTCCTAACTCTTCTGCATTTGGTAATCTTCGATGCCATAATAAATAGATGACCTCTTCAAAGCTGGCATTTACGGCTAAGTCATCAATGTCATAGCCAACATATGTCAGTGTGTCATCAATAATAGAGCTTATGGAAGATGTTGTAGCCACTACCCCTTCAAGACCGCGTGTTACTGTCATAGAAAAATCTCTCCTCACATTCTAAATTTCCCCATCTTTCTAAAAAAACCTCACTGCTGACATTTACTAATAGTCAGCTCATCATTACACTTATGCCTGATAAGACAGTTATATTTTCCTTAAGGCAAAAATACTTATTACAACTGAAAGCAATTATCAGTTTCAGCCTGAGTTAAAAGCTTGATATATAGTATTTGACTTAGTCAAGTGACGCCTATCTTTTTCTTTCTTTTTATGGACTGAGCGATTGCTCGGAATCAATCCAAGAAAGGTTTCTTTTTAAAAATCATTTAAAAAAAGACTTTAAAAGTAATTCACCATTTATATATAGTTTATGTAAATAAGGATACGCTTACAAGCCTATTATAAACAATTATCAGATTTTTGTGAATGAAAAGACACCGAAAAAAGCAAAAAAATATTATTTTACAAAAAATCTAGGTAAAAAAACCAAAAATTTTCATAGCGGTATAGGCGATCCCAGCACCAATCAGAGGCCCTACTGCTACACCCTTAAATATAGAAACAGACAGAATCGTACCTAGTACTAATGCGGTAGTGATCTGCGGGTCATCTGCCAACAGTTTGACGCCCCCCTTTGCAAGTAGTGCCACAAGCATCCCCGAAATAAGCGCAATCCAAGCATATGGTGACTTAAAGGATGAGGTTAAGTCTTTAAAGCCGATATCCCCGCTGGCAATTGGGGCCAGTACAGCAATAGTAATCAGCGTTACCCCCCAGTTAATCCCCTTAGACTGAATAAAGGAAAAGGATTTAGCCTCTAACCCCCCAGCCTTCAATAATAGCAAGACAGCAATAGCAAGCATCAAGGAACTATTTTTCGCAATTAATCCGATGACGAGTAAAAGCAAGAGGAATAATAATGACTCGCTTAGCATTGTTCACCAATCCTTTCCAAATTATCTTACCATACTATTTTTTCACAGCCTGGAATAGCCATCTGCCTTTTTTCTTTTTTATGATCTAGTGAAACTTTTTCTAAGTTGGTTCGTAATATTTTCAGAGAATAAATTTTCTGGAAAATTATGCAGTTTTGAACATAAAATGTTAAACTGAAGTTATTAATTACTATAGGAGGGCTGTTTTTGGAGCTTAAATATATATACCGGTCCATACGATTATTACTCGTAGTTGGCGGTGTGTGTTTGGCGTTGTATCTGTTTTATTTTTTATCAAAAGTCACGTATCCATTTTTAATAGGTCTTATCATAGCCTTTCTGATTAATCCTTTAGTCGATCTGCTTGAGAAAAAGGCAAAAATGCCGCGCGTTCTTGCTGTCCTAATCTCATTAATCGTGATATTTGCTTTTTGTGCTGGTTTAATTACGCTTTTAGTCGCAGAGATTGTCTCTGGTGCTGCCTACTTGGCTACAGTGGTTCCGGAACATCTTGATACACTGATTAATTATTTAGAGGATTATTTTACAGCCCAAATTATTCCCTTCTATAACCAATTAACAAGTGTATTCAATAAACTGGAAGCAGGCCAACAGGACACGATTATTGGTAATATTCAAAATGTAGGGGCAAAAATCGGCTCAACGGTTGGGTCTTTTATTAAAAATCTATTCGGAAATATCCCTAATATCCTTTCTTGGTTTCCCAACGCTGCTACTGTCCTCATTTTCTCTTTATTAGCAACTTTCTTTATCAGCAAGGATTGGTATCACTTGTCTGCAATGGGCGGCCGGATACTTCCACAAAAAGCGAAAACAAGTGGTAAGACGGTTTTCGCCGACTTAAAAAAGGCGTTATTCGGCTTTATCAAAGCGCAGCTTACTCTTATATCGATCACAACTGTCATTATTCTAATAGGTTTGCTCATCCTTAGAGTAGATTATGCTATTACCATAGCATTAGCAACAGGGATTGTTGATATTATTCCCTACTTGGGAACAGGGGCCGTCTTTGTGCCATGGATTATTTATACTTCCATTAACGGTGATATGGGGCTTGCCATTGGTTTAGGTGTTCTTTATATTATTGTCCTTGTACAGCGTCAGATCATGGAGCCAAAGATCCTGTCATCGAGTATCGGCCTAGATCCGTTAGCAACCCTTATTGCCTTATTTGTTGGCTTTAAATTAATAGGATTTTTAGGATTAATTGTTGGGCCAGTTACCCTTGTAATTATCAGCACGCTTTATCGTGCAAATGTTTTCCATGACATCTGGGCGTTTATTAAAGGTCGAGAAATATGATATACCTAATAGATCCAAGAAGATTATAAAAAAACGTCAGCCCCAAATTAATTGGATCCTGACGTTTTTTTTATTTGCTCAGTTAAAAAGTGCTTAAACGTTTATAGTACACTTGCATGACCGTTGTAGACAATTCCTCTTGTTGCATCAACGGTAATTTCCTGACCATCTTTAAATAACTCAAGGGCACGGTCCACTCCAACGATGACTGGAATGCTCAAGTTAAGACCAACTACAGCAGCATGGCTGGTTAATCCACCTTCTTGAGTAATTAATGCTGCACACTTTTCAATTGCAGGCATCATATCACGATCGGTTCCGATTGTAACAAGGATCGTTCCTGGCTTCACTTTATCCAATGCTTCCTTTGCATCATGTGCCACGACTACTTTACCAAAAGCAGAACGGCGTCCAATGCCTTGGGCCTTTGTAATGATGTCCCCAACCACATGAATCTTCATTAAGTTCGTTGTGCCTGCTTCGCCAACAGGTACGCCAGCAGTGATGACAACTAAATCACCATGTTTAACAAGACCGCTTTCTAGGCTTGTTTCAACAGCAGTATCCAGCATTTCATCCGTAGTTGTTGAAGTTCTGCCTAGATGGGAATAAACACCCCAAACCAGTTGAAGTCGACGTACAGTATGCTCATTAGCGGTCACCGCAACAATAGCTGCTTTTGGACGATACTTAGAAATCATTTTAGCCGTGTGACCGCTCTCTGTTGGTGTAATAATCGACTTAACCTCAAGATTTAAAGCAGTATGGGCTACAGATTGTCCAATTGCATCGGTAAGATTGTGCTCAGTGTCCTTACTGCGGCTTGATAAGATTTCTCTATGATCCAAAGCTTGTTCCGCTCTTGACGCAATGTTATGCATGGTTTGTACCGCTTCTACAGGGTATTGCCCTGCAGCTGTCTCACCAGATAACATAATGGCATCGGTACCATCAAAAATGGCATTTGCAACGTCACTCGCTTCTGCACGAGTTGGTCTAGGGTTACGCTGCATAGAATCAAGCATTTGCGTAGCTGTAATGACAGGTTTTCCTAGGGCATTACACTTCTTAATGAGCATTTTTTGCACAAGTGGTACTTCTTCAGCAGGAATTTCTACGCCAAGGTCTCCACGCGCAACCATTAATCCATCAGAAATTTCAAGAATTTCATCGATGTTATCTACGCCTTCTTGATTTTCAATTTTAGGGATGATATGAATGTTTGTTCCATTATTTTCTTCTAAAAGCTGACGAATTTCTAATACATCTTTAGCGCGGCGAACAAATGATGCTGCGATGAAATCAACACCCTGCTCAATCCCAAATAAAATATCTTGGGTGTCTTTGCCTGTAATCCCTGGTAAATTAACTGATACTCCAGGAACGTTACAACCTTTTTTATTCTTTAAAGTACCGCTATTTAAAATTTTAGTATAGATTTCTTTTTCAGCTTGATTGATTTCGATTACTTCAAGACCGATTAATCCATCGTCTAAAAGAATTCTTGAGCCTACATGTACATCTTCAATTAATCCAGGGTATGTAACAGAAAATTTCTCAGTCGTACCTTCTACCTCTGTCATGGAAATAATGATGTTCTTACCCGCTTCAAGCTCAATTGCTCCGTTTTGCATATTATTGGTACGGATTTCCGGCCCCTTTGTATCGAGCAGGATGGCTACGGTCTTTCCAGTTTGCTTTGAGGCTTCCCGGATATTTTTGATTCTTGCCCCATGTTCTTCAAAATCTCCATGAGAAAAATTTAATCTGGCAACATTCATACCCGAATTAATTAATTGAGTTAATTTTTCCACTGATTCGCTTGCAGGTCCAATCGTACAAACGATTTTTGTTTTTCGTAGCATGCTTTTTTCCTCCTATTTTAGAAAAGACAACTTCAAATTCCTATATTGATAATTCCTTAGATAATTTAAATAAGTCAAGATCGAGCGTGTGTTTTTTCTCTAAGGCCTCAATAATATCGTAGTCAACAAGCTTATTATTTTCAATTCCTACGGCACGTCCGCCTTTTCCTTCAATTAGCAGTTCAACCGCGCGTGCGCCAAGCCTGCTGGCTAACACCCTATCTGCTACGGTTGGTGAACCGCCGCGCTGAATATGTCCTAGAACCGAAACTCTTGTATCAAATTCAGTGGTTTCTTTAAGCTGGCGGGCAAATTCGTAGCCACTGCATACGCCTTCTGCCACGACAATAATACTATGCTTTTTGCCACGTTCATGTCCACTGCGCAGCCTTTCAGCCACTTCTCTCATATCATAATTTTCTTCCGGTATTAAAATGGTTTCCGCGCCGCCTGCAAGTCCAGCCCATAAAGCTATGTCACCGGCATTACGTCCCATTACTTCAATAACAAATGTTCGTTCATGTGATGTTGCTGTATCACGAATTTTATCAATTGCATCAATAACTGTATTAAGAGCCGTATCAAAGCCGATAGTTAATTCTGTTCCTGGGATATCATTATCTATCGTTCCAGGTACACCAACACATGGATATCCTTGCTCAGTTAAGGCTTTTGCGCCGCGATAGGAACCGTCACCACCGATTACAACAAGTCCCTCAATCCCGTGAGCAAGAAGCTGCTCAATTCCTTTTTTTTGTACTTCTTTATTTGCAAATTCCGGTAGACGGGCAGACTGAAGCATTGTACCTCCGCGGTGAATGATATCGCCAACAGAACCAAGCTCAAGTTTTTTTATATTCCCACTAACTAATCCTGCATAGCCGCCATAAATACCATAAACATCTACATTATGAAAAATTGCTTTACGGACAACAGCACGTATTGCTGGATTCATCCCTGGGGAATCTCCCCCACTTGTAAGTACGCCTATTTTTTTCATGTTTATCACCTCAGAAATAATTTGAACCGTATGTACACCTTTGTTAGTAAAAGAATTAATTATGCCTACATTTCTTAGTACTTTATTATTATTAACATAAAACCCTCGAATATTTATAAAATAACATGAAGAAAACGCGTTAACAACCGATTCATATTAGTAATTATAATAGACGGAATAATTAGTAAACTGGTAGCGCTTCATTTTCGTTTGTAATCGTTATCTTTAACAATTTAAGGGATTTTGCGTGAAAAATCTGTGAACAACAAAATTAAAAAAACGTGCCCGTGGAGAGCACGATTTTTTAATTTACACTAATATAATCTTTCGCAACTGTGAATTCGCCAATGGTTCTAAACCGGTTATACCGGTCCGCTATTAATTCTTCTTCTGATAGTTTTAATAAGTCTGTTAGTGAAGCTTTCAGCATCTTTTCAATTTCCTCTGCCTGCTGTTTTACGTCCTTTTGAGCTCCACCTTTAATTTCTGGAATAATATCATCAATAATGCCCAGATCTTTTAGGTCAGGCGCGGTAATTCGCATTGTTTCAGCTGCATTTTTTGCAAGAGACGCATCCTTCCACAAAATAGCAGCTGCTCCTTCAGGAGAAATAACGGAGTAAGTTGAATTTTCGAGCATATAAATACGGTTGCCAACGCCAAGCGCTAAGGCACCGCCGCTGCCGCCCTCACCAATCACAACACAAATTACCGGGACCCGAAGACCCGCCATTTCAAACAGATTCCGAGCAATGGCTTCGCTTTGACCTCGTTCTTCAGCTGCTTTTCCTGGATAAGCTCCTTTTGTGTCAATAAAACAAATAATCGGGCGATTAAATTTATCAGCCTGCTTCATTAATCGCAATGCTTTTCGGTAGCCTTCAGGATGAGGCATTCCAAAATTTCTGCGAATATTTTCTTTCGTATCTTTCCCGCGCTGATGACCAATCACTGTAACAGGTAATCCTTTAAACTTGGCAACACCGCCAACTATGGCCTCATCATCGGCAAAGGTCCGGTCACCATGGCACTCAAAAAAGCCGTCAAAGAGATAAGAAATATAATCAAGTGTTGTTGGCCTACTGGCTAGACGGGCTATTTGAACCCTGTCCCAAGGTTTAATATTTTCATATATATCCTGCTCAAGTTTTTCAAGCCGGGCCTCTAACTTTTTGATTTCCGTGCTTAAATCAACATCTGCTGTTTTAGTGAACTCTTTTATTTCAGCAATTTTTTTTCTTAACTCCAAAATAGGGCGTTCGAATTCTAATTCTCCTACCAATCGAGTTCACCTCCAGATTGATGAATTTCTAATATGTTGGTAATTTGTTCTACCATTTCCAAACGAGGAATAATCGCATCTAACTGTCCATGCTTTAAAAGAAACTCAGCCGTCTGGAAGTCCTCAGGCAATTCCTCACGAATAGATTGTTCAATAACTCTTCGGCCGGCAAAGGCAATTAATGCTCCTGGTTCGGCAAAGTTATAATCCCCCAAGGAGGCAAAACTTGCAGAAACCCCGCCTGTTGTTGGGTGAGTCATAATTGAGATAATAAGGCCGCCATTATTACTAAATCTCTTTAAGGCAACACTTGTCTTGGCCATTTGCATCAAACTCAAAGCACCTTCTTGCATTCTCGCCCCGCCTGATGCCGTAAAGATAATAAATGGAAGTGACAGTTCATCTGCTTTTTCAATCGCTCGGGTTATTTTTTCACCAACGACTGAACCCATACTACCCATTCGGAAAGAGGCATCCATAATAGCCAAGACAATTTTATGGCCGTTAACAGACCCCATGCCGGTTACAACCGCTTCATTTAGATTGCTTTTTTGCCGGTCTTTTTCAAGCTTTTCCAGATAGTCCGGAAAATTAAGTGGATTCTTTGAAATCATTTCCTCGTTTAATTCCACAAAACTTTCTTCGTCAATAAAACTATCGACCCGCTCTTTTGCTGTCATCTGAAAATGATAGCCGCAATGCAGGCATACCTTTGCGTTTTTGACTAATTCTTTTGTATACATAATTTTCTTACATGAAGGACACTTAGACATAATTCCTTCCGGCACGTCAATCTTAGCCGTTTCTGGAATAGTTGCATATTTTTTCTTTTTTGGTTGATTTTTTGTAAAAAGATCTTTAAGCGCCAAATTAAAACCTCCCTTGTGTAACGCGACTGCCATTGGCAAGATTCTCCAAATTACTGCTATTATAGAAGTCTTTCTATCCTGCCTCCACTTCATACCTATTGGATTCAAACGTGGTCAGACCAGTATTAGACTAAAAAATAGCCCTCCTAACAGGCTTGTATAACTTTCACTATAAAATAAACATAGTTCAAAATCTGTTAGTATTTGTCGGTAGAGTTTGACAAATTTCGAAGTTTTTTATACGCAGATAGTGTTTTTTCAAGATCCTTTTCGGCTAAAGCGATTGTTAATTTAAGATAATATTCCCGCTTAAAGGTCAGATGACTTTCTTCAAGTGAATGATAATACTCATTCAGGATAGACCACAATCGCAAGAATAAGTGGTTATCGGACAGTTCCATTATTCTCTGAAAAAATTCATCATCAGAGAAGTGTCCCGTTTTTTCAACCCAATCCTTAATCTTGTTTATTTCCTGATTATCCGCTTTTTGGAGTGCTAAATGCAAGCAATCCATTTCAATATAGTTTTTGGTTTCAAACACATCACGTATAGCTTTTTGGTCCTGCAAAATAAAAGTGCTAAGGAGTTGAACCAGCTGATGACCGCGAAAATCTCTGATAAACGTTCCCTCGCCTCTTCTTGTCTCAATTAAACCAAGAAGCTCTAATGCTCTTAATGCTTCGCGAACGGAAGAGCGCCCGAAATTCAGGCGCTCCGACAATTCACGTTCAGATGGAATTTTATCACCGGTCTTGAGACCGTCATTCGTAATCATTTCTCTTAGTTGCTTCACAATCTCTAAATAAACTTTGGAATTCGTCACTTACGAAATCACTCACTTTTACCAATGATTGCGAGCCTTTGTGTTCTTTCCTTTACGTCTTCAGGATCAACTTTAAGACGGGCTACACCTGTTTCCATAGCTGCCTTGGCCACTGCAGCAGCAACGTTTGGTGCTACTCTTGGGTCAAATGGTGCTGGGATGACATAGTCTGCATGTAGTTCATCTTCGTTAATTAAGCCGGCAATAGCCTCTACTGCTGCTACCTTCATTTTTTCATTAATATGTGTTGCCCGAACATCAAGGGCTCCACGGAAAATCCCAGGGAACGCAAGGACATTGTTTACTTGGTTCGGAAAGTCAGAGCGACCTGTTCCGACGACTTTTGCCCCTGCCGCTTTGGCTTCTTCCGGCATAATTTCCGGATCAGGATTCGCCATGGCAAAAATAATCGAGTCTTGGTTCATCGAAGCAACCATTTCCTTGGTCAGTGCTCCGGCAACCGATACACCTATAAAGACATCTGCACCTTTAATGACATCGGCGAGACTTCCTTGTTGATTATCTCGGTTGGTAAATTTCGCTACTTCCGCTTTGACTGAGTTCATCCCATGCGGCCGGCCTTCATAAATCGCGCCTTTTGTATCACACATGATGATGTCTCTAACTCCGTAGCTGTATAACAACTTGATAATTGCAATTCCAGCAGCTCCTGCTCCACTTGCAACTACCTTAATTTCAGTTATTTTCTTTCCAATAAGTTTAAGGGCATTGACTAGTCCTGCTACCGTAACAATCGCTGTACCATGCTGGTCATCATGAAAAATAGGAATATTGGCTTCCCTTTTCAATCTTTCCTCGATCACAAAACAGTTTGGAGCTGCGATATCTTCGAGATTCACTCCTCCAAAGGTTGGTTCCAACAACTTAACGGTTTCAACAATTTTATCCACATCTGTTGTGTTTAAACAGATTGGGAAGGCATCCACACCGGCAAAGCTTTTAAAAAGAACGGCTTTGCCCTCCATAACTGGAAGAGCAGCTTCAGGTCCAATATTGCCAAGTCCTAAAACAGCAGTACCGTCGGAAACTACGGCAACCATATTTCCTTTCATCGTATAATCATAGACAGTTTCAGGTTTTTCATAGATGTCCTTACATGGCTCAGCCACACCAGGTGAATAAGCTAAACTTAAATCATGAGCATTTCGAACTGGAACCTTTGATTTTGACTCTAATTTCCCCTTATGAATTCGATGCATATGTAATGCTTCTTCACGTAAAGTCAAGAACTGTCACCCCTAAAATATATATATAAAATATCAATACCCAATAATTAATTGCCAGCTGTAGTGGTCAGACCACACTCGTCTCTTTATCACTATAACATATCTAGGAAAGTTGTAAAGAATTATTCCTTTAAGACCACATTTTTTGAACCTAGAATGTTTCTTAGTTTCTCCATGACATGCAGTTCCGGTTTTACCCTGTACTCGTCACCTAACCTTATCGTTTTTCGTCTTTCTTCATAGTGAAGAACCACAGGGGTGTTTCCTTTATTTTCTCTTAAAAGCTGATTTATTTTTTGCAGTGATGCTTCCTCACTTATGCCAGCCGAAATTTTTAAATATAAAACTGGTTGTTGCTTAAAATTGGTTTTTAGCCACTGTTCCATATCAAATACCTGCTGGATGATAAATTGGAGCATGTTCTCTCTTTCTTCAATTCTCCCCTCGAGAATGACAAAGCTGCCATGTTTCAGTAATCCCTGAAACTTTTTAAAGACATTTGGAAAAGCTACAGCCTCCATTTCACCGCTCGAATCACTTATCGTTAAAAAGGACATTGAATCTCCCTTTTTTGTACGAATCGATTTCATGGCCGAAATATAAACACCTGAAAAAGCCCTTTTCATTTCCGGGTTTAATTGAAATAACAGCAAGGCTCCGCTAGCTTTCAGCTTTTTTTCATAAATGGAAATGGGATGGTCAGAAAGGTAAAAACCAAGTGCTTCTTTCTCAAAAGTCAATTTATTCTCGAGACTAATGGGATCCACATGAACGTATTTTGGCTTAGGAATCATGTCATCATCAAATAAAGCAAATTGATCAGCGTCATCCGGTTTAAAGATTTGAGCATGTTCAATAGCAACGTCCAAACTGGCTAAAAGAACAGCACGATCTTCGCCAAATTCATCAAAAGCACCGGCATGTACTAGAAATTCAAGTGTTTTTCGGTTAACTGCTTTAGAAGAAACTCTGATACAAAAATCGAATAAATCATCAAATCTCTTCCGCTTCCTGGCTTGAAATATCTCCTTTAAGGCAGCACCGCCGACATTTTTAATGGCCGCCAAACTATAGCGGATTCCACCTCTTTCAACCTGAAAGGAGTATTTGCTTTGATTAATCGATGGAGGGAGGACCAGGATCTCCTTTTGCCTCGTTTCCATGATATATTGAGCAATTTTTGTATCATTCCCAATGGCTGAGGTAAGGAGCCCAGCCATAAAATGTTCAGGAAAATTTGCTTTTAAAAATGCCAGCTGGTAGGCAATCATACTATAGGCGACCGCATGGCTTCTATTAAACCCATAGTTTGCAAATCGGACAATTAAATCATATATTTCATTCGCCAGTTCTTCCGTATATCCTTTTTTTATTGCTCCTTGAACAAAGTGATAGCGCTCCTTGTCCAACACTTCTTTTTGTTTTTTTCCAACCGCTCTCCGCAAAAGATCCGCTTCACCGAGTGAAAAACCGGCCATTTTAGAAGCAATCTGCATGATTTGCTCTTGGTACACAATAACCCCATATGTATTCTCTAAGATGGGCTCCAAATCAGGGTGGGGATAATCAACAGCCGTCCTACCATGTTTTCGGTCAATATAGAGAGGAATGTTTTCCATTGGCCCCGGGCGATACAAGGCATTTACTGCCACGATATCTTCAAATCGTGACGGCTTTAACCTCGTCAATACCTTCCTCATACCCTCCGATTCAAGCTGAAAGATCCCGGTGGTTTCGCCTCGTGCAAGTAATTCAAAGGTGTTGGTGTCTACTAGCGGCACTTGCTTAATATTAACCTTCTTTCCCGAATCTCGATAAATAGAAGATAAAATGGTTTCAATCAGTGAAAGATTTCGGAGACCGAGAAAGTCCATTTTTAGTAAGCCAATCTCCTCAAGGTGTTCCATTGAATATTGGGTTAAGTATACATTTCCCGACCCTCGTTGAATCGGGATTAATTCCACTAGCTGTTTCTCACTAAGGACTACACCAGCAGCATGTGTGGAAGTATGGCGAGGCAGCCCTTCAAGTTTGAGAGCTGTCTCAAAAAGCCTTTGATTTAGCGGCGTATCCTTCACAAACCTTCTTAATGATTCTGATTCTTTAAATGCAGCTTTCAAATCTATCCCTAAGCGGGCCGGAACCAATCTTGATAAATACTCCAACTCTTTTGTATTTAAGCCAAACGCTCTGCCGACATCCCTTAAAGCCGCTTTTGCAGCGAGTGTTCCAAACGTAACGATTTGGGCCACATGCATTTCCCCATATTTTTTTGCAACGTATTCGATAACCTCGTCACGGCGGTGATCAGTAAAGTCTATATCAATATCCGGCATCGATACCCGTTCAGGATTTAGAAAACGTTCAAATAATAGATTATGCTCAATGGGATCTACATCTGTGATATACAGTACATAAGCAACAAGCGAACCTGCCGCCGAGCCCCGTCCAGGTCCAGTTAAAATATTATGATCGCGGGCATATCTCATAAAATCCCAAACAATTAAAAAATAGTTGCTAAACTTCATTCGTTTAATTACGGCAAGTTCAAATTGCAATCGCTCTAAATATTCCTTGCCCGGGTTGGGAAAGCGTTCGTACAATCCTTTTTGGCACAGTTGATCAAGAAATTCCTCAGCGGGAACTCCATTATCGTTTGGAAATGTTGGTAAATATGTTTTATTAAGTTCAATATTTACCGTACAACGTTCTACAATTTTCAAGGAATTTTCCAAGACTTCTGGATGTTCTGAAAAACTATCGACCATTTCCTTGGCACTCTTCAAATAAAACTGGTCGCTATCTAGTTTTTCTCTATGCTCATCCTGGAGTTTATCACCATTTTTAATGGCTAATAAACATTCGTGCGCGAAGGTATCTTCTTTTTCTAAATAATGAACTCTGTTTGTGGCTACAAGCGGAATGTTTTCTTCCTTAGAAATGTCAAGAAACTGATTGAATATCCTGATTTCATCTTCCAACTGATGCTGTTGAACCGATAAGAAAAAGCTGCCATTCCCGAATATGTAGTCGAGCTTATGGATTAACCTTCTTGCATACTCCTGATTTCCGTTCAAAAGTGATTGTTCAATTTCCCCTTCTAAACCTGGAGAAATCGCGATAAGCCCCTGTGCATAAGACTTCAGCCATTTAAACGGAATTCCATTTTTGGACTTTGTTTGAACAGCACTTGATATTTTTAATAGGTTTTTAAATCCTTCTTCTGTTTCGGCAAGTAAAACAAGTGGATAAGCAACATTTTCCGACCTTTCACTTTCCACATCTACGGTTAAACCAATAATCGGTTTAAGATTGTTTTTCTTACAAAGTTTATAAAATTCAATCGTTCCATACATAACATTCCGATCAGTTAAGGCTAGGGCGCTAAATCCCTTACTTTTAGCATTTTCAATTAAATTTGGTATAGATGCCGTACTTGTCAACAAGCTATAGGCACTATACACCTGGAGGTGAATAAAAGACATAATGTCACACCGTTTCTTAAAAAAATTTCATTATTTTAATTATAGAGCTTAATGCGAAAAAAAGAAAATATGTTCCTATTTTGATAGAAGAATCGCCTTAAATAAGGCTTATTTTTTTGCTAACTCATATTCCCAGACTCTTGTCCATATAAATGAATATAACAATTTGTAAGGGCGGTTTGCTCATGAAAGAAATCGGTTTTTTTCCTGCTTTTATTGAGGGCTACTTTATTGCGCTAGGAGTCGTGCTTGGCGGTTCCTTAATTGGTGGAATTGCTTCATTCCTAACCGGGCAGCCCCCACTTACGACTGTCTACCGGTTATCCTCTGCACTAAGGATTTGGGCAATCGTTTCAGCGATTGGCGGAACATTTGATGCAGTATACACCTTTGAAAGAGGCTTATTCAATGCGGATACAAAAGATCTTTTCAAACAACTATTACTCATCCTTTCTGCCCTAGGCGGTGCACAGACAGGAGCTCTCATCATTAATTGGTTAACTCAGGAGCATATATCGTCATGAGGGTCCCACAATTATACAAGAGACCCGGCTGGCAGCGGTTTTTTGCTGGAACAGCGGTTGGAGGAGCGATTAGCTGGTGTATATTTCTATATATTTACGGTGTTTGGCAGGAAGAAAACACAGAGTTAATTCAAAAACAGCAGCAGGAGATTGTTGACTTAAATAATGAGAAAAAGATATGGCAGGATGAGTATAAGGAAATTAATCGGCGTAAGATTGAACAGCTAACGGTTCAGAAAATTAATATTAAAATTACAAACGCCGAAAAATATAAACTAGACTCGTTGAGTGTGCTTGAAACCGAAGATTCTGTTCATGATGACATCAGTATGATGCTTGCAAAAGATATTGACACGGTTTATAAAAGTAAAGACTTGATAAAAAAAATTATTGAAAACAAACAAGTAAAAATCAATGATAAACGATATAAATTAAAAGTGAAAGAAATGGTGATTTATACAAACTTAACAATCCAACTAGAAATTGATTTTGAATAAGAAAAGCGGAAGCGCCTTGATCAGGGGCGACAGGCATAAGACGAGCCGGCGAGAAGGCTGATTTTTAGCCTTCTTGACGGATTGGCTTATGCCCCCGAGCCCCTAGACGCTGCAGCTAGACAAACGGCCCTGAAAGCGGGCCGTTTTTGTTTAGCAGTCTATTTTGTATAGGCCTCGCAAACTTTCCCTAATTCATTAACGACTTGTTCCACTTCGTCCCATGAATAAATCGTTGCACCCGAAGCAAGTGGATGTCCGCCGCCGTTAAATTTCCTTGCGACCACATTAATAACAGGTCCCTTAGAACGGAGTCTTACTCGGATTTGTTTCTCTTCCTCTATGAAAAAAACCCACGCTTTGATACCTTTTACATCCCCAAGTGTACCTACAAGCAAGGATGCTTCTGCAGGTCTTGCGTCATACTCTGTAAGTAATTCTTTCGTAATCATAACAGAAGCAACACCGTTTGACTGTAGTCCAAAGTTTTGCAGGATATAACCTTGTAATTTAATGATCTTAGGATCTAATTCGTACATTCTGTCAAAAAGTTCAGTACGGGAAAAATTGTAATGAATTAATTCACCTGCATAAGCAAATGTCTTTTCAGTCGAGCTTGGAAATAAAAATCTTCCCGTGTCGCCAACAATTCCCGCAAACAATAGTCTTGCCGCTTCGTCATTCATTTTCAAGCCCAATTGTTTACCTTTTAGATAAAATTCATAAATCATTTCACTGCAGGAACTTGCGTTTGTGTCGACCCATAGCAAGTCACCATAAGGCTCCATGTTTGGGTGATGATCAATTTTAATTAATTTATCGCCTAAATTGTAGCGGCGGTCATCAATTCTTTCCTGATTAGCTGTATCACAAACAATCACCAATGCCCCTTTATAAACCTCATCCTCAATCACATCAAGCCGGCGCAGGAAATTTAGCGTTGGCTCCTCTTGACCTACGGCAAAGATTTTTTTCTCCGGAAAGGATTCCTTTAAAATAGCTGTTAATCCGCCTTGTGAACCGTATGCATCGGGGTCTGGACGGACATGACGATGAACAATAATTGTTTCATATTGCTTAATCGCATTTAAAATTTCTTCAATCATGAACACTGCTCCTTATGTACCAATTATGGCTTTTTTTATCAATCCACGCTAAAATATAGATGACTTCTAGAAATTTGGGGGATTGAATAATGTTTGTACTCGTTGTATTGATTGTCGTTTTATTTGCTTTCTACTTATTTTATAAAACAAAATACTTTAGAAGCAACCGTCAAGTTGAAAAGAAATGGCTTTCCGCAAAATCAAATATTGCTCTAGGCCTTTTTGTCTGCTTATTTGGCATTAATCATCTTTTCTTTATATCTGAGACTACCACATCATACATTATTGCATCCATCTTTACTATTTATGGTGCTTACTTCAGCTGGATTGGCTTCAAAAAATATAAGCACTATCTGCCCTTTGCTATCGAAGAGGCTAATAGTCTTGAAGCCCAAAAATAAGTTGAGCCGCTTCTTTTTTGAGAGAAGCGGCTTTCTTGTCGTTTAGGAAAATATAAAATTTTCGCTTGTGGATAACTGTTAATAAAAAGACTGTCGACGTCCAGCTCCAGCGCCTAGCCCCTCGATGGTCTACAGCCGCTCAGGGAATGAAGGCAAAGAACACCTTCTTTCCCTGAGCGGCTTATGCTTGTCGGGGCTGTTCAAGCGCTTGCGCTTTTGTTCTTATAGTTTTAATTTCGATCAATTAACTGACACATCATCATCGCTTTGCCAACCAACACTCCATCATTAAAAACCTCTACATCCACTTTTCCAAATTTACGGCCCACTTCAAGTATTTTAGGGAAAATTTCCAAAGTACTCTCCATTTGAACCGGTTTTAAAAAGTAAATCGTCATATTTTCTACAACCAAATCACCTTTTTTATAGCTGCGCAAGACCCGATTTGCCGCGTCAGATACAATTGTGGTGAATACTCCGTAAGAAATGGTTCCAAGATGATTGGTCATTTGGGGCGTTACTACACAGGAGTAGACTTCTTCTCCTTTAGCTTTCCCTTGGACTAAGACCATTTGGTTAGTAATGATATCGTCTATTGTTTCACCAACCTGCGGCTGACGCTGATTCATTTGCAGTGCCTTTAATACATCTTGACGACTAATAATACCCTCAAGACGATTGGAATCATCGGTAACTGGCAGGACCTCAATCCCTTCCCAAACCATAGTATGAGCTGTTGAGGCGACACTTGTTTTGCCGTTCACCGTCATCGGATTTTTTGTCATGATTTTTTCAATCGGAGTATCTAATTCTTGGCCTAGTATATCTTTACTTGTGGCCATTCCTTGGATTTTCATGTTTTGATCGACAACAGGATAGCGGCTATGAGTCGTTTTTTGATTTAACTCATGCCACTTGGACACTTTATCTGTTGTTTTGAGATAATAGGTTTCCTCAAGATGTGTTAAAATGTCTTCTACCAGGATGATTTCTTTTTTGATTAATTGGTCATAAATGGCCCGGTTTATCATCGTTGCTACCGTGAAGGTATCATAACTAGTTGAAATGACCGGCAATTCCAATTTATCGGCAAGCTTTTTCACATGGTCTTCAGAATCAAATCCACCGGTAATTAAAACAGCCGCTCCCGCTTTTAAAGCAAGCTCATGTGCCTGTGTCCGGTTACCAACAATGAGAAGGTTGCCAGCTTCCGTGTAGCGCATCATAGCTTCTAGTTTCATGGCACCAATCACGAACTTATTAAGTGTTTTATGTAAACCAGTTCTTCCGCCCAATACCTGGCCGTCAACAATATTTACGACTTCTGCAAATGTCAGCTTTTCAATATTTTCTTTCTTTTTTCGCTCAATCCGAATCGTGCCGACCCGTTCGATCGTGCTGACATATCCTTTATTTTCAGCTTCTTTTATCGCTCTATAGGCTGTTCCTTCACTTACGGTCATCGCCTTGGCGATTTGCCGCACTGATATTTTTTCCCCTATCGGAAGTCCATCAATGTATTGCAAAATTTGTTCATGCTTAGTAGCCAAGACCTTCACCCTTTATTGTTTGAATTCCAATTCTCCAGTCTTAAACCGGAATTATGCCTATTTTTCATTATAAAGTGTTGAATGCCTTGATTCAATGCGGTTTCTCACAATTTATAAATAGGAAAGCGCCTTCTTTACAGGCGCTTTACGGAGCTAATGCTAAATTTTTAAAAATTAATAGTAAGAACGGGACTTTTTCTTTAATCGTCCTGACTGCATTTTTCGGACTGTTTTCTTTGGACTATAGAGAAGTCCAGTTAGATTCCCTGCAATAACGATTAAAGCAAATGCCAGCCATGTTAAGGAAAATATCCCTGGTGCCCCGTCAAGGTTCACGGACAATCTGGGTACAGCAAAATAGAGCATAACCCCCGCAAGTAATAAGCAAAGTAAATATCGGTTCTTTTTCATATACATTTCCTCCTAAAAGACTGCTTGTTTCATTTTATGCTAGCGGAAGGAAAAAAAGTATGTGAAAACCTCTAAACAATTAAATTTCTATTTCCTCACCCGGTGCTAGTACCAGTCCATTTTTATTGGAAAGCATTTCAATAAATTGATTAGGGTCTTGTTTAATTGGCGGGAAAGTATTGTAATGGATTGGAACCACTGTTTTAGCTCTTAACAGTTCGGCCGCATAGGCAGCATCCTCCGGACCCATTGTATAGTTATCACCTATTGGCAGGAAGGCAAGGTCGATTGGGTGACGCTCGCCAATTAATTTCATATCTGAGAAAAGAGCTGTATCCCCTGCGTGGTAGATGGTTTTCCCTTCACTCATAATGAGAATTCCGGCCGGCATTCCGCAATAAACAATTTGATTATCATTTGTTGCATAGCTTGAACCGTGGAAAGCCTGAGTCAGCTTTATTCTTCCAAACTCAAATTGATAGGATCCACCAATATGCATCCCATGTGTTTTTACTCCCTGCCAGCTTAAGAAGGTAGACAGCTCGTCCGTTGCCACCACAAGTGCATCATTCCTTTTGGCGAGCTCCACTGTATCCCCGACATGGTCATTATGGCCATGCGATAAAATGATTACATCGACTTTTAAGTCTTCTGCCCTTAAATCGGTTAATGAGTTACCTGTAATAAACGGGTCAATAATTATATTTTTTCCTTGCGTGTTAATTTGAACAACTGAATGCCCATGATAAGATACTTTCATTCTTAACAACTCCTTTTTATAGTTCTTTTTATGTCTTCCATAAGAATTTAAGAATTCCTTCTTACTTTATACCCATAACCAGCTCTTTTTAGAGCATGATAAGTTTGGATAGTTTACATTTACCATTAATCTTGTTACGCTCAAATTGGTTTTGATTTTAAGGTAAGGGGGGCCCCTAATCATGAAACAACGATTAGTTAAGCTTCAAACTTGGATGAAGGAAAATGAAATTGAAGTCAGCTTTCTGACATCTTCAGAAAATGTCTTTTATTTAAGCGGCTATTATACCGATCCGCATGAGAGACTGTTGGCACTTGCTGTATTCCAGGAAGAGGAACCATTCTTGGTTTGCCCTTCAATGGAGGTGCACGATGCAAAACGTTCTGGCTGGGAGCATGATATCATCGGCTACAGCGACATTGAAAATCCGTGGGAAATGATATTAAACTCGATTAATAAAAGAATCCCTCATGTTTCGCAGGCTGCAATTGAAAAAGAACATATGAACGTTGAACGCTACGAACGACTTTTAAACTTGTTTCCACATGCTGCTTTCGTATCTGCAGAAGAAAAATTACGTATGCTTCGCATGATTAAAGATACACAGGAATTAAAAATCATAGAAGAAGCTTGTTCACTGGCTGATTACGCTGTTCAGTTCGGTGTGAGTGAAATAAAGGAAGGCAAAACAGAACTTGATGTGCTTAATGCATTGGAGTACGCCCTTAAACAAAAGGGTGTGACTGAAATGTCGTTTTCGACCATGGTTCTAACTGGGGCTAACGCAGCTTCTCCTCACGGTACACCAGGAGAAACAAAAATTAAGAAAGGCGATCTTGTCTTGTTTGATTTAGGAGTTGTAATTGACCGTTATTGCTCTGATATTACGAGAACCGTTGCTTATGGAGAGATTAACGATAAGCAAAAGGAAATCTATGATACGGTCTTAAAAGCCCAACTCGCTGCGATAGACGCTAGTAAGCCTGGTGTCAGCGCTGCAGAAGTGGACCTTACTGCCCGGCGAATTATTTCAAATGCCGGATATGGAGAATTTTTCCCACATCGCTTAGGCCATGGTCTTGGGATTAGTGTCCATGAATATCCTTCATTAACGGAGACAAACCCTTTAATAATTGAAGAGGGAATGGTTTACACCATCGAACCGGGTATCTATGTACCAGAGGTTGCTGGCGTCCGAATTGAGGATGATGTGTTTATCACTGCGGATGGAGCAAAAATACTAACTAAGTTCCCAAAAGAACTGCAAATTATTAATTAAATTTGGGGCTTTTTTACATTGAACTTCACTAAGATTTGATGTATTATAACAATACAAGCTGCGTTGTACGTAATCATAATAAAGTTTTAACCTTTAAGCTGTAAAAGGGAGTTTAACTATCGAAGCCGAAATGACATGCCTCTGTCTATAAGACTTGGAGGACACGCAGGAACGCTTCTGAGAACACCCACTTTGAGGAGTGGTGGTTTAAAACTTTCTTATATCTCTACGGCAAATGCGGCTACATAATTTCTTTAAAAAACCAGCTTTCTTGTGAAGCTGGTTTTCCTATTTAGAAAAGCGCAAGCGCCTTGGTCAGCCCCGATATAGGGCGACTTGTCGACTGGCCAGCGAAAGCAAGGCCAAAGACTAGCCGCCCTTAATGCGTACAGAAAGCAATAGCTTTCTGTAGCCAAGCACAAGACGAGCCGGCCGAAAGGTTGCTCTTTAACCTTTTGGACGGATTGACCTAAATGTGGAGGCGACTGCCCTGGGACGAAGGCATAAGACGGCCCCTGCAAGAAGGCGCTTTTTGCCTTCTTCAGGGGATGGCTTATGACTCGAGTCCCAAGGAGCCACAACTGGATAAGCTTGTGACCTCGAGGGGCTAGGCGCTGGAGCTGGACAATTCTCTAGGTAAAAACTTTTATACTTTCTTACCTATGTAAAAAAGAAGAGGCCGCGGCCTCTTCTTTTAATTTTGTTCCAGTAATTTCCTTGTATCTGAAACGCTCATACCTTGTGCTTCTGCAACGGCTGGGTAAGTTACATAGCCTCCTAGGGTATTGACCCCTTTTAACAAAGCCTCATTTTCTAAGCATGCTTTTTTATAGCCTTTATTAGCAATTTGAAGTGCATAAGGAACTGTTACATTTGTTAAGGCGATAGTTGATGTCCTAGGGACAGCGCCAGGCATATTCGCAACAGCATAATGGACAACTCCGTGCTTTACATACGTTGGATGATCATGAGTTGTGATCCGGTCAGTTGTCTCAAAAATTCCTCCTTGGTCGATCGCTATATCGACCACAACACTTCCTTGTGTCATGGAACGAATGATTTCTTCTGTTACGAGCTTGGGAGCCTTTGCTCCTGGGATAAGTACCGCACCAATGACTAAATCCGAGTCTTTCACGGCTTCAGCAATATTTAAGGGATTAGACATGAGGGGGGTAACATTCGAACCAAAAATATCATCTAATTGACGGAGACGATCTGGATTCACATCAATAATGGTTACTTTTGCTCCTAGTCCAATCGCCATTTTGGCCGCATTTGTACCGGCAACCCCGCCGCCTATTATGGTGACTTTTCCTCTTTGTACCCCTGGAACACCTGAAAGCAGGATCCCCTTACCCCCGTGGACCTTTTCTAGGAATTGTGCACCAATTTGCGGGGCCATCCTTCCAGCAACCTCACTCATGGGTGTAAGTAATGGCAGACTTTGGTTCGCAAGTTGAACCGTTTCATATGCAATACCAATTACTTTATGGTCCATCAATTCCTTGGTTAGCTCCGGTTCAGGCGCGAGATGTAAATATGTAAATAATATTAACCCTTCACGGAAATATTGGTATTCACTTGGGAGTGGTTCTTTTACCTTCATAACCATGTCCATAGACCAAGCCTCACTAGCTGTTTCCACGATTTGTGCCCCATGAGAGAGGTAATCTTCATCTAAAAAACCGGAGCCAAGTCCTGCACCTTTTTCAATCAATACATCATGTCCATATTTTACGAGATTAACAACTCCTGACGGTGTCATTGCCACTCGGTTTTCATTATTTTTTATTTCTTTCGGTACTCCAATCCGCATTGTGCTAACCTCCTAAATTTCTTTTTCAGGTAAATCAAGTTACTATAATATATCCTTTTGTGCTTAAAATGTAACCATAATCATGTAAATAAAAGGAGCTTACCAAATGGCAAGGCTCCTTTTCATGATTTAATAATAGTAAGGATAATATGGATAATAATATGGGTCGTAATAAGGATATCCATATCCGTATCCATAATATGGTGCTGTTAATAAAGCACCCGCTGCAAGGCCTCCTAAAAACGGCAGTCCGAAACCTCCAAATCCCCAGCCCCAAGGTCTGCCAAAGCCGAAACCGAATGGTCTGCCAAAACCAAAGCCTGGGCGACCGAACCCAAATCCAAAGCCTGGACGGCCAAAGCCGAAGCCCGGGCGGCCAAAGCCTCCAAAGTGACCAAATCCTCCAAAATGACCGAATCCATGGTGAAGTCTTTCTTCCTCCGTATTTAATCCATACATTTCAGTTGTCATTATTCTTTCCCCTCTTTAGCAAGTTTTTTCCCCTGTTTTTGTTAAATAAAGAATGGGAAGCCTCCGAAGAACGGAAAACCAAAGCCAAATCCAAAAGGCATTCCAAAGCCAAATGGTGCTCCAAAGAATGGACTGCCAAATCCCCATCCCCAAGGTCTGCCCCAGCCAAAGCCACCCCACAAACGTGAATCCTGACCACCATAACCAGGGAATTGTTCAATTTGCCTATAATTCACAGGCGCCATATACATATGATTATTCATGTTTTCCCCCTCTTTTTTTACTTGGCACACTAAAGAATATGCATGATTACCTATAAACTCTTGGGTAAACGCCCTTTATTGCTGAATTTTCAAGGACAGATGACTAGTACTATTCAAAAAGCTGAGGCTCCCGTTTAACACACGACAGGACGGGAGCTGGCCTTGTCACATCGTTAAGATTTCAAACAAAGAACAAAAGCGCAAGCGCCTTGAACAGCCCCGACAAGCATAAGACGCTCAGGGAAAGAAGGGGTTCTTTGCCTTCATTTACTGAGTGGCTGTAGACCATCGAGGGGCTAGGCGCTGGAGCTGGACGTCGACAGTCCTTTTATTAACAGTTATCCACAAGCGAAAATTTTATAATTTCCAAACGACAAAAAAAGCTGCCTAATCTAGACAGCTTTCCCCTAATTAATATTTTACTTTACTCCTCAACCGCAGCAAAATCACTGCTGTCTGCGAGTGCCGTTCCTTCCCCTATAAAGCCGCTATTATAGGAGTTCAATATCTGCTGACTTACCTCCATTGTTCCTTTTTCATCAAATTCAAACGTATATTTATTCTTTGATTCTCTTTCCATCACTTTCATGCCCCCTTTGGATGTGTTACTTCATTATTGTTCGAAAAATTGAAACAATTATTCATTGTTAAATATTGTATAATCAAGGTGAGGAGATGATAATCATGGGACTTAAATATCGAAATATTTTGGTCGCTATTGATGGGTCAAAGGAAGCGGATTGGGCATTTCAAAAAGGGATAGAAATTGCCAAACGAAATGGTGCACGTATGATATTAGTACATGTAATCGATACAAGGTCGTTTGCCTTAATTGAAGCATATGATACCGTTATTGGGGATCGAGCAGAAAAGCTGGCAAAGGATATGCTCGAAAAGTATCAACAACAAGCTGTTGAAGCAGGTTTAACAAACGTTCAATATGAGATTGAATACGGCTCCCCTAAAATACGCATTCCTAGAGATATAGCCAAAAAGCATCATGTTGATTTAATCCTCTGCGGAGCTACTGGTATGAATGTGGTAGAAAGGTTCATTATTGGAAGTGTTTCTGAACATATCACTCGCTACGCACCTTGTGATGTTCTTGTCGTTCGAACAATAAAAGAAGCAGAATAACCATATAGACTATTAAAGCACGGAGCTAATTGCCCCGTGCTTTTCGTTAAAAGTTTCATATATTATCGTGAATGATCACTCTATCTATAGTACAATAAGAACAATTATCTTAAGATGGTGCCTGACACCATTTCTACTATATACAAATGTAAATATAGGAGGTAGAAACATAATGGATCATTTTTATTTTGATGAACGGCTAGGGATCCATGTGCCGGACTTAGGGCTTGAGTGGGATGAATATAGCAAGGAAACGCAGCAGTATATTTTACTTCATTGGGAACAGATTCGCGGATCTATTCCAGATCGAATTGCGGAACTTGAGCAGGAAATAAACCTTAAACAGGATAAACTCTCAAACGAAAATGACTTTCCTCGTTCTTGTAAGTTGAATACGGAAATAGCTGATCTGGCTTCGATCATCAATGATTTATGGCTGTGGTACCGTGCGAACCAAACCGTTTCCACAAAAGTCCATCAATAAAACTCCCTCTGACAGGGAGTTTTATTGTTTATAAGTCTTTATTTATCTCTCTAACCACATGCCCAATTTCAGGCAGGATTAATCTACTCATGGCCAATTTCACCGCACCAGTGGAGCCTGGAGTAGAAAATACCGCTTTGTCTTTAACTACACCTGCTATGGCTCTGGATAGGATAGCAGCAGAACCGATATCCTCTTGGTAACTCAGCATGCGAAATAATTCCCCAAAGCCGACAATTTTTTTCTCTAGCAGACCCTCAACTGTTTCAATTGTTACATCCCGCTTGGCAATCCCGGTCCCGCCATTTGTTAGAATAACATCAATATCCTCTTTGTCACAGCCTTTAAGAATTTCAGCCTGAATCGGTGCAGTTTCATCTTTGACAATACAATAATCCACGATTTTATGCCCTGCACCTTCAAGCATCTCCATCATTAGCTTGCCGCTTTTGTCTGTTTCCTGATTTCTAGTGTCACTGACAGTGATGATCTTACATCTTACTGCCTTCGGTGCTTCCTTTTTATGTTCTTCGCTACTCATCGTATGGCTCCTCTTTTTCCTTTAGATATCGCAATTGATAGTACTTATGGGCAAAATCCGTTACTTTCCGGGTTAATTGATAATTCGTCCCAGCCCCAATGGCCATGCTGACAAGCGGTATACCTTGGATTGCCCGTTTTCGAAACAGCATGATTACCATTGCTTTAAATAGCTGTTGAACCGGCTGCTCTAACCAGGTAATATCGGTAATTTTCTCATTTCCCTCATAAAAATATAACTCTTCATGTGCCTCTAATTCTATCATCAAAGAAGCCCAGCCTTCTTTCTGGATTCTTGGCGGCAGTGTGGCGGTATGAAATACTTTTAAAGATGTCATCATTTCAAATGGAGTATTCACCTCAAATCCATAGGTCATAGCAATCAATTGAACCACCCGTAAATTTATAACTGCCATTGCTGGGATATCTGCCCCTAACAGAAGTGTACCTCCCGTCCCAGAGAATCCGCCTTGTGCAAAGGAATAGAGGCGGTGCTTGGCAATTTGCTGCTCTGCTATGTATTGCAATTGGTCAATATCCAACTGTCGTAAGTCCGCGATTTTCTCTATATCTTTTCGGAAGATTCTGCCTGATGTAAGGATTCTTTCCTTTGCATCCATTTGCAGCTGTGACCCTTGGATAATACTGTGTAAATGAAATAACCAACCGTCGATCAAGAAGAAAAATTGCCTTTGAACCTTTTCTGGCAACAAGGAGAAAGAACGTTCCAAATACTTTTCATATAGTAATTGAAAATCATTCGCTTCGTAATTTAATAAGTTTTTTTCCCATGAGCGTATTTCATTCATCACAACTGTTTCACGTTCTGTCAATGGCAATGTAACCCCTCCTGCTCATTGTTTCTCTTTCCAGTATATCACATCAAAACAGGACTGAAAAAAGGCAAAAGCGGTTAAAAACTGCTTTTGCCTTTTTCTATATTATTAAGTTTCAGAAATCCCGAATTAACATTATTGGGCTAAACGAACAACGTCACGGGCAATCATAACCTCTTCATTTGTAGGTATGATTATTACTTTAACTGGTGAATGAGGATAGTTGATAAATGCTTCCTCGCCTCTTACCTTATTTAAAGCAGGATCCCAATAAACGCCCATAAATTCTAATCCTTTTAAAATACGTTCTCTAATCGGGTCACTATTTTCACCAATACCGGCAGTGAAAATAATCGCATCTACGCCATACATACGAGCAGCATAAGAACCGATATATTTATGAATACGATTAGCAAACACATCCAGTGCAAGCTCTGCACGCTCATTTCCTTTGTTAGCTTCACCAATAATATCCCGAAGATCACTTGAAAAACCAGAAACAGCTAACATACCACTCTTTTTATTTAACACATCAAGTACTTCTTCAACAGTTTGATTGGTTTTCTCCATGATATAAGGAATGAGCGCTGGGTCAATGTTCCCTGAACGGGTACCCATGGTTACCCCTGCCAGCGGTGTAAATCCCATAGATGTGTCAATGGACTTGCCACCTTCAATCGCAGCGATACTTGCTCCGTTTCCTAAGTGACAAGAGAGTAAGCGAAGTTGTTCAATCGGACGACCTAATAATTCTGCTGCACGTTGTGATACATATTTATGGCTTGTGCCATGGAAACCGTACTTACGGATTCCATATTTTTCATAATATTCATAAGGCAAGCTGTATAGGAAAGAACTTTCTGGCATTGTTTGATGGAAAGCTGTATCGAATACAGCAACTGCTGGAACATTAGGCAGGACCTGCTTAAATGCTTTAATTCCGGTAACATTGGCCGGATTATGCAATGGTGCTAATTCTGATAATTCTTCAATTTTGACTAATACCTCATCAGTGATTAATGCTGAATCGGTAAACGTTTCTCCTCCGTGAACGACACGATGGCCAATTCCTTCAATTTCATTAAGAGACTTAATAATTCCCAGTGTAGTTAATTTATCTAACAGCATTTTAACAGCTACATCATGATCAGGAATATCAGTGATTTCTTGAATTTTTTCGCCATTAGCCGTAATATTAAAAATCGAATCATTTAGGCCTATTCTTTCAATAAGTCCTTTCGTGATTACTTCTTCGCTTGGCATTTCAAATAACTGAAACTTCAACGAAGAACTTCCTGCATTGATTGCAATAACTTTTGCCATTTTAGAACGCTCCTTTTATATAACAACATCGACTTGTAATTATTTATGTTTTAATACACCTTTATTTTGTGCAAACCGACCCTGTTTATCTCCCTCAATTTTTCATTTAATCACTGTAGATAGGACATTTCAAGGAATAATTCACATGATACCGATTACATGACAAATGTTCATATATTCACAAATTTCTTAATTTAGGAAAAAACAAAATAAAGGATAAAACAGGGTATCTTCCCCATTTTATCCTTTATTTTCTTGAAACCACTTTTCCATTTTCGTTAGGATCTTATCCATCTCAAAGGCGTTTGAAAGGCTAGGTAGATTCACAAGCAAAGCCTGCTTAGGAGGCTGGATGTTATCGCCCTTCTTTTGTAAAATCAAAATACTTTTGGCTGAACTCTTAGTTTTAAAAATGCTTGTTGGTAATTGCAGCAAACCTTGAATATATAAATGGTCCTTTATATATTCATGCAGCAGCGGCGCCTGTTCACTTTCAAAAAGACCATTAGGAACTAAGAAAAACAGATATCCTCCTGGGTTGGTATGCCGGACACTCTGTTCGATAAATAGGTGATGAGAATAGGAATGGCCCGTATCCGATTTTAATTGGTAGTCGGCCGCTCTTACATCATTCGGATAGTATCCAATAGGTAAATCAGCAATTACTGCATCAACGGGGTCAATAAATAAAGATTCTAAGCTGTCTTGATTAAAAAACTGAATCGGATGTCCCTGAAGGTTTGCATTTACATAAGCAAGCTTTATTAAGATATCATCAATCTCTACACCAATGGAGCTGATTTGATTACGAGAATGATTGATCACCGTTGTTAATAGATTTCCTGTTCCTACGGCTGGGTCGAGGAGACGAAAGGATGGTTTCTGCATAAATTTTTCAACTAAGTAACCAACGAGCATTCCCACAGAATCTGGAGTCATTTGATGATTCGGCTGCACGTTTTCCTTCATTCCTTTTAAAATCACTAACTGAAAGGCTTTGCGGATGTCTTCATTTGAAAAGTTGTCCAAAGTAAGCTCGCTATATTGTTTCTTAAGCCTTTTTACGGTTAACTCACTTAACTCTTCCTGCAGGATAGCTCCTTGAAATAGATTCTCACCTGTTTCGGCAAGCGCCTCAAGATAACTGCAGGCTAATTCCTCTTGTAAAATAAGGGCTGTTTCATTAAATAATGTAAATAACTCTTCTACTGGAGAAATGTTCATTGTTTCCCTCCATTACTAAATTTCCTTATTCATTCTATACGAGTATGTATTTTTTAAACAAGTAAAAAGACCTCGCAATTTCACGAGGCCCTTAGTTATATTATTTCGCGTTTCTAGCTGCGTCAAGTGCTGCTTCATAATTTGGATGGTTAGTTGCTTCACTAACATATTCAACATAAACAACTGTATCACTTGAATCTACTACGAAAACAGCACGAGTTAAAAGTCTTAACTCTTGAATCGCGACTCCATATGCTTCACCAAAAGAAAGGTCACGATGGTCAGATAGAGTTTGAACATTTTCAATTCCAGCAGCGGCACACCAGCGCTTTTGAGCAAATGGTAAGTCTACGCTTACTGTTAAGATTTTAACATTACCTAAGCTGTTTGCTTCTTCATTAAAACGGCGTGTTTCTGCATCACAAACACCTGTATCTAGTGAAGGTACTGATGAGATTAAACGAACTTGTCCCTTAGTATCATTTAGAGTTACTTCTGATAAGTCATTAGCAAGGACTGTGAAATTTGGAGCCTTATCGCCCACTTTTACCTCATTGCCAAGAAGAGTAATTTGATTTCCTTTAAATGTAACATTTGCCATTCTTATTCATCCTCCTTTGTCGTATTAAAGCTTCGTTCAAGACGAATAAACTTTAATTATGTACAGTGTAAATATATCTTTTCAAAACTATTTTTGCAATTATTTGAACTAGAGAAATTTGGTTTTTATTTGAATGCCTTGTGAAGCAGTGATTACAAAAGAAAAAGTTAACCTTCCTAAATCTAGGAAGATTAACTTTTTTACTTATAATTCTAAATCGACTTTTGGCTGCTGTTGCTGTTGCTGAGATTGTTGTTGCTGCTGTTGGGATTGTTGTTGCTGCTGTTGGGATTGCTGCTTACCCTCATCTTTTTTCGAGAACATTTGCTGTATTTTATCGACGGCCTGCGGTGCTAGCTCTAGAATTTTCTCGTATAAATGAGTGCTTTCGTCTAAATGAAGCATTTTTACACCTTGAGAATTTACGATTAGAAAAGCGATAGGAGTAATTGACACACCGCCGCCGCTTCCACCGCCAAATGGAAGTTTAGGCTGTCCTTGTCCTTCTTTTTGACCATTATCTTGTTTATTAAACTCACTGCCTCCTGCAGCAAATCCAAATCCAACCTTTGATACTGTTAAGATAACACTTCCGTCTGGGGTTTCTACCGGATCACCAATAATCGTATTAACATCAATCATTTCTTTTAAACTTTCCATTGCGGTTGTCATCAAACCTTGTATTGGATGGTCAGACATAGGTTTTATCCTCCTCTATGAAACGGATTTAGTTTTTTCATCTTGAAAATCTGATTTTCTTTTTAGGCGCGGTTTCCCGCCCTTCCAGAATTTAATCAGTTTTAATCCTGCGAGAATAGCATGCCCGATTCGAAACTGAAACATACATGTTAACTTTGTATGGATAACAGCTGCCTGAAAATGTGGGGTAACCGTTAATTGAGGCATTTCTTTCAACCTCATATAATGGCTAAGGAGTCCGATAATCCCTCCTTTCATAGCCCATAAGGCTCCAGTCATCATCCCCGTATAGGCTGCATCACCAACACCCATTAAGGTTTGCCACTCAAAGTTTTTAATTGTAACCTTTTGTAAAAACTTTTTTACTATTACATTCATCCCAAAAACCTTATGCAGAATATCTTTTGCGGACTGAAGTTTACTTAAAAAATCATCCTGGTTTAATTGATTTAGATTTGTTTCGGTGTCTTCATCAGCTGAGTCTCCCATTTGTGATTTGCTTTTCACAACAATGCTTGGGGAGTCATCGTCAACTTTTATTACAGGTACCTTTATTTTGTATTTGATTAAGCCAAACAATACACGTAACTCTATTTTTAAATCGTCATTATCGTTAAAATGAGAATAATAAATATAGATTGTCAACTTTGTAAAAATAATAAATAGGAATAAGACCAAAATGATAAGCAGAATGAGGAGCAGCCAAAACATTTTCTCACATCCTTTCAGCCAATTATTATTTGCATTTATGAAGAAAATAAACCTACCATCAAGATGTTGATTGCTTTAGGGATTAACTCGGATGTTCAACATGGATATCAATTTAACCTGCTTTTATATTGTTTCTAAAAAATGCTAAACTAACATCAGACATTTTAATTTCAACAAAGTTATTGCATCTTTTTAATATTTTAGAGGGGGGATTGACATGGATATAAGACGGAATATTTATTTCTATCACAAACGGGATGATGATTTACTTTTAAAAATAGCACCCCTTTTAGAACTTGCGAAACGCTACGATTTTACAATTGTAGATGATTACCAAAAGGCTAATATTATTGCCAGTGTTGGGGATGATGGCACATTTTTGCAAGCGGTTAGAAAAACAGGCTTTCGTGAGGATTGCCTTTATATGGGCATTTCAGTCATGGATAGTCTTAGTATGTATTGTGATTTTCGCATCAATGATACATCAAAAATGATAGAAGCGATTACCACAAGCGCACAATTAAAGGTTCGCCGTTATCCGACCATTGAGGTAACTGTCGATGGTCAAAGTACATTTCGTTGTTTGAATGAATTTAGTATCAGATCAGCCATTATTAAAACACTTGTGATGGATGTATTCATTGATGAGCTTCATCTTGAAACATTTCGCGGTGATGGATTAATTGTGGCTACCCCAACCGGAAGTACGGCTTATAATAAATCAGTTAGCGGCTCTATTGTGGACCCGCTGCTCTCCTGCATGCAAGTTAGTGAGGTGGCATCCGTTAATACTAATCAGTATCGAACCCTAGGTGCTTCCTTTATTGTTGGAAGTGAACGTACACTTACCTTAAGGGTCATTTCGGAAGGGAATGACCACCCTACAATGGGGATGGATAATGAGGCTTTAAGCATCCGTCACGTGGAAACAATTCAAATTAAAATTAATGACAAAAAAATTAAAACCTTAAAATTAAAAGATAACTCTTTCTGGAATAAAGTTAAGCGAACATTTTTATAAAAAAAGCCCTAATCCGCAAATGTCGGATCAGGGCTTTTTCAGTTAAAGTGCAGCTCTGTTTTCGTTTGAAAGCTTAACTTTCCTATGAGTAAACCATTTTGTTTTTGATAGTGAATAGATGACTACAGCAGCCCAAATAAACATAAAGGATAACAATTGTATTTTAGAAAAATGCTCATCATAGACAAAAACACCTAAAATCAGTGTTAACGTTGGTGAAATATATTGCAGGAAGCCCAGTAAAGAAAGTGGTATCTTTTGAGCTCCTTTTGCAAAATAAAGCAGCGGTATCGCAGTAGCTGCACCTGCACCTATCAATAATAAATCCGTTTCCCAACCAGCAGTAAATAAAGAGTTAGATTGATTTAGGAATAAGTAAATGATATAAATAGCAGCAATTGGTGCAAGCACCATAGTTTCTAACGTTAAACCAACCGACGATTCCACATTAATCATCTTTTTAGCAAGCCCATACAAACCAAAGGATAAAGCAAGAGTTATTGCAATCCATGGGAATACACCATGTGAAATAGTTATAATGCCTACTCCAGTTGCAGCCAGGATAAATGATACTAGTTGCACAACCGTTAATTTTTCCTTAAGGACAATCATGCCAAGTAAAATACTAATAAGCGGATTAATATAGTAGCCGAGACTTGCCTCAATCATATGGCCACTATTCACCGCCCAAATATAGACAAACCAATTGACGCTTATTAATAAGGAGGCAATGGTCAGGGAATACATCTGTTTTTTATTCTCCGTGAAACCTTTTAAGGTATAAACAAATAAACTCCATTTATTTGTTATGACTAAAACAAGCACCATAAAAATAAACGACCAAAAAATCCGGTTTGCAAGAATTTCCGTTGCATTTACTTGTTCTATAAGTTTCCAATAAATCGGCAGTAATCCCCAAAGAAAATAAGAAAAGCCGGCATGGACCGCTCCCATCTTTGCATCTGTTTTTTTCATCTGTCTTCCGATCCCCTTAATGTTTCTAATTTCGAAATATCTTTATTATACATCTTAAATAATAAATTAGAAGACCTTTGATTACGCAATTTATTCCAGTTTAAGGAAAATGAAAGAGAGTGGGAGGTAAACCTCCACACTCTCTGTAGCCATCTTATTCAATTTGATTAACGAGAAAATCCGCCGCCTAATTGTTGTTCAGCCATAGAAACTAGACGCTTAGTGATTTCACCACCAACAGAACCGTTAGCACGTGAAGTAGTATCAGCACCAAGATTTACACCAAATTCTTGAGCAATCTCATATTTCATTTGATCAAGAGCTTGTTCAACACCAGGAACTAATAAGTTGTTTGAATTGTTGTTTGCCATGTGATATCACCTCCTTGTGAGTATAGAATGTGTAGAAATTCTAAAGTTCATTCTATAATCCAATTGGTAATTGTTCACAAAAATTTCATATTTTGTTATTTAAAATAATGAATTAAATTCTGATTTTTGCTCTTCAGGTTCAATGACAAGAGTTTCAACCTGTTGGAATGCATCATTAATTAGAGGGATAAAATCAAAATAGCTTTCATAATGCTGGACTTTCTCCCGACGCGGCTTTGTTTTAGGAGAGGCAGGAACAAAGATTGTGCAGCAGTCCTCAAAAGGCCTATTCGAAATTTCGAGAGTATCTATTTCATGCGCGATTTTGATTATATCTGTTTTGTCCATCATAATCAATGGACGGAGAATAGGGGTGTTCGTCACCTCATTAATGGTAAACATACTTTCTAAGGTTTGGCTTGCTACCTGTCCAAGGCTCTCACCCGTAATAATTGCTAGCCCCTCCTGTTTAATCCGTATTTCATCGGCAATTCGAAGCATCATTCTTCTGGTTGAAGTCATTGAATAATTTTCAGGGATTTGTTCACGAACAGCCTGTTGGACGCTGGTAAAAGGGACTATATGAAGCTTAATACTACTTCCATAAATTTCGGCTAGCTTCTTAGTAAGATCTACTACCTTTTCTTTCGAACGTTCACTTGTGAATGGAGGGCTATGAAAATGGATCGCTTCAATTTCTAATCCTCGTTTCATTGCCAGGTAACCTGCAACAGGGCTATCGATTCCTCCAGACAACATGAGCATTGCTCTTCCGTTCGAGCCGCTCGGCATTCCGCCAGCACCTGGAATCGTTTCACATGATAAATAAATCGCGTCTTCTCTGACTTCTATTCGTAAATTGATATCCGGATTCTTTACATCAACACGAAGTCCAGGGATATTCTGAAGTAAATAGCCGCCAATGGTTCGGTTGATTCCATCTGTATTTAACTCGAATGTTTTATCTGAACGTTTTGGGGTAACTTTAAAGGTCTGCCCTTCCTTATAATGTGACCTTACGAAATCCAATGCCGAGTTTTTTAGAACCTCAACATTCCTTTCCACCTTAATCGCAGGACTAAAGGATTGAATCCCAAATATATGTTTTAGTTTTTCGATAATTTCTATTCCGCTTTCTCCATTTAATAAAACATACATCCGGTCCCGGCTGGCCTCTATTTTAATATTAGGAAAAGGTACCAGGGCAATTTTCACGCTTTTTCTAAGCTTCTCAACAAACTTATGGCGATTTCGTCCCTTTGTGGATATTTCACCATAACGTATTAAAATACGGTCATAATTCATTTATTTCATAACCTTTCGTAATTGGTTTGCACACTTTTTAATCGCAGTAATGACTGCTCTTGCCTCTTCTTCTGTATTATCAAAAGTGAGACTGATTCGAATCGAACTATCCGCTAATTTTTCCGCAATCCCCATTGCAAGCAGTGTTTTGCTCGGAGATTTCTTCTTTGACGAACAGGCACTTGTCGTGGAAACGAACACTCCTTCCTGTTCTAACGCATGGATAAATACTTCCGATTTTATTCCTTCTAGTGAAAAATTTAATATATTGGGTGCCGCCCCTTCGAGCGGTGTATGGATATTCACACCTTCTATTTCATTTAATTCTTTCCGCAGACTGGATTGGATTTTTTTCATGTTCGTGATTCCAAGCTCACTTTTACCCATTGTGATTCTTAAGGCCTTTGCCAGCGCAACGAATCCCGCCACATTTTCCGTACCACTGCGCATCTTGCGCTCTTGATTGCCACCAGATAATAAGGGTGCAAGTCTTGCTCCTTCTCGAACAAACAATACACCCGTCCCTTTTAAGCCGTGGAATTTATGAGCTGATAACGAACAAAAATCAACCCTGTTCTTGTACAAGGACAACGGATCTTTTCCAATCGCCTGAACAGAATCGACGTGAAATAAAATGTTGGGATGTTTTTTCAACAGTTCCCCAATTTCGGCAATCGGCTGTATGGTCCCAACTTCATTATTAACCTGCATGATGGATATTAATATGGTATCTTTCCGAATCGCTTTATCGATATCATCCACAGAGACTCTTCCATTTTGGTCTACTGGCAAGTACGTAATGTCAAACCCTTCCCCGGAAAGCTGCTCCATTACCGCCAAAACAGATGCATGTTCGACACTTGAAGTAATGATATGCCGCCCTTTATTTCGGTTCAATTGAGCAGCCCCTTTAATGGCCATATTATTACTCTCTGTACCTCCTGAGGTAAAATATATTTCAGCCGGCCTTACCTTTAGCAGCTTTGCCACCTGGTCCCTAGCCTGTGTCAGCAGTCTCTCTGCCTGTCCTCCTATACTATGCAATGAGGAAGGATTGCCAAAATATTCACTTGAAACCGTCAAAAAGGACTCTAAAACTTCTTTATAGGGTTTAGTTGTTGCACTATTGTCAAAATAAATCATGTTGTGGTCTCCTCCCCGCCCAGACACTTAACAAAAATAAATCTTATCATATTTAGGTTCATTTGAAAAAGAAAAAACCGATTCAAGCCTTATGGCTGAATCGGTTTCCTCTCAAACCTATTCCGTTACAGTTGCTGCTTTTATTTTCTTTAATGCCTGTGGATCAATTCCTTCAAGTGAAGCTGCGACCTGCTCTAATGCTTCCTGATAATCATAATGCCTAAAAGCATCTTCCGCATCTGCTAAACCTTTTGCAATTGATGGGTACTGGCTGCGATAACGATTTCCATACTGAATTGCTTTTTCGGCTAATGTAACATTTTCAATTAACTCATAAGTAGTTGTCACAAGCTTATCAACTGTTAATACAGCAACTTCTAGGTATTGATTAAGAGCCGAGACATTAAGCGGCTTTTCTTCAAGCTGGTAACGAACGTTTTGGATGCTTTCGTTTGTATCTTCGAATAAAAATTGGTAATCTGCCGGCAAACCAGGAACATTGTTTTTCTTCACAATCCGGATTGTTTCGCCCACTTTTTTTGTTAATTCTTTCACTTTTTCCCGCGCTTCGATTTCATCTTTTCGTAACGCTTGAAGTTTTAAGGCAAAGGCCTGCTGTCCTTCACGAATGATATCCAGCTGTTCTTTAATTGAATTCAGTTCATTGCTAAGTGCCGTTTGTGCTGTGTCATTCATCTTCAATTTTTCAACTAATATTTCATAGTGCTTATAGACAGTGGATAGCTCTTTTTCAAGCTGCCTCTGTGTTTCAAAATCACTATCAGATAATTGATAGCTTTGTTGAACCGCAAACACCTCATTTGATAGCTCCTTATTCTCTTTTTGAGCAGAAGCTAAAAGCTCATAAGCTGCTTTTTCGTTCTTAATCACAAAATGTTTAGCGTGAACTTCTTGTTCCAAAAGATCAAAGAGGACATCAATTCGATCCTTTATTTCTTTGACCCCTTCCTCTGCTTGATCGATTTCAGCTGATTCAATCAATATTAAAATTTCAGCCAGCTTTTCTTCCAAACGTGTAATTTCTTGCTCAACATTAATGTGATCTAAATAGTAATCTTGGCCTATCATTTCACGGTGTCCCTCTATACAATCAGATAACAGATTTGGGAGCAATGATTGACATTCAATTAACATCTGCGGAATTAAATTCATATGGTGTTTGATCTTTCCAAGCTGACTATGTATCAGTAAAACGACTTCGCGAGCTTCTAAATAATTTCCTAGACTCGTTTTCTCATCAAATACTTGAAAATGTTGCGCAACTTCGTTTAAGCGCAGTTCTAGGTGTTTTTCTGCACTGCCAAAGCTATGTCGGTGAGCAAGCAGCATTTTTTTTGCTTCACGATATTTTTCTTTTAACTCATCTATTTCTACTCGGTTTTTTTCCTCACTGCCAACCAGCTCGTGTAATTCATCCAATATATTCTTTATTTCAGTTTCAGTTTCCTGCAATTTTGTATCAATTGATTGTTGTACCTCTTTTGCCTTTCTAAAGCGGTACCGGTCAATATATTCTTCCGCATCAAAAAGCATTTCTTCTAATTCAGGGAGCCTTACAGTAACAACATCATCCCATTGGTTCCGCCAACGTTCAAACAGCTCCTCTGTTTGGCCTGTCATATTTAACTGCTTTACTTTAGACATTTCATCCAGTATCGGTCGATTAAATAAATCTATTTTCCATGCTTCAAGTCGATCCATTTCTTTAAAGTACTTTTTCTTTATTAAATATCCCCATACAAACAAGGCTAGTATCAGGATGAAAAATCCAATGAAATACTTCACAAGTAAGCCTCCTATTTCAAACAACATTGATTCGAATTCATCTATAATTAATAAATTTATTTATGTTCCCATTCAATGCTATAATGATACCATGTTAACGACATTTTTTGACTATTAATTTCAATTTTTTTGTAAAATAGAATAAAAAAAATAGCGATAACCGCTATTTTATAACTACCCCTTTCATAATTGGCCCTTCAAAACATAGGGTTTTATCGATCCAAGCGTGTAGATCTTTTAAATACTTTTGCTCAAAAAATGGTTCATTAGGGAAAATGTATAAAACTTCTCTCATATATTGTGTATTCATAAATGGCATCATTAACAAACTCTTTAATTGGATAATTAAATATGGTATCGAATGCGGACGAAATTCCTGCCATTCAAAACCTCTTTCAAATATCTTCTGTAAATAATATTTTTCTTTTAAGGAATAGGTGGACATAATCTCTCTTACCACTTGAGAATCCATGGACATTTCCCGATAGACAAAACTGGCTAGTTGACTATTTTCACATTGATAATGAAGTAAATCTCCGACAATCCTCTTTAAACATTCTTTTGCACCACGATCGATGGAGAGATACGCTTCTTCTATCTTATTGATATATTGTTCAAAAAAATGCAGAAAGCAGTATTCTAAGAGTCCTGGTTTATTATTAAAATAGTAGGCAATGGTTGCCGTGTTTACTTTAGCTAAGTTTGCAATATCCCTTACAGACGTTCCTGAATACCCATTTGAATTGAACAACGATATGGCCGCATTAACAATTGCTTCCTTTGCATTTTTCTTCATGTATTCTCCTCCTTAGGTATCCCTTACATAAGGATTTCTGTATAATCATGACTGAATCCTTTATGAAATTATCGTCAAAGTCTGCTCAATTTCTGCTATTATTGATAAAATAATAAATAATTCATAAGAGAAAAAGGTGAAATTACTTGTTTAACGTCGAAATGTATACAGGAAATCGTGAAGAAAATTATGAGCTTGTCAAAAAACAATTGCAGGCATTGCTTCATGATGAGAAAAATCAAATGGCTAATCTCAGCAATACCTCTGCGCTATTAAACCAATTTCTCGACCGCATTAACTGGGTTGGTTTTTATTTAATGGATACAAATGGAGAACTTGTCCTTGGTCCTTTTCAAGGTCTGCCTGCTTGTGTGAGGATTAAAGTCGGTAAGGGCGTTTGCGGAACTTCTGCTTTGAAAAAGGAAACGGTCCGAGTGGAAGACGTTCACCAATTCCCAGGCCATATCGCCTGTGATGCAGCTTCACGATCCGAAATTGTAATTCCACTCTTAAAAGATGGAGAATTATTTGGAGTTTTGGACATCGATTCTCCGGAAGTGAACCGCTTTGATGAGCTTGATCAGCAAAAGCTTGAAGAGTTGGCAGCTGTCTTAATGGAGCATATTTAAGTACAACCAAACTTAAAAGGTAATTTGAATTAAGAAGAGCACAGATTTCATTCTGTGCTCTTTTTATCGAATAAACGGGCTAACTTACCATGCTGGGATTGCTTTCGATGACAACTTTGTTCTTACCAGTTTCTTTTGCCCGATATAACGCTTCATCTGCTCTTTTAAATAAATTTTGATAGGTATCTTGGTGGTCTATTTTCCAAAAAGAAACACCACAGGATACTGTAATATGCGGTCCAATATCACTATCTCGAATACTTCCTTTAATTAAATTCGCCACTTGGATAAGTATCATATCTCCAATTTGATGGCCGTAGGTATCATTTATTTCTTTAAAATTATCAATATCAATCAGAATAAAGGTTCCTTTTTCATCTTTATTCATGGATTGCTGTATTTTTTCATCCAGGAACTTTCTGGAATGAAGTTTTGTAAGATGGTCCGTGATCACCAGTTTTTCAAGTTCATCTCTTAAAAGCGCATTGGTTAAAGCTAAAGAAGAATGGTGAATCAAAGATTGAAGCAGCTTAAACGCCTCAAACGGGAAGAAGTAGGGATCTTGATGCATAATAATGGAGAAGCCTTTCATCTTCTTATTAACTACAACGGGAACAGCCATTACAGAATGAAACGCTAAATGGAAATTTAGGGGAAGATTCAAATCTCCAATAAATAATGGTTCGTTATTCTGTTGAAATTTTCTCTTTATGTAGTCAATGTAGATTCGAGACTGTTGTGTGAAAAAGAAAGGTGTCGAACCAGAGAGAACTTTTGCATCTAGTTGGTCCTTGGTAAACAGGAAAAAGCCAACCTCTTCGGCCTCAAAAGAGCTCTTAATTTGTTCAGATATATAGATCATGGTATCTACTAAAGGCTGATTTGAATTCAATTGATGTGAAGTTTTATTGATCAATTGCAGATCAGAAATGGCTCTTTGCGATTGCTGATGTAGTTTAGCATTTTCCAAGGCACTGCCAGCACTTGTTGATAATAACCTGATAAACTCTGCTTCACCGGCTGGAAATTCCGTCACTTCCGGTGCAATGACTTGCATAACACCATAAATCCCCAACTTACCTTTTAATGGGGCATAGAGAGCGGCATGCTTAGTCACATCTGAGCTCTCAAATTGGATTTCACCAGACTCATAGGCATTAATGACCGTCATATTTTCACTATCATATTCTAAGTCAATAATTGGCAGGTCACTATGATTATAGGTGTCTTGTGATAAAAGTAAGTGGTAGGAATAATTAGGATATACTTCTTTTAGCGTGACGAATAATTCTCCTATTAAGGTGTCCACATTCAAGGTTGAATGCAACCTTTCAGATAATTGAAATAACTCTTTATACTTTTCTACTTCCAATAGTAAATCCCCTTTTAGAGAAAACCAACTAATCATTTATTATAAAATCCCAAATAAATACATCACATCATAATTATAGTTAATTTAAGGATGATATTGGAATATTTTTTTAAGAGAAATTATTAAATTTTTAAGACTTTTCCTAGTGACTTCAGTCATATTAAAAATATACTTGACTTACCATGTATAAAAATCATATAATATTCTTTGTGTAAAATATATGCAGCCTATTGAGTTTACTTTATCGGTCTCATTTTGTTCCTCAAACAATTTTTGATGGTGTATCTTGTAACCCTCAGCTGCTAGGGCGAAGGTGCATGAAAACAAAATGTCTTGTAAAGAGTCTCATAACGGTTTTTATTTTACCCAAATAAAAACACTAAGGAGGAGTCATTCATGGCTCGTTATACCGGCCCAAGCTGGAAACTATCCCGTCGTCTTGGAATTTCTCTAAGCGGCACAGGTAAAGAATTAGAAAAGCGTCCTTACGCTCCTGGACAACATGGTCCAAACCAACGCAAAAAGCTTTCTGAATACGGATTACAATTACAAGAGAAGCAAAAGCTTCGTCATATGTATGGTGTAAATGAGCGCCAATTCCGTACTCTTTTCGAAAGAGCTGGCAAATTATCTGGTATCCACGGTGAAAACTTCATGGTTCTACTTGAATCACGTCTTGATAACGTTGTTTACCGTTTAGGTCTTGCTCGCACTCGTCGTGCTGCTCGCCAATTAGTAAACCACGGTCATATCCAAGTTAATGGTTCTCGTGTTGATATCCCATCATACCGTGTAACACCAGGACAAACAATCAGCGTTCGTGAAAAATCACGTAACCTTGATGTTGTCAAAGAAGCAATCGAAGTTAATAACTTTGTACCTGATTTCTTAACTTTCGATGCTGACAAGTTAGAAGGAACTTTCACTCGTTTACCAGAGCGTTCAGAACTTCCAGCTGAAATTAACGAAGCACTTATCGTTGAGTTCTACTCTCGTTAATCTTTTTGAAAAACCCCGCATACCATTTTGGCATGCGGGTTTTTTTTATTTTTTAACAGCCCACTTACATGCTTTTCGATAACAAAAGGCTATAACTAGATAAATAACAATGTCAATTACTGCTGTCCAAAGTCTTTCTTGCAAGGAACCATCCGCCATGAGAACAGGACCTAGTCCGAAAAATGTTACAAGAGCAAGGAGAATAATAAAGAAAGAATGTAAAAATAGTTTCACTTCTTTCACCCCATTTTCTTCTTTTTATATTAGACGGATATTAATTGTCCATTGTTACGCAAAAAAAGGCTTTGGAAACCCAAAGCCCTAGTCTTAATAGTTGATTAACGTATACTTCTTTTTACCTCTTCTAATAATCGTAAACTGACTTTCAATACGATCTGTTTCCTGAAGGATATACGCTGTGTCTGTCACCTTTTCCCCATTGACCGTTACAGCCCCATTCGTGATATCCTCACGTGCCTGACGCTTTGAAGGAGAAATCTTTGCCGCAACAAGCAAATCAACTAAATTCTCTTCCCCTTCTTTTGCATCATAGGAAGGTACGTCTTTAAAGCCTTGCTTAATTTCTGCCGCAGAAAGGTTTTTCACTTCACCGCTAAATAGGGCTAGAGAGATTTTAATCGCCTGCTGTAATGATTCTTCACCATGAATGAGGCGGGTCATTTCTTCAGCTAAAGCTTTTTGCGCTTTCCGAAGATGCGGCTCTTCTTGAACGCTTTGTTCTAGGCTTTCAATTTCTTCATGAGAAAGGAAAGTGAAGTATTTCAAGTATTTCACTACATCTGCATCCGCTGTGTTAATCCAGAACTGATAGAACTCGTAAGGGGTGGTCTTTTCCGGATCTAACCAGACAGCACCGCCTTCTGTCTTACCGAATTTGGTTCCATCTGCTTTTGTAACAAGTGGAATGGTAAGACCAAATGCCTTCGATTCTTCATCATGCATTTTTCGGATTAATTCCAGTCCGGAAGTAATATTCCCCCACTGGTCACTGCCGCCAATCTGCAATTTACAATTATGGTGGTCATATAGATGATTAAAGTCCATTGCCTGTAAAATTGTATAGGTGAATTCAGTAAAAGAGATCCCTGTTTCAAGACGTGATGCAATGGTATCCTTTGCAAGCATGTAATTAACACCGATATGCTTACCGATATCACGCAAGAACGTCACGATATCCATAGAGCCTGCCCAATCATAGTTATTAACCATAGTCGCTCCATTTTCACCATCAAAGTCAAAAATAGAGGCAAGCTGTTTTTGGATGCCTTCAACATTCTCCTGAACGGTTTCCAAAGTAAGCAATTTACGCTCTTCACTTTTACCACTTGGGTCTCCAATTAATCCAGTCGCACCACCAACTAACACGATTGGTCGATGACCATGCTGCTGAAATCTTCTTAGTGTTAAAAATGCAACTAAGTGTCCGATATGCAAGCTGTTAGCCGTTGGATCTACCCCACAATAAAGCGAAACGCTTTCCTTGCCTAATAAGTCTTTTAGTCCTTCTTCATCAGTCTGCTGATAAATAATACCTCTCCATGCTAAATCTTGTAATAAATCCAAATTTAATCCCTCCAATTAACCTAAAAAATAAAAACGTCCCTGCAAAAAATGCAGGGACGTATAGTTACGCGGTACCACCCAGCTTGAGGAAAAAATCCTCCAACTCAAATAAAATAACGGTTTAAACCGTTTTCCGCTACTAACAATGTGTTCACAGAAAAAGCTCAAGGACGTAATTCATTCTTCTATTTGTATCAGCTTTCACCACCGCTGACTCTCTTAAAAACAGGGATAGAAGAACTACAGTTGATTCCCTTCACAGCTTTAAATATAAAATATACTATAGCTTTTTTTACCATATTTCAACACCTCTGTCAAACATCGAACTGGAAATTTCAGAAAATGTAGAAGGTTGTCAGTTTTTGTACCATCGATATGCTATAATGGAAGGGATTTTATAATGAGGTGATGCCCCGAATGAATGAAAAGTTGCAAGCATGGATTGAAAAGGCAAAATCCATATTAGACTTGATGACCCATAAAAAAACGGTAAAAGGTGCACGAATTACCTATCAGGTTATTTGGAACTTAATTCTCCTTGTACTGACTGTTGTCATTCTGGGTGGGTCCTTTGCTACAGGTGTTGGTGCAGGCTACTTTGCCTCACTAGTTAAAGATGAACCCGTCCGCTCGTATGACAGTATGAAAAAGGATATTTATAACTATACCGAAACGTCAGATTTATATTTTGCTAATAATGTCTACCTTGGCAGGCTCAGGTCTGATTTGGTCCGTGAAGAAGTAAAACTCGACCAAGTATCTACGGATTTAACCAATGCTGTAATAGCGACTGAAGATCAATACTTTTATCAGCATAAAGGGGTCGTACCGAAAGCCGTTTTTCGAGCTCTTTTTCAAGAAGTAACAAATTCTGCTGTTCAATCAGGTGGAAGTACCTTAACACAGCAATTAATTAAAAATCAGATTTTAACGAATGAAGTCTCCTTTCAAAGGAAAGCCAATGAAATCCTACTTGCGCTTCGTTTAGAGAAATTCTTCAACAAAAAAGAAATATTAGAAGCATACCTCAATGTTTCCACCTTCGGAAGGAATTCTTCAGGTCAAAACATTGCCGGTGTTCAAGCAGCTGCAAAAGGAATTTTCGGAAAAAGCGCTAGTGTTCTAACACTGCCGCAAGCAGCCTTTATTGCCGGTCTTCCGCAAAGTCCGTTTGGTTATACACCATTTACCAGAGAGGGTACAGTCAAAAACAATCTTGAACCAGGACTTACGCGGATGAAAACCGTTTTAAAAAGAATGTTGGATGGTGGTTACATTACTCAGCAGCAATATGCTGAAGCTTCCGCCTACGACATTACTAAAGATTTTATCAAGCCTGTACCTAATCCGCTTGAAAAATACCCATGGCTTACATTTGAAATTGAAAAACGTTCTATTGAGACCCTTACCGCTGTGCTGGCCAAAAAAGATGGATACACAGAGAAGGATTTAGAAAATGACGACACTCTTTTTTATAAATATAAAACAATAGCCAATCACGACCTGCACCAAAATGGCTATAAGATTTATACAACAATTGACAAAAATATTTATGATGCCATGCAGACAGTTAAGGATAATTATAAATACTACGGACCTGATAAAGCCGAAGTAAAGAAGGATCCAGAAACCGGGGAAGAAGTAACAGTAATGGAGCCGGTCGAAGTCGGGGCTGAGCTGATTGAAAACAAAACAGGTAAAATCATCAGTTTTGTTGCCGGAAGAAATTATGATAAACAGCAGCTTAATCACGCAACAAGTGCCGTTAGACAGAACGGTTCAACCATGAAACCGCTTCTAGTTTATGGACCGGCCATTGAGTTAGGGAAAGCATCACCTGGAACGCCGCTGCCTGATGTAGCACTAAGTCTTGCCTATGGACAAAGCACACCTTGGCCGCGTAACTATGATTTAAGGTATAGCGGGATTGTTCCTGCCCGTTATGCATTAGCTAAATCATATAACGTGCCTGCCGTTAAACTTTATAAAGAAATTGTTAATCAACAACCGGCAAAATATCTTGAAAAGATGGGCTTTACTTCTCTTAAAAAACCAGACTATACGAATCTTGCAACTTCGATTGGTTCAATGGAAACAGGGGTAACGATCGAGGAAAATACAAATGCCTTTAGTACATTTGCAAACGATGGGAAATTTATTGATGCCTATATGATTGATAAGATTGTCGATAAAGACGGCAAGATTGTTTATCAGCATGAAGTGAAACCCGTTGATGTCTTTAAACCGCAAACTGCTTACTTAACGCTTGATATGATGCGGGATGTTATTAAAATGGGGACAGCTGCTGGTGTGAAAAGTAAATTAAAGTTTAATGCAGACTGGGCTGGTAAAACAGGAACAGGTAATGAGTATATCGATTCTTGGTTTGTTGCCACCAACCCTAATGTAACCTTTGGAATTTGGACAGGTTACGATACACCTAAATCGTTAAAGACATCCGGAATGTCCTATAGTCAGCGTACAAATAATTTATGGGCAGAACTAATCAATGCGGCTTATGACATCAGGCCGGATCTGGTGGATCCAAAGGAATCTTTCCAGATGCCAAATGGAATCGTAAAACGCTCTTATTGTGCTGTTTCCGGTATGCTGCCATCTGCAGCCTGTTCAAAAGCCGGTTTAATTGAAAGTGATTATTTTAATGTTAATAATGTACCTACAAAAGTAGACGATAGTTTAGTGGAAGGAAAGTTTGTCACTGTAGGCGGTAAAAAATATTTAGCCTTGGATTCCACACCGAAAGAGTTTGCTCAGTTTGGTTTGGTTTTGAACCCGGACTTCATCACTAGAATGGTTGGAAGAAATTTCAATAATTACAGTCAGTTGATTCCAAATAGGGGCCGTTGGGGAAAGGTACTTGTTCCTACTGCCAAAATGATGGATAACGGCAAAAATCCGGATGGAGTTACTCTTTCATTATCCGGGAATACATTGTCTTGGTCAAAGTCAGGTGACAATGACGTAGTCGGTTACCGAGTATATCAAGGAGGTTCAAATGTTGCTAACATAAAAAGCGGCTCAAAGCTTTCCTATAAGGCTGGAAGTGGAACCTATCACGTAATTGCTGTGGATATTGCCGGCAAGGTATCTGCAGCTTCCAATTCGGTTGAAGTTGGAGCTGCCGCACCAGCACCGGCTATACCTCCGACTACACCACCGGCAAAGAAAGATAAAACAAACGTACCACAGAATCAGAAAAGTAAAACAACCGCACCCTAATTGGTGCGGTTGTTTTTTTAATCTTCCATTGTTGAAAGATCGCCTGTCGGCAAATTCAATTCCCATGCCTTTAATACCCGTCTCATAATCTTACCGCTTCTGGTTTTCGGTAACTTGTCACGGAAATCAATTTCTCTAGGAGCTGCGTGGGCGGCGAGACCCTTCTTAACAAATTGTCTAATCTCTTCTTTCAGTTCTTCAGACGCTTCAAAACCATCCCGTAAAGCCACGAACGCCTTAATAATTTCACCGCGGACAGGATCTGGTTTACCAATAACCCCTGCTTCTGCAACAGCCGGATGCTCAACGAGTTTACTTTCTACTTCAAACGGACCTACACGCTCTCCGGATGTCATAATAACATCATCAACCCTGCCTTGGAACCAGAAATATCCATCTTCATCCATATAGGCAGAGTCCCCTGAAACATACCAATCACCAGGCATAAAGTAGGATTCATACTTTTCTTGATTATTCCAAATGGTTTGCATCATCGATGGCCAGCCCTTTTTAATGGCTAGATTGCCCATTCGATATGGAGGCAGTTCATTTCCTTGATTATCAACAATTGCTGCTTGCACTCCAGGAATTGGTTTCCCCATTGAACCAGGCTTAATGGCCATACAAGGATAATTACTAATTAGCTGTGCTCCCGTTTCCGTCATCCACCAGTTATCGTGGATCCGCTTATTAAAGACCTTTGCTCCCCACTTCACCACTTCTGGATTCAACGGTTCACCTACACTTAGGATATGACGCAGACTGCTTAAATCAAATTTCTTAACTAGTTCATCTCCTGCTCCCATTAGCATCCGGAATGCAGTTGGTGCACTATACCATACGGTAACTCCAAAGTCTTCAATCATTTGATACCAGGACTCAGGGCTAAAACGGCCGCCGACGATGACGTTTGAAGTTCCTGTTAACCAAGGTCCAAAGATACCATAGGATGTACCTGTCACCCAGCCAGGATCGGCAGTGCACCAGTATACATCATCTTCTTTTAAATCCAAAACCCATTTTGCGGTTTGGTAATGTTGAATCATGGCATTATGTACATGCAGTACTCCTTTAGGCTTTCCAGTAGACCCAGATGTATAATGCAGGATTAAACCATCTCTACGATCCACCCACTCAATCTTAAGCTCTTTGCTCGCTGACTTAAATTTCTCTAGAAAGCCAATCGTTGATCCTTGCTCTTCTACATGATTCCCGATCACAAAGATATGCTTTAGGGCCGGTAAATCTTGAACAGGGACACGTTCTAACAAATCGGGGGTTGTGACTAGAACTTTTGCTTCACTGTCTTGCAGCCTGTCTCGTACTGCTCCCTCCATAAATGCTTCAAATAATGGTCCGACAATGGCTCCAAGCTTAATCGCACCTAAAACAGTAAAGTAAAGTTCTGGTGAACGTGGCATAAAAATGAAGACACGGTCTCCTTTTTCCACATCTCCATAGGTTTTCAAAACATTTGCTGCCTTATTGGATAAATCCTTCATTTCCTTAAAAGTGTACTTTTCATCTCTAGCACCGTCACGATAGTATAGAGCTATCTTATTCTTCCGGAAGGTTTCCGCATGGCGGTCAATTGCCTCATATGCCAAATTCACAAGCCCTGTTTCGCTCCAAGAAAATTCCTTTTCTGCTTCCTTCCAGTCAAACTGTTCGTACATTTCCTCATAACTGCCAAGATTATACTCGCCTTGCACAACTGATAGCGCTTCCACTTTCATCTGAATCTCCTCCTCATTTGCTAGTATGAGATAATTATAGTACAAAAGAGAACTATTCACAATTTTAAAAATATTATTTTCTTGAATTTTATGGCTATTTACCTAGTTCCTTACAAAAAAAAATTTGAAATTTCTTTTTTCTAATAGTTTTTATGTATAATAGAATTGATACACCAACCATCTCTCGAGTAGGTGACAGTATGGAACACAAAAAAACATACAATGCCAAACAGCTAAAAACTCCTCATGGAAACATAATTATTGAAGGCCCAATTTCATCTGATCAACTGGCTGGATATGAATTTCATCAAGACCTCGTGGCATTTCGGCAGCCTGAGCAACAGCACGAGGCGTTAATTGGAATTGCTGACCTTCCAGAAGGAAGAATCATTATCGCTAGGGATTTGCATACCATTGTTGGATACGCCACCTATCTTTATCCTGATCCTCTGGAGCGATGGTCTGAGGGGAAAATGGATAATTTAATTGAATTAGGGGCCATTGAAGTCATTCCCAAATTCAGAGGCTGTTCCGTCGGAAAAAATCTCCTAGTCGTCTCCATGATGGATGATGCCATGGAAGATTATATTACGATTACAACTGAGTATTATTGGCATTGGGATTTGAAAGGTACAAAATTAAATGTCTGGGATTACCGAAAGGTCATGGAGAAAATGATGAATGCCGGCGGCCTTGAGTGGTATGCAACAGATGATCCTGAGATTTGCTCTCACCCAGCCAACTGTCTAATGGCAAGGATAGGAAAAAGAATAGGTGCTGATTCTATTCAACAATTTGACCGTCTTAGGTTTATGAATCGATTTATGTACTAAAAGCGAAGCGTTTATTAGCGCAGTGCACTAGCTGTTGGTTGCTTACTCCAGACAGCTTAATCTTTTTGTTTGAGGGTGATTTGAATGATAGTAGAAGAAATCATGAAAACAGATGTCGCCGTCCTTTTTCCCGCCGATACGATTGCAGATGCTATCCGATTAATGGATAAACGAAAGATTCGTCACATTCCAATTGTAGATCAAGATTGGCATTTACAAGGCCTGATAACCGTAGCAAAAATAAGCGAAGCAACCCCCTCCATCTTTCACGCAAATGAACATCCAGAAGATTTAAAAAAACCACTAGAAACCATTATGGAGAAAAATGTCATCACAGGGCATCCCCTAGATTTTGTCGAAGAAGCAGCTGGTCTGTTTTATGAACACAAAATCAGCTGTATCCCGATAATTCATGACGGAAAACTAGTCGGAATCGTAACGGAAACCGATTTACTGCGGACAATGGTTGAGTTAACAGGTGCACACCAGCCAGGTTCGCAAATTGAAATCAAGGTTCCTAATCTCGCCGGAGTACTTAGTGATATTACGACTGTGATCAAAAAGAAAAACGCGAATATCCTAAGTGTCCTCGTTTACCCCGATAAAAAGGATGATCATTATAAAATACTTGTCTTAAGGGTGCAAACCATGAACCCGACAGCACTCATTCAAGATCTCAAACAAGCAGGCCATCAGGTCTTATGGCCTAACCTCCCAGGGATATCATCATGAGTGATCAATGCTCCTTTATTTTTTCAGAAGAACTGCTAAAGTATAAATTTAATGATAATCATCCTTTTAATCAATTCCGGCTGCAATTGACCGTTGACCTCTTACAGCATATAAATGCTTTAGCACCTGAACAGATTGTACCACCCAAGATGGCATCTGAAGAGGAATTAGTGTTAGTCCATGACCGCAGCTATATAGAGGCTGTGAAAAAGGCAGGCGAGGGAACTCTTCCAAAAGAAATTGCTGAAAACTATGGGTTAGGTACAGAGGATACACCCGTATTCCCTCATATGCATGAAGCTAGTTCCTTATTGGTTGGCGGAACATTAATGGCAGTGGACCAAGTCATGACAGGAAAAGCTCTGCATGCCCTTCACCTTGGTGGAGGGTTACATCACGGTTTCCGCGGTAAAGCCTCAGGATTCTGTGTCTATAATGATAGCTCTGTTGCCATTAAATATTTGCAGGAAAAGTATCATGCCCGTGTATTATATGTTGACACAGATGCCCATCACGGTGATGGTGTTCAATGGTCGTTTTATGATGACCCTAATGTTTGTACTCTATCCATCCATGAGACAGGGAGATATTTGTTTCCAGGAACAGGCAGCATTAATGAACGCGGACAAGGTCTCGGATACGGTTATTCGTTTAATATTCCTGTCGATGCCTTTACAGAAGATGAATCGTGGCTGCATGTTTACACAGAAGCTATCAAAGAAGTGGCTGAATTTTTTAAACCAGATGTCATCCTTACTCAAAATGGCGCTGACTCCCATTATTACGACCCCTTAACACATCTATCTGCAACGATGAAAATCTATCGGGAAATACCTCGGCTTGCACATGAAATTGCCCATCAATACTGTAATGGTAAGTGGATTGCTGTCGGTGGAGGCGGGTATGACATCTGGCGTGTGGTGCCAAGGGCATGGGCACTGATTTGGCTTGAAATGACAGAGAATACGATGGGTTATGGCCGATTACCAGAAGGGTGGATCAATCACTGGCAACAGGTATCCCCTTTTCCACTACCAATGGAATGGGATGACCCTGAAGGGATCTATACTCCGATCCCAAGAAAAGCAGAAATTACCGAAAAGAATTTACTAACACTTGAAAAAGCTCTTTTCCCTATTCGGGATCAGCAAAAAACTGGACATAAATAAGAAAAGGGTTGGCAGTTAGATGCCAACCCACTTTTTTATTTTGTCGATTTACGATGTTCAATTCGGTGTGGTAAAACAACGATTGGATCACTAGTCTTATCTTTATTCATCAATTTAGTTAGAAGACGCATGGAAACTGCACCAATATCATATAACGGCTGAACAATCGTTGTCAGCTGCGGGCGCACCATTAGTGACAACCGGGTATTGTCTGAGGTAATAACCTCAAAGTCTTCAGGGATATGGAAACCTTTGTCCTCTGCCCCATGAACAACGCCAAGTGCCATTTCATCAGAGCCAACTAAAATGGCTGTAGGCCTGTCTGCTGCTTCCAATAACTTTTCGAAGGCTTCGATTCCAGAATCATACGTGTAGTCCCCTTCAACGATCAGTTCTTCATTGTATGGAAGACCTGCATCTTGAAGAGCTCTTTGATAGCCCTTTAATTTTTTCTGAGCATTTTTTGGCTCATGAAGAGGCCCAACCACAAAAGCAATATGTTTATGACCCTTTTCCACAAATTCTTTCACACAATCATAGACTGCTGCTTCATAATCAATGTTAACAGAAGGGATTTGATTAGATTCTTCAATAGAACCTGCCAGGACAATCGGCACTGGAGATTTCCCGAACTCTTCCACATGGTCAGCAGTAATATTTCCTCCCATGAAAACAATTCCATCTACCTGTTTTCCAAGCATGGTATTAAGTAAATGAAGTTCTTTGTCTTTATTCTGGTCGGAATTACTTAAAATGATATTGTACTTATACATCGTCGCAATATCTTCAATACCACGGGCCAACTCTGCAAAAAAGATGCTTGATATGTCAGGAATAATAACTCCAACCGTAGTGGTTTTCTTACTAGCCAATCCTCTTGCCACGGCATTTGGACGGTAGCCTAATCTTTCGATTACTTCTAATACTTTTTTACGAGTTACTGGTTTTACATTTGGGTTTCCATTGACTACACGGGAAACTGTTGCCATTGATACGTTAGCTTCCCTTGCCACATCATAAATTGTGATATTCACTTTTTATACACTCTCCTAGAACGAACATTGTTTTTCTTTATTTTACATCTGTTTGCAAAAAACTAGTCATAATTATTTGCCTGTCTATTTTCACTTTCCTAAGTACCTTCCGGGATTACTTCTTTGTGAGATAATAAACAATCTTCATATGTACTTAATGATACGACAACTAGATTAAAGCCGCAATTGAAAAAGTCAATATTTTATTAAAAACGTTCGTAAATATGAAAAAACCTTCTGCAATTCATTGCAGAAGGCCTTGGATTACTGTTTTGCTCGTTTGTGAACTTTAAATATTAACAAAATTTGATGCTAATAATTGATTATAGAATTCATCAAATTGCTTAAGATCCATCTGCTGCTGAGAATCTGAAAGGGCTACGGCTGGATCTGGGTGAACTTCAGCCATAACTCCGTCTGCACCGATCGCAATAGCAGCTTTCGCACATGGAAGTAATAAATCTCTTCTTCCAGTTGAATGGGTTACGTCCACCATAACTGGTAAATGTGTTTCTTTTTTCAGAATTGGAACAGCAGAAATATCTAATGTATTTCTTGTTGCACGTTCATATGTTCTGATTCCACGTTCACAAAGGATGATTTGGCCATTTCCTTGAGCCATAATGTATTCTGCAGCATTGATGAACTCTTCAATTGTAGCAGCAAGACCTCTTTTTAAAAGAATAGGCTTGTTAACCGCACCAGCAGCTTTTAATAACTCAAAGTTCTGCATATTTCTGGCACCAATTTGAATGACATCGATGTAATCACAAGCCATTTCAATATCTGCCGGATTGACGATTTCACTAATGACTGCCATATCATATTCGTCAGCCACACGTTTTAAAATTTTTAAACCCTCTACTCCAAGACCCTGGAAATCATATGGAGAAGTTCTTGGTTTATAGGCACCGCCTCGAAGAAGCTTTAAGCCTTTTTCTTTCATAGCCTTAGCAACAGTGGCTACCTGCTCGTAGGACTCAACAGAACAAGGACCAAAAACAAAATGCTGTTTTCCATCCCCGATATTTTCACCCTTCAATGTGACAATCGTATCTTCAGGTTTTTTCTTTCTGGATACAAGTAAGGCCTTTTCATGATCATCCTTCTGTAAGTCAAGCCCCGCTTTAAAAATTTCCTTAAAAAGATGATCAATGGTCGAATCCTCAAATGGTCCATCATTATGTTCTTTAATTACTTCAAGCATTTTTCTTTCGCGGACTGGATCGTAGCGATAAACTCCCTGATTCCCTTTAACTCGTCCAATCTCTTGAACAAGCTGAGCTCTTTCATTAATTAGTTTCAATAACTCCAAGTTAACTTCATCAACACGATTCCTCAGTTGATCCAATTCAATATTGCTCATTATTCGCCCCGTCCTTCCTTTTTGCAAATCATTTTCTTTTCGAAATGTATAGATGCTATTCTCTTTTAAAGATAATGACTTACAAGCTTAAAGTTTTAAAATTTTATAATTTTTGAATAATTAGGCTTATTATAGCTGAAAAATAATCTTTTGTCACTTATTTTTTCTTTAACAATTAAACGCTTTTAAGCGCTAAAGTAAATTAGCTTATAATAGAATAATATATGACCATTTGTCATTAATGTTTCTTAAAATTTTAAAAATTACATAAAGTTTATTTTTCAGTAGCCGCATCTGCAAGGGAACGGTTTGTAATTTTCCAATGAGAGGCATTCCATAGAGCCTTCCCCTCAGAAAAAAGAATAGCCTGTGGTGATTCATGCTTTATTTCAAATCGTTCGGCAATCTCGTTTGATAGCGGACGTGAATCTTGAACGGCTAAGTAATAAGTCGGGATCTCTTGTTTGGAGCCGGCAAACTTTTCATATTCCTTATAAGCAGCGTGGCTGATCGGACAGGTTAAACTATGTTTCAAAAGATAGAACGTACCTTCAGTTTTCATTAATTCATCAAATTGTTGAATCGTATCAATTTTTTCAAGCATTTTCTGTATACCTCCAAAGGATCAAAAATAAATAAATGGTGAAGTAATTTTAACACTTCACCATTTTTATCACAAATATTAGTAACTCTTTTAAAGTTTCACTTTACTTTCTTCTTCGTCAAATGCCTTTTGCGTTTCTTCTAACTTTTTCCTAATATCCGTACTATCAGGTGATTTTAATTCTGATTTTTTTGCTTCTGAGGATTGATTTGGTCCATGAATAGGTATATAGGATACTTCGGAGTCGTGAATTCCTACATCCTGTTGAGAGGTTTTACCTTTAACTTTATTAACTAGTTCTGAGGATTGCAGTACAATTCCCTGAGAAATAGATGATGTTTTAGAAACCAGTTCATTACTTTTAGCCACTACGTTTTCCTTTAAACTTGCGGTTTTATCCATAAGAGAATCTGCTTGACTTCCAAGTGTGGAACGAAGCTCTCTCCCTGCTTTAGGAGCAAAAAGCAAGGCTGCTGCGGCTCCTACTACTCCTCCAATCAGTGCACCCCATAGGAAGGTGCTTGAAGATCCCTCATTACGGCTTTGATTCGTTTCTCTTGATTCATAATCTCGACTTGTCATGGTTCTTCCTCCTTTACTTTATTAGTGTGACCTTACCCTTTGTCTCTCACTTACAGTTACTTCTTGTTTAGACTGCTTCCTAGTCTGCCACTTTTCTTTTAATTCAAGGAGAATATTCCCCCATTGAACAATTTGCGATATCTTTTCTTTACTGTCCTCAACCTGCTGATCAACTGTATGGGTAATATTTTGCAGTGTCCCATTAAATTTGGACACTGTTGTTCCTACATCCTTTACAGCGGCTACCACACTATTTAGATTTTCAGATTTTTGCTGAATATCTTCTGCTAGTGCGTTTGTTTTTTGTAGAAGTAAGGTTGTTTCCGTTGTCACACCGTCCAATTGTTTTTCTAGTCCACTCAATGTGTGTGAAACGCTGGTAAGTGTAACCTGTAGTGATTTAAGCGTCTTTGATAAATAGATAACCAATATAAAAAATGCGATCGCTATCAAGGCTACGCTTAAGTATAAAATAATTTGCATCGTGCACCTCCGACTTAAATCTTATCCATATGTATATCCTATTTTTTTAGATATAAACCTCGCAAATAATCTTATACTACTTCCATAAATTTGTCTTGTTTTCCTGCTATTATTTAAAAAATTAGCTGTGTTAAACTTGAGTGTTGATTTCCGCTCCAATCAACATGCTAAATATCAACACTAACCTTTAACACAGCCAAAAAATTATCCCTATGTATACTGTGATTTCAACTTTCTGACGATGTTCGGGTACAATAGAACTGAAATATCATTTCGTGTTGGAGGCGTTAGTGTGAAGGATCCTCGTATTGAGAAACTTGCTAGAAATTTAATTAATTATTCTGTTCAGCTTCAAAAAGGAGAAAAGGTTCTGATTGAAAATTTTGGGCTCCAGCGTGAACTCGTTACTGCACTTGTAAAAGAAGCTTATGCCGCAGGCGGTTATCCGTTTGTCCTTCTAAAAGACCATCAAGTGGACCGTTCCCTATTAATGGGAGCACAAGAAGAACAATTTAACATGATGGCTGAATATGAAGCAAACGTCATGCGCAAGATGGATGCATACATAGGACTGCGCTCAGGTGATAACATTAGTGAACAATCGGATGTCCCGGATGAAAAAATGAAAATACATGGTAATACGATCGGCAAAAAGGTGCACCGCGACATTCGTGTTCCTAAAACCAAATGGGTTGTCCTTAGATACCCTACTTCTTCCATGGCCCAATTAGCTAAAATGAGCACAGAAGCTTTTGAGGACTTTTATTTCAATGTATGTAATCTGGACTATGCGAAGATGGATCAAGCAATGGATAGCTTGGTAGAATTGATGAACCGTACGGATAAAGTTCACATCACAGGTCCGGGAACCGACCTTCGTTTTTCCATTAAAGATATCCCTGCTATCAAATGTGCCGGAAGACTAAATATTCCTGATGGTGAAGTTTACACGGCTCCTGTAAAGGATTCAGTTAACGGTGTTATTACTTATAATACTCCATCACCCTATCAGGGTTTTACGTTTGAAAATGTTGAATTAACGTTTAAAAATGGGAAAATTGTTGAAGCGGTATCCAATGATTCAGACCGTATTAATAAAATCTTTGATACTGATGAAGGAGCACGTTACGTTGGAGAATTTGCCATTGGTGTGAATCCATTTATCCTGACGCCGATGCAGGATATCTTATTTGATGAAAAAATTGCCGGCAGCTTCCATTTTACTCCGGGTCAATGCTATGATGATGCATTCAATGGCAACCATTCCAATATCCATTGGGATATGGTTAATATCCAGCGCGGGGAATATGGCGGCGGGGAAATCTATTTTGATGATGTCTTAATCCGCAAAGACGGCTTGTTTGTTCTTCCAGAATTAGATGTCTTAAACCCTAACAATTTAAAATAAAAAATAGGAAAGGATGCCAGCAAACGCCGGCATCCTTTCCGCTTTTTATATAGGATAGAAAAGTATAATTATGCGACTTTGAGAATTGTCTAGCTCCAGGCCATACGCCGCTTATGAAAGTTGTTTTTCATAGGATTCTTGAAATTTCTGAATATCTCCAGCACCCATGAAAATAATGACACTGTTCTCATACTTGTTTAATACAGAAGTATTCTCTTCTGAAAAAATTTCAGCTCCGGCAATTTTATCCTGTAAGTCTTTAATCGAGAGCTTGCCGTGATTTTCCCTGGCAGACCCAAAAATTTCACAGAGATAAGCTTTGTCTGCTTGTCGTAAGCTTTCTGCAAAATCCTCCAAAAAGGCTTGGGTGCGTGTAAAGGTATGCGGCTGGAAAACAGCAATAATCTGTTTATCTGGATATTTTTGCTTCGCTGCATCAATCGTTGCCTTAATCTCAGTTGGGTGATGGGCATAATCATCAATTAAAATTTGCGAGCCTACTCTTTTTTCGGAGAATCTTCTTTTAACACCTTGGAATGATTGCAGGTGTTCCTTTACTATTTCCAAATCAATTTCCTCGTAATGACATAACCCAATCACTGCCAGTGCATTGAGTACACTATGGTCACCGAAGGTAGGAATCGAAAAATTGTCATAGAAAGTATTTCGAATAAATACGTCAAAGCTTGTTCCATTAGTTGTCTTTACGATGTTCTTGGCTTGATAATCGTTTTCTTCACCAAAGCCATAGAAAAGAACCGGCACCTTTGCCTGGATTTTTTGTAGCTGCTCATCATCACCATAAGCAAAGATACCCTTTTTTACCTGTACGGCCATTTCTTGAAAGGCAGAAAAAACGTCATCGATATTGGCAAAATAATCCGGATGGTCAAAATCAATGTTTGTCATGATCGCATAGTCAGGGAAGTACGATAAGAAATGTCTTCTGTATTCACATGCTTCAAAGACAAAATACTCTGCCCCTTCCTCGCCCTTGCCTGTTCCATCACCAATTAAAAATGATGTTGGTTTTGCCCCAGCGATAACATGAGAAAGCAAACCAGTTGTAGATGTTTTTCCGTGAGCACCTGTTATGGCTATGCTTGTAAAGTTTTGCATAAAATCGCCTAAAAAACGATGGTACCTTATGATAGGAAGTCCAAGTCTCATCGCCTCTTGTATTTCCTCATGGGAATCGGGAAAAGCATTTCCCGCAATGATGGTCATGCCTGGCTTTATATTCTCCTTTTGAAAAGGGAGAATCGTGATTCCGGATTGTTCAAGAGCCAGTTGTGTAAAAAAGCGCTTTTCGACATCGGAGCCTTGCACCTGAAATTTCATATCATGTAGAACTTGTGCGAGCGCACTCATTCCAGACCCCTTAATACCTACAAAATGGTAAATAGTCATAGAAGAACCTCCAACCAACGTAATACTGTTAAACAGTATATGAAATCTGTCTGTAATTGCTAATCAGTATGTAAGCACACGTTGTTTTATTATTATTAAGAAATCAATTCAATATTATAGCACTGTTTAGTCATAAAAACTATTTGTTACTTTTTGGCATAATCAATGTATTCTTTATTAACTAAACTATCCACATTAATATAGAATACAGAAGATTAACAAATAATACTAGTCTTGCATCGATTCTAAATCAGCTTCCGTGATTAAAACTTCTCGCGGTTTACTTCCATTTGCACTCGTAATATATCCATTTTGTTCGAGCATATCCATTAATCTCGCAGCTCGGTTATAGCCAATTTTGAAGCGACGCTGCAGGCTGGATGTAGATGCATTGCCATTATGGACAATAAATTCACAGGCATCATAAAACAATTCATCCTCGTCCTCGACAACCTGTGCCTTTTTTAACAGTTCTTCCTGCTCAAATAAGTAATCTGGCTCTTGCTGCTCTCTTACGTGTGCAACAACAAGATCGATTTCTTCATCCGAGACAAACGTTCCTTGCAGACGAACAGGTTTGGATGAACCATTCTCTAAGAATAGCATATCTCCACGGCCAAGTAGTCTTTCTGCTCCACCAATATCAATAATCGTCCGAGAATCAACCTGAGAAGAAACAGAGAAAGCGATTCTTGTTGGGATATTTGCCTTAATTAACCCTGTAATTACATCAACCGATGGTCTCTGCGTAGCCACAATCAGATGTATACCGCAAGCCCTTGCTTTTTGAGCAATTCGGCAAATAGCCTCCTCAACATCAGCTGGCGACATCATCATTAAATCGGCCAGCTCATCAATAACGATCACGATAAACGGCAATTTGTCAGAATATCGCTTATGTTGAACGGCTAATTCGTTAAAACGGTTGATATCACGGACGCCAGTATGAGCAAAAAGTTCATAGCGCCGTTCCATTTCATCAACTGCCCATTTTAAAGCCGCCGTTGCTGCCTTCACATCAGTAATAACTGGGCTCACTAGGTGTGGAACCCGATTATAAGGTGCAAGCTCTACCATTTTTGGGTCAATAAGTAAGAGTTTTAATTCTTCCGGACGGGCTTTATATAACAGACTAATCAAAATCGAGTTAATACATACACTCTTTCCCGACCCTGTTGCCCCTGCAATGAGTCCATGCGGCATTTTTTTTAAATCCGTAACAATTGGCTTCCCAGCAATATCAAGTCCAAGCACGGCTGTTAAAGGAGAGGCAGACTCTTTAAACACACTGCTCCCAATAATTTCGTTTATCAGTACCGGTCTTGATTTTTGGTTTGGCACTTCGATTCCAATCGTATGTTTCCCGGGGATTGGTGCCTCAATTCGGATATCCCGGGCGGCAAGACTTAATTTAATATCATCACTTAAATTAGTGATTTTATTTACTTTTACCCCTGGTTCTGGCTGTACTTCAAAGCGGGTAACAGACGGCCCCTGAGTCACATTGACCACACTTGCCCCTACGTTAAAGTTCTTAAGTGTTAGATTCAACAGCTCCTTTTGCCCTTCAATCCATTCTGTATCCAGAACTTCTGTTACAGGAGGACTTAATAAATTGGATTTTGGAAGAATATATAGTCCTTCATTCTGTACTTCCTCATGGACTGATGGCATTTCGCTAACGGGGACTTCTGCCACTAAAGTTTTCTCTTGCTGAAGATGCTGCTCTTGTGAAAGCTCCCTTTTCCGCTTTCTTTCTTCCCATTTTTGCTTATCTTGCTTAAGCATCATCACATTAAAAGGCAAGCGAGACCGTGCAGCCGGGGGAGCTTGCGTTTCAAAACCTGCCTCAACTTCTTCTTTTTGGTCCAGTTGATGATCCTCTTTCTCAAAAGCGGATTCAACCGTTTCTGTCTGGACATTTTCTTTTAATTCAGATTCAGGTTCACCAGCTTCAACTTGAACTCTTGCCCCTAATATAAGCTCAAGCGCTTCGGCTTGAACATCTTCTACAAATGCAGGCTCAACAGCTTCGGTTTGAACATCTTCTTTAAATACAGGCTCAACAACTTCGGCTTGAACCATCTCCTCAAATATAAGCCCCTTAGTTTCTGCTTGAATATTTTCCTCAAATTTAACTTCATTAGGTACGGCTTGCTCATATTCCTTCTTTTCAGAAGAAACGGACCCTTTCCTTATCACCTGGGTTTGATTAATTTGATTGTTATGGCTTTGTTTGCCAATGTCATACGTATCGCTTTCAAGTAGAACTTTGTTTAGACTAGGGTTTATTCCAATGGTTTTGTTCAATTGTTCATCAAGTTCATCATTTAAAAAATCGCTTAATTCATGCTCAACGATGCTAGTTGTCTTTTGCGGCCTGTTAAATCCGAAAACAGGTGAAGGGATCTCGGTTGGATGAAACGGGCTGCGCGGGCGTGAATTTTGCTCTTTTATGACAGACTTTATCTTTGGAATTTCAGGTGTAATTGTAGTATTTTCTACTAATTTACTTTTTTTCGGTAAATCCTCTAATCGCTTCGAACGGGTTGTTATTTGCCTCTGATTCGATCTGTTCATTCTTGGAGGGGGACTATCTCCCTTTGGATATTGATAAGCAATTCTGGCATCTAAATCCTTTAGGCTATCATATTGACTGATGGTAAGGTGATTATCTGACTCCCTATTCAGGAAATAATCAGTAATTCTTCCCTCATCTTCCTCTTCTTTCCTTAACTTTTGGAAAAAGTTTTGGATCCAACTCAAAACTATCACTCTTTCTTGTTCATCTATCATTCTATTTTATCAGTTTTTCCTATTTTATCGACACAAATCTTGAGAATGAGTCGAAATATGTTGGAATTGGATACAATAGGAAAGTTACCATGAAAAAAGACCACTTGATGTGATCCCTTTCAAGGCCTCATTTATTTTTCCCTAAAATAAAGATTGGCTCTAATTCACCGTTCTCATATAAAAATGATAAGGCCGTAATCGGCACCCTTCCATTCGCAAAAAAGCTCATCGCCATTTGAGCGATTACATCATAGCCCCTGTCATTGCGGATATCCGCAATGATTAAAACATCTTGATGCGGTACGGCCAATACCATGGTTCCTGTGATTTGTTTCTCCATCTCATTAAGGAAACCCTTATTTAAGATCCTGCTGGCATCGTAGCCATCATTGGTGTTAAGAAAATAAAAGACATTCCCGGCCACTTGGTCTTCCTTTATAGAGGTGGATAGGGACCTAACATTAAATAAAGCCATCTCCTTAATATTGTTGGCAGTCCATCCCTCTTTTTTCATCATGCGTGTATCAATCAAACGATAAGTATTCCCCATGTCAATTGCATAATAAATTCTTGTTTCAGCGGTATGTTCTTCCGTCAGAAATGGCACGCCTTCTTCTGCTTCTGCTGGAAAGGAAGCGGACCGTATGACAGGAAAGATCTGTTTGAGCTGATCTTTTAGATCGGCAGTGTTCTCCATGGCATGCAGGCCTTCTTGAACATAATAAACAATTTCATCAATGGCCTTTTCTTTCTCAACATGCCATTTGGCGATTACCCCTGGTAAGGCGATGCTGATTCCTTTTCCTGTCGATTTACTTTCGATACGAAGCTGATCTTTTTCTCTGTCATAAGTAATCTGTCGATCATCCGATGCCAAACGCGCCTCTAATTTCTGGCGCATCAGTCTACTGTCCATTTTCATTGTTTACCTCCATGGTAAGAAGCTTTCATTTATTTTACAATGGCTCTGTTAAATTTGGCTGTTGATTTCCGCTCCAGGCGCTCAGCAAACCCGTGGGCGTGACGGGGAGCCTCCTCGGCGCTTTAGCGCCTGTGGGGTCTCCCCTGCCCCGTACTCCCGCAGGAGTCGAGCGCCTTCCGCTCCAATCAACAGATTATAAAAACAACAATATCGTTTAACAGAGCCTTTACAATAAAAAACCCCTACTCCAAAAGAGAGACAGGGTTTTAATTTTCTATTACTTCAGACCAGAAATAAATGCCTCAATTTCTTCTTGTGTTTTTCGGTCTTTACTGACAAATCGGCCAAGTTCTTTTCCATTCTCGTAGGCAATAAAGCTAGGAATCCCATATACATCTACTTGCTGGCATAGATCAATAAATTGATCGCGGTCTACATGAATAAATGTAAATTCGTTAAACTTCTCTTCAATCTCTGGCAGCACCGGCTCAATAAAACGGCAATCCCCACACCATTTTGCAGAAAACATAAAAATAGTTTTCCCTTGATTACGCAGCTGCTCAAATTGCTCAAGTGATTCTAAATTTTTCAAATTGAACGCCTCCGTTTATTTATTTACCTATACATTAACTTTCCTTCTAAATCATATCAGTATACGCTTTGTAGAGTCCAATCTTATGCATAGTTGTCCTAAAATTACTTCCGCACGACTTTTTCATTGGAGTAATATGTAAATTGTCCTACTAGTAAGGTGGTTAGATGTGTAAACATATCGACTCGATTCACTAAGCCATTCGTAAAAATGCCAACTGCCCCTTCATGTTTTCTAACATTCTTCTTTTTAGCATAGTCATCCATTACAGGCCCTAATTCCTCACCTGCTCTGAGCCTTGAAGCCACTTCTTCCGGTAAAAGGAATCTAGCTCCTCCGGCTATTAGCGGTTCCATCCCGTTTGCAGCGAGGGCTCCCCAATTACACAGCAATAATCCGTGGCTTGTCTCCTGTACGCCGCCCTCGAGGCCAATCCCAATATCACCCTTTCCTTTTTTTAGTGCCCCCAGTGCCCGATTGATGGCGCCTCGAATCGTTTCTTCATCAGAAAACGGCTGGTCGTTCACGCCAGATGGGATATCTAAAGAAATAAATTCACTTTCTTCTTTAGAAAAGCTATTTTGGACAGCTGTAATCTTGGCAGGATTCTTTGATCCGATAACAATTCTCATGTTGAATCTCCTCTTTCCACATTGAAGAGGAGGCACGATGGATGCCTCCTATTTTTTAGCTGTTTGATTTGATGGTATCTACTGTAGTTTGGTCGCATGCTTTAACGAGTTTCACCAATAATTCTTTGGCAGCCGCATAATCATCAATATGGATGATGGAAGCATGTGTATGGATGTAACGAGAACAAATGCCAACTACTGCACTTGGAACACCCTCATTCGATAAATGGACACGACCAGCGTCTGTCCCGCCTTGCGAAACAAAATATTGATAAGGAATTTGATGAGTTTCCGCCGTATCAAGCACAAATTCCCGCAAACCACGATGGGTAACCATGGAGCGGTCAAGGATGCGAAGCAATGTTCCCTTCCCAAGCTGGCCAAATTCTCGTTTATCCCCTGTCATATCATTAGCAGGGCTCGCATCAAGGGCAAAAAAGATATCGGGCTTAATCATATTCGCCGCCGTTTGTGCTCCACGTAAACCTACTTCCTCTTGAACGGTTGCTCCAGAATAAAGAATATTTGGCAATGACACATCCTTAAGTTCTTGAAGTAATTCAATTGCCAATCCACAGCCATAGCGATTATCCCAAGCCTTAGCTAAAATTTTCTTTTCATTAGCCATTGGTGTAAATGGGCAAATCGGCAGGATGGCCTGACCTGGTTTAATGCCAATCCGCTCAGCATCCGCTCGATTATCAGCCCCAATATCAATTAACATATTCTTTATTTCCATCGGTTTATTTTTCTTTGATTCATCTAATAAATGCGGCGGAATGGAACCTACCACACCAATTACCGGCCCATTTTTGGTGATGACTTGGACACGCTGGGCAAGAAGCACTTGACTCCACCAGCCTCCTAGTGGCTGAAAGCGGATCATTCCATTTTCCGTAATTGCTGTAACCATGAACCCAACTTCATCCATATGCCCTGCTACCATTACGGTTGGCCCTTGTTGACTTCCTTTTTTTACACCAAAAATACTGCCCAAATTATCTTGAACAATTTCATCTGAGTATAACCCCAGCTGCTCTCTCATGAAATTTCTGACTAAGTGCTCATTCCCAGGTGCGCCAGGCAGCTCCGTTAATGTTTGAAAAAGCTTTAGTGTTTGTTCGTTCATGATAAGACTCCTTTATGTATTTACTTTCATCCTGTTAACTTAGCCTTCCATTTCAGTTAGATACGGATTACGGCTTTTCTTTTATATTTTACTGAATCCTCTTCACCGTTACCAATAATTCATTTTAGTGTAGTAATATTATCCTCTTAACTTTAAATAAGGTATACTGAAAAGAGAATCTTTTTGCAATCTTTTCCTATTTTGGAGGTGGATAAATGAACTGGAAGTCTTTTTTCTTAGGTGCGGCAGTCGGAATAGTTGGTGGATATGTAACCAAGGAAATCCTCACTCAAAAAACAAATGTTTCACCAGAAAGGGTGTTAGGGGCGGTTAAAAAACATCTTCAACCAAAAGGTTCAATTCAAGGCTCATGGATTCATATGGAAGCAGAGCCTTACGATAAAAACCAAATGACGTATCGTGTTTATAAAGGCGGTATCTCCCAAAATACGGACGGGAACATCAAGCAATATGAATTTATTGCCGATGCACAAACCGGTACACTTCTAGACCTAATTCCCTTTTCACCATAAATCATAAGATAGCCGCATCAATAGGTGATACGGCTATTTTTATTTATTGTTTCCTTATAATGCTTGCAACAAGCTGTTTACCATCTTTATCCCATTTTACAGCCCGGTAGAAAGCATCATGATAGAAGGTAAACCAAGCATTTTTCTCAAGCCCAAGGGTAAGCCACTTTTGCTTTCCGGCAATGGAAGTCATAGGGTAGTCGTCGTAAGCCATGACCCATAAAACATTTTGATGAGCGTGGGTGGCCATTAGGTCAGCCATGTGAATGCAGGTTTCACCTCCATCTTTAATAAGAAGAATCGAATGCCCATCACTATGCCCGCCCGTATGGATCATGGTTATGGCTCCAAATTCCCATTTTTCTTCAAAAGGGACAACCTGTGATTCAACCGCCTCCCAGTTTTCCCGCCAATATGTATTTTTCGAGCGAATATTTGGATTTCTCAATTCATCCCATTCTACCTGGGAAGTAATAATTTGGGCATTAGGAAAGGTCGAGATATACTGCCCATTCACTAGCTTTGTCAGTCCACAAGCATGATCAAAATGCATATGAGTCATTAAAACAAAATCAATACTTTCAGGAGCTACCCCTAAAAGTTGCAGAGATTCCTCAACCTCTGATTCTTTTGTGACCCCATAATTTCTTAATTGTTTCCCCGTTAATTTTCCCTTTCCCAATCCTGATTCAACTAAAATATATTTCCCATTCATTTGAATTAAAATCGGATCTGTCGGAAGTTCAATTTGATTTTTATCATTAGCCGGATATTTTTTTGACCATAACCCTTTTGGAACAACCCCAAACATAGCTCCGCCATCGAGGTATGTGACACCGCCTGATAACCAAGTAAGCGAAACATTGCCAATCTTTAATGTGTCCATTTTTCAACTCCCCCTTTCTATATATATTAACATTTTCTGGATTCATAATAATAAAAAATAAGAAAAGCGCAAGCGCCTTGGTCAGCCACGACAAGCACAAGACGAGCCGGCCGAAAGGTTGCTCTTTAACCTTTTGGACGGATTGGCTTGTGACCTCGAGGGGCTAGGCGCTGGAGCTGGACAATTCACTAGGTAAAAACTTTTATACTTTCTTACCTAAAAAAAAGACAGCCCTATAAAAGAACTGTCTTTATCGTTCATTTTGATATTTAACTTCACAACGGTAAATCCGGTTTCCTTGTTCAGAAAATTTTTGCTCATATTCCGTCATAATATTGCCTTCATAACCACTTTTATGAAAATCAAGGCTTACATATTTCAATAATAAACCATAAGCCGAAAAGCTCATTAAAGAATACTCGAATAATCCTTGATTATCCGTTTTAAAATGAATTTCCCCGCCATTGACCAATATATTTTCATAAAGCTTCAAGAAATCCTTATAGGTCAATCTTCTTTTTTCATGACGGAACTTTGGCCATGGATCGGAAAAATTCAAATAAACCCGATCAACGTCATTTTTTGTAAAATATTTTTCTAGCTCCGCTGCGTTTACGTTTAACAGCTTGAGATTGGGTAAATCCGCTTCAATCAGGCGGTCCAAAGCAGCAACGATTACACTATCGTACAGCTCAATACCGATATAGTTAATATCCGGATTGGCCTTTGCCATTCCAGTGATGAATTGACCTTTACCTGTACCGACTTCGATATGGAGCGGCTGGTCTTTTTCGAAAGCCTCATGCCACTTACCTTTGAAATTTTCTGGGTTTGCTACTACATATTGCGGATGATGCTCTATTTTTTCCTTTGCCCAAGGTTTATGTCTAAGTCTCATTTTACACTCCTAAAAAAACGTTATCCTTCAAAACATACCATGCAGTTCTTTTTGATGCAAGTCAAACTAAATGGAAAAAAGGTTTGCGCATAAACAGAAAAAGAATCCACAACCTAACTGTGAATTCCTTTTTCTATTTCCACTTGAAAGGATGTGCTTTTATGCCATTAAGTCATGGTGACCAAGTTACATTGCTAAAAGATATTTTAAACAATCACCAAACAGATTGCTGCGGATCCGTCTCCGAATGCGAGCAACTAGAACGGTTAGTAAAATCTCTAATGGTTAACAACCAGATTGATTCGAATGTCAAAAATATTTTGCAGGAAGTATATCAATACAGTCAGCATGGTGCTCAATCCGCTGATTTAAATCAGCATATCTCATCTAATCAAGAAAATTTATCACAATGGGTCAATGATATCGACCAATTTTCGTGATTAGAGGATATCTTGCAAAAAATCAACCCATTTAGTCATTTCTTCAAATCGATCCTTATCTTTATACCATTGAATTGAAGACAGAGTTTGAATGGTTACATACCATTTCATTCTGAGTTTCAGATGGTCAGTAAGCTCTTTATCGTAAAGCTTTAACCAGTCCTCCCAGTTTTCTTCTGGTATGTACCAGTAAAGCAGTAATCCTAAATCAATAGCAGGGTCAGCAATCATCGCTCCATCCCAATCAATCAAATACAACTGGTTGTCTTCTGCAAGCAGCCAGTTGTTATGGTTGACATCACCATGACAAACTACTTTCTCATCACAATAAACGTTTAAGGCTTCCACTTTAAGAAAATTGATCGCCTTTTGTGATTCAGGTAAAGAAAGAACTTGTTCATCCAATTCATTCACAACTGACTGTAAAATAGGCTCAGGATTTACCGGTGAACTTTCTAACCGGCTCAACATTCCAAGCATCGGTTCAGAACAATGTATTTTCTTAAGCAATCTGGCAACACTCTCTTGGTTCATTTCAGAGGGCTTTAACTCCCGGCCAGGAAGCCATTGCTGTGCTGTTATTACATCTCCGTTTTCCAATCGTTTTGTCCATACAAGCTTTGGGACAATGCCTTCTGCTGATAGTACTGCAAGGAATGGAGAGGAATTCCGCTTTAAGAAAAGGCTTTGATCCTTATATTTTGCATAAAAGGCTTCTCCTGTTTTGCCTCCAGCTGGGGTAATTTCCCACTCTTGTCCTAGTAAATGTTCCAAAATTGCTCACCTTCAATTTATGCCGTTCTAATGGGCTTATTCCTCTTTAATATGTGAGGTAAAACCTGTGCTGTAGGAAGGTTTAGTAACCACAATTATAACAATAGCTCTTTTTTAAAAATAAATAAAAAAAAGCTATTGAAACCATTGCACACAATAGCCATCTTAGTAAATTTTATTCCTATGCCCTTTTTTCGTCAAGTAATCTTGAAAAACTATTTTTTCAGCAAAACATTTAGAGAAATGGGATCTAGAAAATATTCTTCCGAATTTATATAATCTTTGGCAGAAATTCCTGCATTCTTGTGATTAGCTAATATTCCCCATTCCCCCTCAGGAAGGATAATCCTTTGAACTTTGGAGGATGGATTAATAACAAGAATGACCTCCTCCATAGGTGATTGATATAAACATCCTAACACAGGAGCAGAAAATGACAGCGCTTGTATGTGAGCACGAATTTCTTCAGTAGTTCTCATTCGAAAACATGAAAACTTCTGGCGAATGCTAATTAGACCCTTAATGTATTCGACATTGTCTTTATATTTACTTTTTCGTTCCCAATCGAGCAGATTGATCCTATCTGGAGAACGATAGCTATTTCCATCTCCTTGCTTTGTGCGAAAAAACTCCTGTCCACTATGAAGAAACGGAATACCCTGTGATAATAAAACAATTCCTGTTGCAAGTCGATGGTATTTTTGTCGAACCGCAGGATCCGCTTCATAATAGCAGCCTTGAAGTTTATCCCAGAGTGTATGATTATCATGACATTCTACATAATTGACGGATTGAGAAGGGTTATTAAAGAGACGAGTACTCTTTTTGGTAAAACCGATACTGCCGGTGATGACCTCCATCGCGGCATCCACCAAATGCTCATTCCCTAAGGCAAAGCCTTTATCAAATAAATTAAACGTACTTCCTTTGATGGTGTCTCTAAATTTATCATTAAACTGTCCAATTTCCGGTATTTTTGCTTGATTGGCTATCGTTGCCTTTTGAGCGGGCGGCAGAGGAGTATTAAGGTTCCAGCCTTCACCAATAATTAAAATCCCCTTTGAAAGGCTGTCACAAGTCTTTCGTACCTCATTCATCGTGGTTACGTCCAAAATCCCCATTAAATCAAATCGAAATCCATCGATGTGGTATTCTTCCAGCCAATAACGGACCGAGTCAACGATAAATTTCCGTACCATTTTCCGCTCTGAAGCAACATCATTTCCAACACCAGTGCCGTTTGAAGGCAAACCAATTTCGTTATGACGAAAATAATAGCCTGGGACTATTTTTTCAAAGGAGGATTGCTCACGAATATAGACATGATTAAAAACTACATCCATGATGACACCGAGTCCAATACTGTGAATTTGATCAATTAATTTTTTCAACTCAGCGATTCTGGAATAAGGATTAGATGGATCGGTTGAATAGCTTCCCTCAGGGGTATTGAAGTGAAGAGGATTATATCCCCAGTTATATTGTTTAGCTGGGTTTAATTCGTCCACACCGGCAAAATCATTAAACGGGAGAAATTCGATATGAGTGATCCCTAAATCTTTGACATAGGATAGACCAGTCACTTCACCATCCGTACCATTTGTGTCCAATTCGCCAGCACCTAAATACAGTCCCTTATTTTTGACGCCACTATTGTCATCAATCGTAAAATCCCTAATATGTGTTTCATAAATAATCGCATCCACTGGGTTTTCTAATGGAGGAAACTTGAGTCCAGGTCTAGCTGTCTTCTCGAGCTTTACAATGACACCCTGCTCCCCGTTTGCTGTTACTGCCTTGACATACGGGTCTACTGCCTCACGCCATTCTTGATTAACGAGGACCAAAAAGCTATATTGGTAAAATTCCAAATCACGGTGAAGACAAACAGACCAAACGCCAAAATCTTCCCGCCTCATCTTTATGATTTCTGAATAATCATTAGCGGATGGACGTAATTTCAATTTGACACCTGTGGCGGTTGGTGCCCATAGTTTAAAACAGGTTTGTTCGGCATGAAAGGTGACACCGAGGTCGTTCCCTTCATAATAAAATTTTTCATCAAATCGATCTGTTCGAATCACAGCGCCTATTTGTAAATCTGTTTTCCCGCCATGCTCATCAAAAATCCAATAGGGCCTGCCAAAGGAAATTTCCCTTTCAAACTGGCAAATATATTTAAAATGATCCTCAATCTCCGTCTTCTCCAAAATGGCCAGTGGCGTCTTAACTGCATCGGCTGCCATGTAAAATGCAGATGACAATCCGTGATGATATGAATGGGGAAGAAGAATAGTAACGATGTTCATTTCATCTAAGTAAGCAAAAAAATTCCTGTCAACAGAATTCATTCGAATCCCTCTCCTTCAAATCAACTTCTTCCTTCCCGCGACTTCTAGATAACACCTCTACGGCTTTCGCTTGAAGGTGAATCGAAAGTGGGGTGTATCCGATATGCTCCCCATCAGCATGAACATACTGTGTTTTTGTAGAATGGATTGTAATATTTTTCCCCTTATATGTTTTCACTTCTTTAAAATGGATGTGCCTGCCCCAAAAAACACTAATAAAAACGAGTAATAGCTTTAGTCTTGATAATTGATGGACAACTGTAATATCGAGAAGACCATCATCAGGTTCAGCAGCAGGAGCAATTTCCATCCCGCCGCCATAATAAGGCTGGTTAGAAACAGTAACAAACCATGTTTGTTCAAATATATGCTTTTTCCCATCAATTGATAAATCAATTCTTGCAGTTTTATAGGTAAATACATTTTTTAATAGAAAATAGACATAAACCAGCCTGCCTAATGATAATTTATTCAACAATGCCTTTATTCGAGATTGATTAACTTGATAAGAGATAATTGCATCAATTCCGGCACCCATATTATTGATAAAATAATGCTCCTCCCTTCCAGTCAGGCAAACCTTCCCGATATCGATTTGCCTTCCTGTCCGCTTCCGAAGATGGAGAATAGCCTGTAAAGCCTTTTCGGGATTGGTTGGAATATGAAAGCCTCTTGAAAAGTCATTTCCTGAACCACCAGGAATAAAACCTAGTGTTATATAATCGTACTTAGCAAGCCCGTTTAGCACTTCATGGATCGTTCCGTCTCCCCCTACTGCAATAATCACCTTTTCCTGTTGATTTTTCTCCGCAATTTGTTCGGCAAGGCATTTAGCATGACCAGGAAATTCGCTAAAAAAGGCTAAAAAGTGAATCTGTTCAGCCACTAACTTAGATTCAACTTTTTTCCATACCTTGAGGCAGTATCCATTTCCAGCTTTGGGATTAATAATAAAATAAATTTGCTTCATAAAACCCACCTTCTTCAGATTTCTATGATTGCAATGGGAATATGGTTACGGCTTCATATTTTGGTGTTTGGTCCAGATGTGTTTGATAAACAACAACATCTTCAGCTTGAAATTCCAATGGTTCCGGCTGCAATTGATACCAAATGTTTAACAGCTCCTTTTGGAACCCGACTGGTCCCTTCCACTTTCTCGCTAAGGTAATATGAGGCTTAAAAGCGCGTTTTTCCAGTTGAAAACCCGCTTGTTCACATGCCGAAAATACCTTTCTTCTAATATCGAAAAGCTCCTCGCTGCTTTCTGTATCGGCCCAAAAGACACGCGGTGATTCTTCCTTCCCGAAAAAGCCTAGTTTGTTTATTTTTAATGTAAATGCCCCCTCGTTAGGTAGGGCCTCTTTCACATAATTTTCGGCTGCTTTAAGTTTTTCAGGTTCTGCTGATCCTAAGAAAGCTAAAGTAATATGTAAGTCCATATAATGAACCCAACGGCTAAAAGGGATATCTTCCTTTAATCTTTCGATATGATCCATCATGATTAGTTTTGTTGCCTCAGGGATTCTTACAGCGAAAAAAAAGTGTGGTCGTTGATTCATATTCATATCAGTCCTTTTTATAATTTTAGTCTATTTTCTCCCAATTGTATCTACTGTCAAACCGTTTATTAGGCGATATTTTTTACAATCAGTATAATTTTCTTTATGATAAAAAGAGAAAATAAATTTAGTTTAGAAAGGGAAACCCAATGAAAATAGTTAATAATATCGCTGAACTGATTGGAGATACACCGCTTGTTAAACTAAATCGCTTATCACCTAAAGATGGAGCCTCTGTTTATTTAAAGCTGGAATTTTTTAATCCCAGCAAAAGTGTAAAGGACCGGGCCGCCTATAATATGATTATCGAAGCAGAAAAAAGTGGTCATTTGAAAAAAGGCTCCACCATTATTGAGCCGACGAGCGGCAATACAGGGATTGGCATTGCGATGAATGCTGCTGCAAGGGGTTACAAAGCAATTATTGTGATGCCTGATACGATGACAAAGGAACGGATCAGCTTACTCACGGCATATGGAGCAAAGGTAATCCTAACCCCTGGGGATGAAAAAATGCCAGGAGCAATTAGGAAGGCTTTGGAATTAGCAAATGATATCCCTAATAGCTTTATCCCGATGCAATTTGAAAATAAAGCAAACCCGGATGCTCACAGACAGACTACTGCTGTGGAGATTATTGAAGGCCTAAAAGAAATCGGTAAACCACTTTCAGCTTTCGTTGCGACAGCTGGGACAGGTGGAACCATCACGGGAACAGGAGAAACTCTAAAAGCCTATTTTCAAGGATTATCCGTGCATGTTGTCGAACCAAAGGGTTCTCCAGTATTATCAGGCGGGAAACCAGGTAAACATAAGCTTGTTGGTACAAGCCCAGGTTTTATTCCGGAAATTCTTAATGAAGATGTATATGATGAGATTCATCAAATTACAGATGAGGATGCTTACGAGATTACTAGAAGATTGGCCAAAGAGGAAGGTATTCTAGTTGGTCCATCATCAGGGGGTGCTTGTTTTGCGGCGATAGAAGTTGCAAAACGATTATCACCGGCTGATATTGTGGTTTGTATTGCCTGTGATACAGGGGAAAGATATCTTTCAAGTGATTTATTCGATTATTAATTGCACCTACCTATACCTAAAACCCTTAAATATCAAGATTGGCGGGACTGCGGGGAATCGAACCCACCAGACTTGGCACGCAGGTCTCAAGCAGTTTTGAAGTTAGATGAGATTCTATAGGTACATCAAAAATCCGCATAATTAATGAAACCTAAATCGCGAGGCCCACCTAATCTATTGAGGATTAAAAATAGATGTTTTTTATGGCAAAACCAACAAAAAGATGTTCAGATCGCGTACTATCTGAACATCTTTTTGTATTATTTACATAGCCTTTTCCTTTTTTGAAGTTGAAGTAGCTGGGGAGAGCTCCCAACATTCAATGCCTTCATGATTTTTAATACAATCTTTATAAAAGACAGGATCTTTACCAGCTTTTTTCTGTTTCATGTAATCCGTTAAAGCAGTAAAGGCTATTTTTCCTAGTAATGTAATAGCAATCAAGTTTATGATAACCATAAAGCCCATAAATAAATCCGCTAAATCCCATACAAGTTGGACCTTTGCAACGGAACCGAATAGAATCATGGCTACCACGCTTATGCGATATACCATCAACCATACTTTACTTGTGTGTAAGAATCGAATATTTGTTTCTCCATAATAATAGTTCCCAATTAACGCACCGAATCCAAATAGGAAAATAAAGATCGCAAGACTACCTGATGCCCAGGAACCGACGTGTTCACTTAATGCAGCTTGTGTAAGGGCAATTCCCTCTAGCCCTGGTTGTTTCCAAGCATCAGAAAGTAAAATAATAAATGCAGTGCTTGTACAAACAATCAGTGTATCCGTTAATACACCAAATGCTTGAATAAGTCCTTGTTTAACCGGATGACTGGTTGTTGCTGTTGCGGCCACGTTTGGCGCACTTCCCATACCCGCTTCATTCGAGAATAAGCCACGTTTCACTCCATTCATGAGCGCAGCACCGATTGTACCGCCTGCCATTTGTTGAAGTCCAAACGCGTTTTTAACAATAAGAGAAAGAATTTCCGGCATTTTAGTAATGTTCGTAGCTATGATAAATAAGGCAATACCAATGTATAACACAGAAAGAATCATAACCTTATATTCCGCCATTTTGGCAATACGTGTTACACCTCCAAAGATAATCACAGAGAAAACAAGTGCCATGATAATCCCTAACGTTAAACGATGTGTACCAAATGAGTTCTCAAACGCAATAGAAACGGTATTTGATTGTACAGAATTGAATACAAGACCGAAAGAAATCGTAATTAAAATGGAGAATATTACGCCCATCCAACGTTTGTTTAATCCTTTTTCCATATAATAGGATGGGCCGCCGCGGAAACCATTTTTATCTTTTACTTTATATACTTGCGCTAACGTACTTTCAATAAAGCTGGATGCTGAGCTAATAATCGCAATAATCCACATCCAGAATACCGCTCCAGGACCGCCTAACGCAATCGCAATCGCGATTCCTGTGATATTACCTGTCCCAACGCGGGCGGCCATACCAACACAGAACGCTTGAAATGGCGAAATTTCGTCTTTGGAACCCTTTTTCCCTTCCATTAAAACACGGACCATTTCCTTTAACATTCGAAACTGTACAAATTTCGTTTTAAGTGTGAAATAAACCCCACAAGAAACAAGCATAATAATTAGTAATTTTGACCATAGAAAATCATTTGTTACACCAACCATACTTTGTAGTAATTGTTGCATCTTACCACCCCTTATTAATGTAGTATATATTGAAGCAATTAGGCACTCAGTTTGATAAACGATGGTTTGAATCGAAGTAGAGTTAGTGCCGGCGATGTGGCCGCCTGGTGCTGGAATCTTAATATAAAATCATTTATTAATACGGTTTAATTGCATAAGCATCGTTTGACCAGGACCCGCTAACCATACAAGCAGTAAAGATCGGCACTGCACACAGAGGATAAAAATGGATTATGTAGTCAAGTCCCATTTTGATTGAACAGATTCTATGAATACATCGACAGGTAAAGTATCTCAGTAAGGATTTTACAGCCCTTAATTTTTTCGAATGCCTCTTTTGCTTCTTTTTCAGTGTCATACTCAAACATTTTTAGATTGTTTTTTGAATGGACAGTGATGATCCACAAATAAATCTCCTCCCTTCCATTGAATAGAGAAAAATCTCGCATTTTAGATCCAGCCCCGGAAGCTTGAGGCTTCAACAAGTTTTCTTATTCCAACCATATACGCTGCTAAGCGCATAGTTACTTGATGGACATGTGCTGTTTGATAAATATTTTCAAAAGAATCCACCATTACTTTTCGTAATTTTTCAGCCACCTCTTCCTCTGACCAATAAAATCCTTGATTGTTTTGAACCCATTCAAAGTAAGATACGGTGACACCACCAGCACTTGCCAATATATCCGGAACAAGGAGAATTCCTCTTTCATCCAAAATTTTAGTTGCTTCAAGGGTTGTTGGCCCATTAGCTGCCTCCACTATGATTGAAGCCTTAATACGATTGGCGTTTTGTGCTGTAATTTGATTGGAAATGGCAGCCGGCACAAGAATATCACATTCTTTTTCAAGTAATTCTTGATTCGTGATTGCATTGTTAAATAAAGGTGTTACTGTACCAAAACTATCGCGTCGATCGAGCAGGTAATCAATATTAAGGCCTTCTGGATCATAAAGAGCACCATATGCATCCGAAATACCAATCACTTTTGCTCCAGCATCATGCATGAATTTAGCCAAAAAACTTCCTGCATTTCCAAAACCTTGAATCACTATTCGAGCACCTTGCAAGTCAATGTTTTTTTTCTTTACCGCCTCTTCAATACATATGGTTACACCGCGGGCTGTTGCCGTTTCACGTCCTTGTGACCCTCCTAAAACAAGGGGCTTGCCCGTAATGAATCCAGGAGAATCGAATTCACGAAGGCGACTATACTCATCCATCATCCAAGCCATGATTTGAGAGTTTGTATATACATCGGGAGCTGGTATATCTTTTGTAGGCCCGACAATTTGGCTGATGGCACGAACATAACCACGACTCAATCTTTCCAGTTCTGCAAACGACATATTTCTAGGTTCACACCTAATGCCTCCTTTTCCACCACCGAAAGGAAGGTTCGCAATGCCGCACTTTAAACTCATCCAAATAGACAAGGCTTTTACCTCTTCTTCGTTCACTTCTGGGTGAAATCGTACGCCTCCTTTTGTCGGTCCTACTGCATCATTATGTTGGGAACGAAAACCGGTAAACACTTTGATCGAACCATCGTCCATTTTTACAGGTATGCGGACAGTTAGCATTCGGATAGGTTCTTTGAATAATTCAAATTCATTATTTGAATAACCTAATTTATCCAACGCTTCTTTTATGACCGTTTGTGTAGAAAGAAATAAATCTAGAGATTCCTTTTCTTTTTTCTGTTCTTCGGCCAGGCTTTTTACAGTATTTGTTAACGCCATTAAAATCACTCCTTATTTTGAAGAATAAAAGTTGGTATTGCATCGTTTTCTTAATTTCGTATGAATTTTTCAAATGTCCAATGAAATTTCCCCTGGAAACTCGTATTTATTAAGATGTTGTTAGAAAATACACAAATCCCATTCCTGCGATAGATGTTTCAATAACTTAACACCCGTCAGACTATTTCCATACTCATCAATAGCTGGACCATATATGCCAATGCCACATCCATCATGAAAAGGCAGTTCTCTTTTCATGCTTTCAGGAACGGTTGCTAAAATCCCCCCGGATACCCCACTTTTGGCTGGCATACCGACAAAGGCGGCAAACTTACCTGAGGCATTGTACATTCCACATGTAAGCATTAAGGCTTTGGTAAGTCGGGCCACTTCTTTGGGCAGTACCTGTTCTTTTTGCATCGGATGATATCCATCGTTTGCCAGGATCAGTCCAATCATGGCTATATCTTCGGTATTTACTTCAATGGCACACTGCTTTAAGTAAACCTCTAAGGCTTCTTCCACCTCAGATTCCAAAAAACCTGTCTCTTTCAAATAGTAGGCTAAAGCTCTATTTCGATTCGCTGTCAGCCACTCTGATTGGAAAACTTCCTCATTGATGTTCGGACGTTTCCCTATCATTTTTTCAATAAATTCGTAAAGGAACTCCAATTTATGTTTTGATGATTCTCCTGGAAGAAGTGACGCGATGGTAATCGCTCCTGCATTAATCATGGGGTTAAACGGCTTACCCGGTTTATGCATTTCCAGACGAATAATGGAGTTAAAGGCATCCCCAGTTGGTTCCACGTCGACCCGATCTAGCACATAGAGTATACCGCGGCTTACACAAGCAGCTATAAAGCTGATTACTTTTGAGATACTTTGCAGAGTGAAAGGGACTTGCCAATCCCCTGCCTTCATTACCATTCCATTTGATCCTACAATACAAATACCTAACTGAGATGGGTTAACTTTTCCCAAAGCAGGAATATAGCTTGCACATTGCCCTTCAGCTCCATAGGAACGATAATGCATCACCCATTCATCCAAGCTATCCATCTTTTGATTCCGGGTCTGATCTTTAGCATCTTTATTAATTTCTTGAATCAAATTCTTCGAATCCTCTCTTTCTTAAACGTTTTTAAGGAAAAAATTCAGCAAAAGGAAAACGCTTTCTATTTTCTGATAGAAAGATATAATTGATTCTATAATCTGAACTACAGAAGAAAACGAAAAACTACAGAACATTTTTTATTTTTTATTTAAAATGGTTTGGATTGGTTAAAAAGAAAAGTTTGCATTGTATTAAAACGAATCTATCTGTATACTAATTTTCAGAAAAATGAGGAAGTGACCTTTTTGAATATTAGCCCATTATTGAAAAAAGACCTATTCATCCTTGCTTTGATGATGATAACAGTCCCATTAGCAGGTGAATTAAATTTTTATCCAATTAATGAAACGTTTCGGATCAGTTTTGGCGTGCCGACATTTTTATTCTTTTTACTGTTGTTTCGAAAAATCCCAGCAGTTTTTCCAGGTTTCTTGACTGCCATTCAAGTTGTGAGTTTTCGCATTTTACTAGAATTTATCAAACAAGGTAATTGGAATTGGATTTCCTCCTTTGAATCCAATTTTTCCAGTTTTTTCTTTTATTTCGCCTATGCTAGCTTCTTTTATGTTGCTAAAGCCAATCGTTTCTATAACCGGCCCATATTAATGGGATTGATTGGCATCATCATCGAACTATTATCTGATATGGCAGAATTGACCATGCAATATTTGGCATTGGGGACAACGATTAAGTTAACAGCTATAAGTGAAATCCTGATTATGGCGATATCACACAGCTTTCTTGTTATCAGCTTTTTCACGATGATGCAGCTATATGAAGCACAGGCAAGAGAAAAACAAATTAGAAAGCAAAATGAACACATGCTCATGCTCATTTCCAATTTATATGAGGAATCCATTCATTTAAAAAAAACATTGCAGGATGCTGAAAGCATTACAAAAAAATCATATGATCTATACAAAGGCTTAAACGTTATGAAAAATGAAAGGGCTGCTGAGGATACCCTCGAGGAACTCCGCAGGCAGGCATTAATAATTGCCGGTGAAGTTCATGAGATAAAAAAAGATAACTACCGTATTTTTGCGGGGCTTTCTAAACTGATTTCTAGTGAAAGTTTTACAGATTATATGAAACTTGACGAACTAGTTTCCATTATCAAAAAAACAAACGAAAATTATGCAAGTTTACTAGGAAAAAGTATTCAAATTGAATATTCCATTGAGGGAGTTCATCCTCCATACCATGTTTTTACCCTTCTGTCGATTATCAATAATATAGTCACAAATTCTGTAGAAGCCATCGTTAATATTGGATCCATTACTATTAATATAGAAAGGGATCAGTATTGGGTTAAATTCCAAATTGAAGATAACGGGCCCGGTGTTGCCGAAAAACATAAAAATTTAATTTTTAAGCCCGGGTTTACGACTAAGTACGATCATTCCGGAAACCCTTCAACTGGGATGGGATTATCCTTTGTAAACGAGATGGTTGAACAGCTTAAAGGTGAAATTTTCGTCGACAATCGATTAAGCGGAACAGGTTCTAGTTTCATTATTCAATTACCGGCAGTTCATTTAATGGAGAAAGGGTGATTCGATGCTTTTTTATATAACAGATGATGATGAAGCGGTTCGTTCGATGCTGGCCCAAATCATTGAAGATGAGGGTTTGGGAGTAGTGGCCGGGGAAGCAGAAGATGGCTCTTTGTTGGATGGAAACAGATTAAACATGTTAAACATAGATATTCTATTGATCGATTTTTTAATGCCGGTTCAAGACGGACTAGAAACCATTCGGCAAATTAAACCATTATTCAAAGGGAAAATCATCATGATCTCTCAAGTAGAATCGAAAGAGATGATTGCTGAAGCCTATTCCCTTGGCAGTGAATACTATATAACCAAACCAATCAATAGGATAGAAATACTGACGATTATTCAGAAAGTCATAGAACGAATTCGATTGGAAAAATCGATACACGATATTCAAAAATCCCTCAATGTCGTTCTTAAATCGGATCACCCGCTAGATAAACAACAAAAATCGTTCGACGAAAAAAATATAAGAACATCAGGTCATGTTCTATTATCTGAATTAGGAATCGCTGGCGAAAACGGAAGTAAAGATTTACTAGATATATTGGAGTACTTATATCAGAATGAACATGAGTATTCGTTAAATAAAGGGGTTCCCATCCTTAAAGAAATTTTCGTTGATCTGGCTAAAAAAAGACTGGGATCATCCGCATCAGAGTCTGAGTTAAAAAAAGAAATAAAGGCTTCTGAACAACGAGTTCGACGGGCTATTTCACAATCAATGACTCATCTTGCTTCCCTAGGTCTTGCTGATTTTTCCAATTGGAAGTTCGAAAATTACGCTTCGAAGTTTTTTGATTTTACATCCGTAAGGAAGAAGATGACAGAATTAAAGTATAGTTCAACACCGTCGACCTCCCTTACAAGGATCAATACGAAAAAATTTATTCAAGTTCTTTATTTTGAAGCGCAGCGAGTCATTTCAGAGTCTCAATAATTAATTTAAGCTCTAATAAGACAGATATAAACTTCACTGAACCGCAAATTAGTGAAGTTTATCTGTTAAGAGATATACATATAAAATACATTTAGGCATTTATTGTACTGCCTTATATCATCTGGTACCAAATAAATACTCCTCACATTACTTCAACAGCAAACTTTTTTCCTACAATAAAATGATAAAGCGTTTTATAAAAGCAGTCTTGAAGCTCGGTTTGAGGTAAAGCGCGGTTCCAAGGTCTAACTTCACTAATTTCACCCTTAAACTGTCAATATAACCATTGGCTGTATTAGGTTCTACGCCAAAAGTGAAAGGCATGGTGGAATTATATAAAGTTCCAGCCTGACTTTATGTCGTCATTAAGGTTCCTTTTAAATAAACGTTTAGGACAGCTACATCATATGTAAAGGCGAAGTTAAAAATTTAAATAATTTTAACATAATCCAAGTACTTTCCCCCATACTCTATAGTATAAAATAATTTAGGAGGAGGTAAAAACAGACCATTACCATTAATTACCGAAGAATATCTTGTTTTCTTTACTATATTGGTAGAAATTTTCTGAAATTATGGGTACAATAAGGTTAGATGTATGACATCTAAGTATCCACAGTCACATTCCATTAAAGGAGATGTCTGCGCGGAAAAGAAACTACATATTTCTTGAAGAGTAATCTTCAAATAGGCGTCGGTAGCTGGATTAAGCCATAGGTTTGAAATTTAGGATAGGGAGTGGTTCTTTGAAACCTTCAACTAACCGGATGTTAAACCGCATCAAATGTATCTACATGTTTATAAGAAATAACGGCACTGTTACGACCCAGGAACTTGTAGAGGAATTTGGTATCACTCCTCGCACCATACAACGAGATTTAAATGTCTTAGCCTATAATGACTTGGTGATCAGCCCAAGCCGCGGAAAATGGACAACAACACAAAAGAAAGTGAAAATGTCATCTTAAATTCAAAAATAAAATTAAACAATCCGCATAAAAAAGCATGCGATGTCAATCGCGTGCTTTTTACTGTTTATAATATAATCTATTGTTTTTCAATACGAGGGGTGAAATTTGTAATTTGGCTAAATTCTTGCTCTGATAAAATGCCAAGCTTTTTAAATACATATGAATACATTAGAATTCTCCGCTGTAAGCGAGGGGTAAGCACCATATAATCATCTCCTATTTACTTTATAATATTCACCAATACCAATTAAGTTTCCTTAAGGCAAAATATTTTATTTAATTTTTTTCATCCTCTAATTCTTCAATTCTATTTGACAGGAATAATAAATATGATATATTAATATAGGAAAATGCTTTAGTGCTTAAAAGCGTTTAAGTAAAAAAGAAAAGTAGGTACGTATATGAAGAAAAATCAGCAGCAGGATCTAAAAAAGGGGCTTCTGCCGAGGCATGTCCAGTTTATTGCCCTGGCCGGGATGATTGGAACAGGGATCTTTAAAGGCAGCTCCGATACCTTAAATATAGCTGGACCTAGTGTAATTGTAGCCTATTTAATCGGCGGTTTATTGTTATTCATTATTATGGCAGCCTTAGGCGAAATGGCGCTAGCTTATCCTAATTTAAATGTACAGCATTTAGTTAATAAGGCGTTTGGATTTCAAGTTTCCTTTCTTGTTGGATGGCTATACTGGATTAATTGGATTTTAGTTACCGTTGTTGAATTATTAGCGGCGGGAAGTTTTCTTCAATTTTGGTTTCCGAGTGTCCCATTGTGGCTGCTCAGCTTTCTATGTGCGATTGTCATTGTTGGCATCAATTTATTCCAAGTAAAATACTATGGCGAGCTGGAATTTTGGTTTGCTGGCATTAAAATTATTGCCCTAATTGCCTTTATTATCTTAGGATTTTTACTTCTTTTAGGCTTAATTCCAAGCAACCTGCACGACCCACTCTCAAACTATACCGAACACGGCGGCTTTTTTCCGCATGGGCTAGGTGGAACATTTAGTGCCTTCTTAGTTGTCATGTTTTCTTATGGAGGGGCTGAATTAATTGGGGTTGCAGTTACTGAAACAAAAGATGCTGATCGTGTCTTGCCAAAAATTATTAAAGGCGCTGTCTGGCGCGTGATTATTTTTTATGTTTTACCCATTCTTATCATTTGCGGGATGATGCCTTGGAACAAAGTGACTGGTCAAGACAGTCCATTTGTTCAGGTTTTCAGTAGTACAGGCTTACCTGGGGCTGCCCACATTATGAACTTTGTCCTTTTAACGGCTGTCCTTTCAGCTGCAAATTCCGGTATTTATGCCACATCGAGAACTTTGTATTCGATGGCCCAAAGTGATGTGGCACCTAAAGTCCTCGCAAAGGTTTCATCTAAGGGAATACCGTTTATTGGGATTATAATTACGAGTATTTGTATTTTGGCGGGTGTATATTTAGCGTATTTGACACCAAGCCAAGTCATTGGCTACCTCATGACGATCCCTGGTTTTACAGTCATGATTATTTGGATGAGCATTTGTGCAGCCCAGTTAAAACTAAGACCGCTTTACAAAAATAAACCAGCTTTTAAAGTGAAATTGTTCCCATACACAACGATTTTTGCACTCGTTTCGTTAAGCATCATTTTCATTGGATTTTTATTTAACTCCAACAATTTGATTGGAACATCCGTTTGTCTTGTAACGATTGGCATACTTATCCTTCTTTCCTTTATTTATAAAAAACCTGATGGTAGAAAAATAATCGCATAACATGTAAATTTAGGCCAGCAAGCGTGCTGGCCTTTTATTTTTCATCTACGATTAATTTTTGAAAAATAATCCAGCACATATTGACGAAAGTGCTGACCCGGATTAGACAGGTATCTCCTTTTTGACCAGCCTAACCCTATGGTTCTTTGGCAATGGGGTTCAATGATTTCTAGTTTATTAGGAAAAGGCTTCGAATTTCCCAGCCAAGATATTTCCGGAATAAAGGCCACTCCCAATCCTTGCCGGACCAAATCCCCAATCACCCCAGGTTCATCTCCTTCAAAAGCTATATTAGGAACAAAACCTGCTTCATGACAAAATTCATCAGTTAGATTTCGAAATCCGAATCCCGTATTCATACTAATAAACGGCTCGTCTTTTACTTCATTAAGGTATATTTTGTCTCTCTTTGCTAAAGGATGCTCCGGGGGAACAACTAGGTAAATTTGTTCCGTCATAAGTGGTTCCCACACAATGTCACTGCCGACAATTTCAACTGATGAAATACAGAAGTCAATCTCGGCCTTCTCGAGGAGACTCTTCATTGATGAAGTAGACTCTAGCACCTGTTGAAATTTAATATCAGGGAATTCCTTTAAAAACGAACTCAATAATTCAGGAAGTACTTTTGGAATGCTGACCGCTAAGGTAATTTGTGTTTGACCACGTTCAAGTTCATCCTCTATTTCTCTCTTCCCTTCATTTAATTCTAAAAATACCCGGTTTACACGCTCTAAAAACAATCTTCCATAATGATTTAGCTTGAGCTGTCGATTCTTACGATCAAATAAGGAGACACCAAGATCTTCCTCTAATCTAGCTATCGTTTTACTTAGTGATGGCTGGGCAATTTGCAGTTCTTCTGCCGCTCTCGTCATATGTTCAAGTCTCGCAACTGTTTGAAAATATTGTAGTTGTAAAAGCTCCATCTTTTATACACCTTCACATTTAAATAGATTTAAAGCTATAGTTCCATAACAAATTATATATTATACAATATATAAAATTCCATTTAACATAATGGTTATGTTACTAAATCAAAAATTTAAAGGGGTATTTATGAAGGGACTAAAGTTAGTATTTCGAGATTTAAAAATGATGTGGCATCATAAACATGGAAGAATTGCCTTAATCTTTCTTTTAATGGTTCCATTAATCTATTCAGGCTTCTTCCTCGCTGGATATTGGAACCCCTATGGAAGATTAGATCACCTTCCAGTAGCTGTAGTTAATTTAGATAAAGGCTCCATGATGGAACATAAATCCATTAACGCAGGCCGAGATTTTGTTAAGAACTTGAAAGAAAATAAGGATTTAAATTTCCATTTCGTTTCAGAAAAGAAGGCAAACGAAGGAATAAATGCTGGAACTTATTACATGGTACTAACCATTCCAGCAGATTTTTCACAAAAGGTAAGTACCTTAATGGATGAGCATCCACAGCCGGCCAAGCTCGTATATAAAATAAATCCCGGTAAAAACTTCGTTGCATCACAAATAAGCACGACTGCAACCGAAAAAATGAAAACGAAAATCGCTAATAGTATTACCAAATCATATGCAGATGGCGTATTTTCAAAGTTCCAAGAACTAGCAAATGGATTACGTGATGCCGGTGATGGAGCAGCCAAAATCAATCAAGGAACAACCGCTGCAAAAAATGGGATGGTACAGCTCTCAGATGGTGTTCACAGCTTAAATGATGGAGCAGCAAAGCTTAAGGATGGAGGCCAACAGCTCTCTATCGGTCAGGATCAGTTAGCCAAAGGACTTGACACGATTAAAAACGGATCGGCTTCACTCTCGGACGGTATGTCAAAACTCGCATCTGGCCATACCAACCTTGTAACAGGCATGGACAAATTGACTCAAAGTACAAAGGATTTAGCGTCGGGCCAACAAAAATTGGCACAGGGTCAAGCAAATTTGAAAAGTACTGCGGAGGATCTAAAGGATTCGATTGAACAATTTTTACAAAGTCATCCTGAGCTGCAAAATGATGAAGCAATCCAACAAATTGAAGCAAAGGCTGCTGGCCTTTCAACTGCTGCAGACTCCTTGAATAATGGCCAGAACCAACTCGCCCAAGGCACCTCTCTTTTAGTACAAGGTGAGACAAAGGTTCAAGACGGGATGAAGCAGTTTGGAACAAAAATGCAGGACGCAGCAAGTGGTGCTACAAAACTTGCAGATGGAACTATAGAATTATCGAACGGATTCACACAATGGAAACAAGGGTTTAATTCACTTAATAACGGTATCGTTGATCTAGCCAGCGGAGGAAACCAACTTGATCAAGGTACTAATCAGTTGGTAGATGGTTTGGGACAATTATCAGCGGGGTCCAATGAGCTTGCTATTAAATTGAATGAGGCAGCAACGAAAACATCGGAAGTCCATAATACCGACCAATTAACCTCGATGTTTTCAGAACCGGTGCAGTTAGTTGAAATGGATTTATCTCATGTACCGAACTATGGAACTGGAATTATGCCCTACTTCTTATCTCTAGCATTTTATGTTGGCGGGATTATGGCAGCAAATATCCTTCCGTTAGGGCGGAGACAGGATATGAACGTCAACGGAACGGAGCATTTTATTAACAAACTTGCTCTTAAATATGCAATTGCCTTAATTCAAGTACTATTTGTTGATTTAGTCGTTCTTTTTGGCTTTAAAGTCCATGTAGCCAGTGTTCCTTTATTTATTCTATCTAGTATTATTGTCTCCTTAACTTTTATGACGTTTATTCTCATGTTAGTAACGGTGTTTGGAGTAGCTGGGAAGTTTATGGCTGTTACTCTGTTAGTCCTGCAATTAGCTACCTGCGGCGGGACTTTCCCTGGTGAATTGAGTAACCCTGTTCTGAGTCAGATTGGTAAAGTTCTTCCTATGGCGCACTCGTTACGAGGATTCCAGGATGTTATTACACTTGGGGATTGGGCACAGCTGCAGCAGCAAATAGTAATTTTATTGATTTATTTAGTAGCCGCGGCCCTGATTGGCTGGATTACAAGTCATTTGCAGCACTCAAAAACACAAGCTGTTAATTAAGAAAAGCACAAGCGCCTTGGTCAGCCCCGATATAGAGCGACTTGTCGACTGGCCGGCTAAAGCAGGGTCAAAGACTAGTCGCCCTTAATGCGTACAGAAAGCGACAGCTTTCTGTAGCCAAGCATAAGACGAGCCGGCTGAAAGGTTGCTTTTTAACCTTTTGGACGGATTGTCCTAAATGTGGAGGCGACTGTCCTGAGACTCTAGGCTAAGACGTACCCTGTAAGAAGGAGCTTTTTGCCTTCTTCAGGGGATGGCTTAGACTTGCGTCCCTAGGAGCCGCAACTGGATAAGCTGTAGACCATCGAGGGGCTAGGCGCTGGAGCTAGACAATTCTCAAAGTCAAAAACTTTTATTTTCTTATCTTATAAAAAACAAAAAGTGATATCCTTTGTGGGTATCACTTTTGTATATTTAGATTTACTTTTTTGATTCATTGTTTTCCGAATCTGAATCATTCGCTTCTAACAAACGCCCCAGTGCCCCCAGTTTATTTTCCCAAAATAGCTCAAAATATTGGAGCCAGTCTTTTAGTTCAACTAAAGGATCTGGCTGCAGCCTGTACCGTGTTTCTCGTCCAACCTTCCGCTCCTTCACTAACCCAGCTTCAGATAAAACTCGTAAATGTTTAGAAACGGCAGTCCGGCTAATTGGAAAATGTTCAGTAATCGCTGTAACAGGCATCTCTTGGGTACTAAGAAGTTTTAATAGCCTTCGGCGGGTTGGGTCAGCAATCGCTTGAAATACATCATGTTTTGCTGAGGAAGCTGCCATTTACGCCTCAACATATGCTTGAAGCTTTTTCACAAGGCCTGCCCAGCCTTTGTTCATGTTATCACGAATTGGTGTATGTGGTGCGCCGAATTCCGTAACTTTATTTACATCCCAGCCGCCATGGATCAACGTTAACTCTGTTTTCTCTTCTAAGTCCCTTAATTCAAATGTTAAAGTCCAGTCTTTTCCCCAATTAAAAGAAAGACGGTTTGGCGGGTCTACATGTGTAACCTTACATGGTGACATGCCAAATTGCCCTGCATTTATATGAAACTCATGACCTTCTACTGGCTTAAGATCATTTGGCATAAACCAAGCACTTAGCCCCTCTGCTGTTGCGACCGCATCCCATACTTTTGCAATTGGTGCATTATAAATAACTGTATATTTAATATCCTCTAATGTAGCTTGTGATTGATTTTCCACTAAAAGTCCTCCTCAATTGAGCTCAAATTATGAAACCATTTGGTTTCACATTAAAACTATATAACACCATATGGTTTCACGTCAAGTATTTTTAAGAGCTCAAGTTTTTGAGCACTTAAACTATATTTTTCCCATAGAAGATTTCATCCATTTCCATTGTTAATCGCTCAGTTATTTCAATATGTTCATCGGGTGTCAGCTTATCCTTTGTATAACCAAATAAATAGTTATTCAAATCAAAATTACGGAGTTTACATTTGGTATGAAAGATGTTTTCCTGATAAACATTGACGTCAATCATATCAAATAATTCGCCAACGTCTTCAGGGATATAGTTCTGGATTGAGTTGATTTCATGATCGATAAAAAGCTTATGTCCGCTCTTGTCCCTTGTAAAACCACGAACTCGGTAATCTATCGTCATTACATCGGTTTCAAATGACCTGATTAAATAGTGAAGGGCTTTTAGCGGAGAAATCTCTCCGCACGTTGAAACGTCAATATCAGCTCTAAAGGTACTGATCCCTTCATCCGGATGAAATTCTGGGTATGTATGAACCGTGATATGACTTTTATCAAGCTGCATGACCAATGATTCTGGAAGCGGCCCTGGTGATTCTTCAAAGGATTCTGAAGGAACATCATGTGTCACAGGTCCCTCAGATACTAATAGAGTCACGCTTGCCCCGGCCGGTTCAAAATCCTGATAGGCCACATTTAATACATGGGCACCTATAATTTCAGCAACATGCTTTAAAATCTTTTGCAATCTTTCCGCACTGTATTGTTCATCAATATATTTTAAGTAGGCTTCCCGTTCTTCTCTCGTTCTTGTAAAACAAATATCATACATATTAAAACTTAAAGACTTGGTTAGGTTATTGAAACCGTGTAACTCAATGGCCTGATCATGTGTCAGTTTCATAACAGTTCCCCCTTAGCAACACTTCTTTAATGCGTATTTACCTGTATGGTACCCATTTTTAAGCTTCGTTACTATTATTTCGACCGAATTCCAAATTTATCAACCACCCAGGTAAAACACAAAAAGCAGCTAAAATTAGCTGCTTTCTGATTATTTGACCTGATACTCCCGCAATAACTCAACTTCCTCATCCGTTAATTCCCGATATTCTCCGAGCTCTAAAGTTTCATCTAATGGAAGAGGCCCCATGGAAATACGCTTCAAATAGACTACCCTTTTCCCAACAGCCTCAAACATTCTTTTTACCTGATGAAACTTTCCTTCGGTAATGGTCAGCTCAATATCAGAGCGGAGTCCAGATTTTAAAATTTTCAATTCACCTGGCTTTGTTTCATACCCGTCATCAAGAGTTACCCCTTTGGCAAAGGCTTTTATATCCTCTTCCGTCACTTCTCTATCAATAACAGCAAAGTAGGTTTTCGGCACATGCTTCTTCGGTGAAAGTAAGCGATGCGCTAATTGACCATCATTGGTTATCAGTAATAGACCTTCTGTATCCTTGTCCAATCTCCCAACTGGAAAAGGCTCATAAACTTGATCCCCAATCTCCAACAAATCAATTACCGTTTCCGTAGCACTATCCTCCGTTGCCGATAACACCCCAGGAGGCTTGTTCATCATTAAATAAATAAACTCTTTGTATTCAATCACTTCACCATTAAAGGTCACAGTTTGAATTTTTTCATCAACATGCTGTTTTGGGTCCTTAACGATTACATCATCTATTCTAACGGCACCGCTTTTTAAAAGCTGCTTTACTTCTTTTCGGCTGCCGTAGCCAAGGTTTGCTAACATTTTATCAATTCTCAACGCTTTGCCTCCTTCTTGGCAGCTTAAATTTAGTGAGGACACGCTCAATTCTGTTCCCGAATAATCGGGTTACAAGTCCGGATTTTAATCCTAGATAAAAATAGATGGCTGCCCCTGCAAAGGCACTTATTAAAATAATTAAGACAGATTGCATTTTAGATCCCGGAGATAAAAACAACGATAAAAATTTATACATAATCTCCGTTCCAGCCCACATACAGCCTGCAAAAATAATAATCAATAAGCTTCTCCGCCAAACAAATCGATATTGATAGCGGGAGAAATATTTGATGACAATTAAATTAATAATAATCGAGGCCGTGTAGCCAATCGCTGTTGCCAATACAGCCCCTCTTGTTTCAAACATCTTTACTAATGGAATATTAAGAGATAGTTTAACCAATAGTCCAACTAGTAAGCTTAAAATCGTATACCGCTGTTCATTAATCCCTTGCATGATTGCAGCCGTCACCGAATAAAGAGAAAAAAGGATGGCAACTGGCGCATAAGCACCTAAAACCTGTGTCCCAAGGGCATCATGCTCATAAAAAGCAGTATAAACAGGCTCTGCTAATAATGATAGCCCAATCGCCGCGGGCAATGTTAAAAATAACAACACCTGAAAAGTTTGATTTAATTGATTAGTCAAGTTTTTACGGTCATTTTCAACATATGCCTTCGTAATGCTCGGGACAAGGGTTAACGAAAAGGCAGTAGCTAAAGAAACAGGAATAATCACAATTTTATGCGACTCAAAGTTCAAAATTCCAAAAGCAGTATCGGCCAATTTCTTTGAAGTTCCCATTTCTACCAAGGCCTTAGTAAGGGTAAATTGATCGATAAGTTGGAATAACGGATTAGCAATCCCAACAAATACAAAGGGGGCCGCATAGATAAAGATTTCTTTATAAATCTCTTTCAACGAAATATTGACCGTTCCCTTATCTTTCTCCAAAAGCTCATCTAAATATGGCTTCCGTTTATACCAATACCAAAATAAGACGGCAAGGCCTCCAATCGCTCCCACAAAGGCCGCAAACGTTGCAACACTTACTGCAGTTACCATCGACCCGCTTAAAAATTTCAAGACCACATAGGCCCCAACAAGTGTGAATAAAATCCTCACGATTTGTTCAACCACTTGTGATGCAGCACTTGGTCCCATCGATTGATGCCCCTGAAAATACCCTCTGATCAAGCTCATAAAGGGAACAAGGATTAAGGCAAAACTGACTGCCCTCATGACTGTTATCACATCATCCAATTGACCCTTTCCTGGATTACTCATTTCCGCTAATAAAGGGGCTGCTAGATACATAATTAAAAACGCAGCAAAACCAGTTAAAGACATCACCATTAATCCGGATTTGAACAATTTTCTGCCTACAGCATATTCTTCAAGCGCATTATACTTTGCAATGAATTTTGAAACAGCTAGTGGTACACCCGCCGTTGCAATACTTATGAATATGGTGTAAGGGACATATCCGTAGGAATAAAGCTGTGTCCCATTTTTTCCAACAATTTGATAAAACGGTATAACATAAATAAGTCCGATTACTTTAGAAAGTATGGTTCCGAGCGTTAATATAAACGTTCCTCTTAAAAGCTTAGACTGCATAAAATCCCTTCCTACCCGAAAGATACGTTCGTTAGTTCACAAAGAATAATCGACGTTTTTTGCACACTATTAGTAGTTTACAACTTCTTTCCCTCCGATGCCACTCACAACCGAGTTATTTCACTTAAAAAAATAGTTTTTTTCGTTTTAATTTCACAAGTTATGTTTATAATGAAATGAATAAATTAAAGTTGGTGGATAAAATGGATTACGATTGTATAGTCATCGGCGGCGGTCCTTCCGGATTAATGGCGGCCATTGCAGCTGGTGAAAAGGGAGCCCGAGTCCTGTTAATTGATAAAGGAGATAAGCTCGGCCGAAAACTTGCCATTTCCGGAGGGGGACGCTGTAATGTGACGAACCGGCTGCCGGTTGAAGAGATTATTAAGCACTTGCCAGGCAACGGAAAATTCTTATATAGTGCCTTTTCTATCTTCAGTAATGAAGATATTATTCGCTTTTTTGAAAAGCTGGGAATTGAATTAAAAGAAGAAGATCACGGGCGGATGTTTCCAGTTAGCAATAAGGCTCAATCTGTAGTGGATGCTCTTTTAGAACAGCTCGAAAAGCTTCGTGTAAGAGTCTTTAAAAATAGTCCTGTAGCGGATGTTCTTTATGAAAATGGACATGTTTCTTCCGTTCTGCTAAAAGATGGACAACAACTATCTACTAAGTCAGTAGTGATTGCCGTAGGAGGGAAATCGGTCCCTCATACAGGGTCTACCGGTGATGGTTATGCCTGGGCTAAAAAAGCGGGACATACAATCACTGATTTGTTCCCTACCGAGGTACCTGTGACCTCAAGTGAGCCCTTTATTAAAAAGAAAACGCTGCAGGGATTATCGTTAAGGGATATTAATCTTAGTGTGTTAAATCCGAAGGGCAAACCCTTGATTTCGCATCGGATGGATATGCTGTTTACCCATTTTGGCGTGAGCGGCCCGGCTGTTTTGCGCTGCAGCCAATTTGTTGTTAAGGCAATCAAAAAGTGGAATTTAAAAGAAGTAACGATGAGCCTTGATGCCCTTCCAGACAGAAAAGAGGAAGAAATTTTTCAAGAGATTGTTAAACTCGTAAAAGGTGAACCTAAAAAAAGTATCAAAAATACCCTAAAGGGACTGGTACCTGAGCGTTATCTTCTATTTCTGCTAGAATTGAATGATATTGATCCTTCTGAGCAAGGAGCCACCATTTCTAATGAACAAATCCGTGCATTTGCAAAGGGCTGCAAACAATTCGAATTCAAAGTAAATGGCACCCTTCCGCTCGAAAAGGCATTTGTGACGGGCGGCGGAGTTACGGTAAAAGAGATCGAGCCGCAAACGATGGCCTCAAAATTGATGGAGGGCCTTTATTTTTGTGGGGAAATCCTAGATATTCACGGTTACACAGGAGGGTATAACATTACATCTGCATTAGTAACGGGAAGGCTTGCTGGAACCAATGCAGCTCTGTCTGCAAAAGCTAATCGGGCGTGAAGTTCACTATCACGCCCGATAGATAATCATTGCGGAAAAGCAGTAAATCTGCTCTTCCTCTTCTTCTTCTGTCATTGCTGCCACATTGTACTTGATATCAACAAGACTTTGATCATCTATTCCTTTTAAAAATCGATTCATCTCTTTTTCTAAATCTTTTTCATGCTCCCGGTCAAATAACTTTACTTGGATCACAAAACTCTCTCCCTCTCATTTTTTCTACTAGTATTCTCATTTTTTCAGAATTTTAAAAATAAATAACTATAAAAGTTAAGGTTATTTTAAGTTTGAACATGTAAACTCCTTTTGAGGTCAGTATAGAAAGGAGTATCTCAGGTGGATAAAAAACAAAGGATTTCTTGGGGAGTCAGCTTCGGCAGCTTAGCACTTGTAGCTGGAATGGTCTCCTATCTTGGGTTATCAAACGGCGGTAATAACAACAATCAAGTAGCTACTAATCAAGGACAACTCTCAAATAACAATACAAATCAGCAGCCCTCACAAGGGGGATTTAATTCACAACAAGATCAGCCATCAGGACAAGATCAGCAATCCGGGCAGGATTCCAATAATTCCTGGGGCGGGGACAGTACTTCGCAATTTGACCAAAATCAGCAAACACCGGATACAAACTCTGACAACAGTGGACAAGGCTTTTATAATAGCAATCAACAACAGGATCAATTCGATAACGGCGGAGAAACATTTTCTGGTCATCATCATGGATTTGATACCACTACAGGTGGAACCTGATTGGCAGTTAGTGAACACCTTCTTGCTGCTAATGAAACGAAAAAAAAACCGATTCCAAAACGGAATCGGTTATTCTGTGTATTCAGTTTCAAATGGCCAAGCCAGCATTCCGCCAATCATATTGCGGACTTTGTAACCCTGTTCTTGAAGATAATGACATACGTTACCACTTCGGTGGCTGGAACGGCAGATAAAAATATATTCCTTATCTTTATCAAAATAGTCTAGGTTAGCAGGAATATCTCCCATCCGAATATGCTTTGCTCCCGGGATCATTCCAAAAACTACTTCCTCATCTTCCCGTACATCGACAAGCTCCAGTTTTTCCCCTGCCTCGAGCTTTTTTTGTAATTCTTCTGGTGTAATCACTTTAATTTCTTCCATCCCATTCATCCCTTTCAGAAAAACATCCTCCATTTCACAGGAGGATGTTCAATTTTGCATCCTGATCAATTTGCTACAATATTTACTAATTTACCAGGTACAGTAATCACTTTGCGAATCGTCTTACCCTCGATTTGTTCCTTGACACGATCATCATCCATTGCAATTCCTTCCAATGCCTCTTTCGTTGCATCTGTTGGAACCTTTAATTTCGTTTTGACTTTGCCATTTACTTGAATGACAATCTCAATTTCATCATCGGCTAATTTCGCTTCATCATATGCAGGCCATGCTTCATAAGAGATGGTGCCGCTATGTCCTAGCTTTTCCCATAGCTCCTCGGCGATATGCGGACAAACTGGAGCTAGTAACTTAACAAAGCCTTCGATGTAATCCTTTGGAAGAACGGTTGCTTTATACGCTTCATTGATGAATACCATCATTTGTGAAATGGCTGTATTAAATCTTAATCCTTCATAATCCTCGGTAACTTTTTTCACGGTCTGATGGTACACTTTTTCAAGGTTTGATGCTTCTTCATTTGGCTGGATTTTCGGACTTAACTCGCCGTTTTCTTCCACTAGCAGGCGCCAAATTCGATCTAAGAAGCGGCGGGATCCATCTAAGCCATTGGTTGACCACGCAATCGACGCATCAAGCGGCCCCATAAACATTTCGTATATACGAAGGGTATCGGCACCGTGGCTTTCAATGATGTCATCAGGGTTGACAACATTTCCTTTTGATTTACTCATCTTTTCATTGCCTTCACCTAAGATCATTCCTTGGTTGAATAGCTTTTGGAATGGTTCTTTGGTTGGCACCACACCGATGTCATACAAGAACTTATGCCAGAAACGTGCATATAGCAAGTGAAGCACGGCATGTTCGGCACCGCCAATGTAAATATCAACTGGCAGCCAATGATTTAATTTTTCTTGTGATGCTAATTCTTGATCATTTTCTGGATCAATATATCGTAAATAGTACCAGCAGCTTCCTGCCCATTGCGGCATGGTATTCGTTTCACGGCGGCCTTTTTTACCCGTTTTTGGATCCACAACATTTACCCAGTCCTCAATGTTAGCAAGTGGTGATTCTCCGGTTCCAGACGGTTTGATGTCAGTTGTTTTTGGTAAGGTTAATGGCAGCTCTTCTTCCGGAACGGCTGTCATCGTGCCATCTTCCCAATGGATAATTGGGATTGGCTCGCCCCAATAACGCTGACGGCTAAATAACCAGTCACGTAAACGGTAAGTAACCTTCTTCGTTCCAATTCCTTTTTCCTCTAGCCAAGCGATCATTTTTGAAATGGCCTCTTCTTTATCTAACCCATTTAAGAACTCAGAGTTGATATGCTCACCGTCACCAGTGTAGGCTTCTTTCTCTACATCTCCGCCTGCCACGACTGGCTTAATTGGTAAGTTGAAAACTTTAGCAAATTCATAGTCGCGTTCATCATGGGCAGGGACAGCCATAATCGCACCTGTTCCATAGCTTACTAATACATAGTCAGCGATCCAGATTGGCATTTTTTCGCCATTTGCAGGATTAATGGCATACGCACCGGTAAATACACCTGTTTTTTCTTTTGCTAAGTCTGTACGCTCTAAGTCGCTCTTCATTTTAACTTTATCTAAGTAGGTATCAACAGCGGCACGCTGCTCCACTGTTGTAATTTTTTCAACAAAGGCATGCTCAGGTGCTAGCACTGCATAAGTTGCACCGAATAAAGTATCTGGACGTGTTGTGAACACGGTAAAAGTTTCATCATGCCCATCGATTTTGAAAGTGACTTCGGCTCCCTCAGAGCGGCCAATCCAGTTTCGCTGCATTTCTTTCAAGCTTTCCGGCCAATCTAACTCTTCTAAATCCTCAAGTAAACGGTCACCATAAGCAGTAATTTTTAACATCCATTGCTTCATCGGACGGCGCTCAACCGGATGGCCGCCGCGTTCACTCTTTCCGTCAATTACTTCTTCATTTGCCAAAACAGTTCCAAGTGCAGGGCACCAGTTGACGGCTACTTCATCAATATAGGCTAGCCCTTTTTCCCAAAGCTTTAAGAAAATCCATTGTGTCCATTTGTAGTAGTCAGGATCAGTTGTGTTCACTTCACGATCCCAATCGTATGAAAAACCTAATGATTTAATTTGTCTGCGGAACGTATTTATGTTCTTTTCTGTGAATTCAGCAGGGTCGTTACCTGTATCTAATGCATACTGTTCAGCCGGCAATCCAAAAGCATCCCAGCCCATGGGATGAAGGACATTATATCCCTGCATCCTTTTTAAACGGGAAAGAATATCTGTTGCCGTATATCCTTCTGGGTGACCTACATGAAGCCCTGCACCGGATGGATATGGAAACATATCTAAGGCATAGAATTTCCGTTTATTATATTCTTCGCTCGTTTTGAACGTTTTTTCTTCTTCCCACTTTTTTTGCCACTTTTTCTCGATTTGTTCGTGATTAAAGCTCATTTTTTTTCCTCCTACTGATAAATAAAAAAACCCCTCATCCCAAAAAGGGACGAGAGGATTATATGTATCTTCCCGCGGTACCACCCACATTAGTGCCTAAACACTCGCTTCATTCAACCTTAACGCGGTAAACGGCAGCCATTACTGTTTGTTCATGCCTGCAACTCAAAGGCGAGTTCATGATGTACTCGGTTGACTTTCACCAGCCGTCAACTCTCTAATCTGTCGAGTATGAATCATTACTACTCCTGATCACTGTTTTTTTAATATAAAGTATTACGGTTATTGTATTAAATTTTCTGCTACTATGCAAGCAAACATTTGCCTAATTTCAGGATGGACGAGTAAGGTCTTTTTTAAACATGAAAAGCAGCTGACTATTGAAGTCAACTGCCCCATTATTCTATGCAACCCTTGAACCAAATTGAAAACGCGGGGAATTCCACATCGTTGTCCATTTCTTAATTGCTGTCACCATAATAATAATGCCAAGGACTAGCATCGTAATCGATAGAACACCATTCAAGACACTGTACCCTGCCGCTGCTGGATTTAAGTAGACGTTTTTGACCATCCAATAGCCTGCATAATTAACGGTAACAAATAAATATGCCAGAGGTACTAAACAAGTAAACATGTACCACCGTTTGTCGGCAACCTTTAGAATTACGGTTGCACCAATGATTAGACCAATAGAGGCCATTAACTGATTCGATACTCCAAACAAGGCCCAAACCGAACCAATGTCTCCTGAGTAGAGCAGATATCCCCATATAAAGCATGCTAAGGCACTTGCAAAAATGGAGCCTGGCAGCCAGTCTGTTTTTTTCAAAGGTTTATAGAATTCTCCAAAGAAATCTTGAATCAAATAACGGGCTACACGTGTACCAGAGTCAATTGCCGTTAAAATAAAGACAGCCTCAAACATAATGACAAATTGGAAGAAGTAGGAGGATAATTTCGCAAACCAAGGGATGGCAGTAAAGATATAGGTCATACCTACAGCTAATGTTACCGCACCGCCTGTTCTTCCTTCCAATTCAATTCCAATCTCCTGGGCAAGCTTTGGTAATTGGTCTACATGCATTCCTAATGTTTTGAACACTTCAGGAGTTGAATTAATTGCAAAATAATCTGCCGGCTGAAGCGCTGTTGCCGCAATTAATGCCATGATCCCGACAACACACTCTACTAACATCGCTCCAAAGCCAACCACCTTAATATCTGACCAGCGATCTAGCATTTTTGGTGTGGTACCTGATCCAACAAAGGCATGGAAACCAGAAATCGCACCACAAGCGATCGTTATCGAAATAAATGGCCAAACTGGACCAGCTATGACAGGACCGCCGCCTTGTGTAAACTTCGTAAATGCTGGCATGTGAATCGTCGGATTAATAATGAAAACTCCGATGATAAGGGCAATAAATACACCAATCTTCATAAAACTGCTTAAATAATCCCGTGGAGCAAGCAACAGCCATACCGGAAGTGCCGCTGCAAAGAAAGCATAGATTGGCAGGATAATGGCTAATGTTTTGGTATCTAAGGTGAGCCAATCCCCAATAATCGTATCTTGAATCATTGGTCCAACAAAGACACCGACCATGACTAGGATAAATCCTACTGTCGTAGTTATCTTTAAATTACCCGTTTTCTTATAAAAAATTCCTACTCCCATCGCAATTGGAATAGTAATTCCTACTGAAAAGGTTCCCCAAGGATTATTCTCAAGGGCATGAAGCACGACCATTGAAAGACCGGCCATTGTAATCGTAATGATGAATAACATAGCAAGTCCAGTACAAAAACCTGCAACAGGTCCTAATTCATCCTTTGCTACTTCGGATAAAGATTTCCCCTTTTTACGCATGGAAGCATAAAGTACCACAGCATCGTGGACCGCACCGCCAATTACAGCTCCAATTAATAGCCAAAGTAAACTTGGCAAATAACCAAATTGTGCCGCCAGGATTGGCCCAACAAGTGGACCTGCAGCCGCGATTGCGGCAAAATGGTGGCCGAATGTCACCCATTTATTTGTTGGAACGTAGTCCTTTCCATCATTTAACTCGTGAGCCGGTGTCGGCTTGGAATCATCTAACTTTAAGACTTTTGCAGCCATGAAAGTCCCGTATAGACGGTACGCAATCATTAGTATACAGATGGAGCCAATCACAACTGAAACCGCATTCATTTTCTTTCATCCTCCCGCAAAATTAATAGCTTATCTTAATCATATTAAATGAAAACAATAACATGTGTTTTTCAAGATAAGTTGCGGTAATCTGGGGCTGAAAGACATAAATTCCGAATTGAAATACAAAAAAACAGCTGTCAAATTCCAAGCAGCTGTTTCAGTTCCTTTGTATAGGTTCTGCTGACGGGAACCTTATCGCCGGATTTCATAATTAAATTGTAGGTAGAATTAAACCATGGTTCAATCTCTCTAATGGCATCAATATTTACTAAAAAAGCACGATGAACGCGAATAATAGACGTATTATGTAATTTTCGTTCAAATGTTACCAATGGTTCATTAACCCACAATTTTTGCTTTTCTGTAGCAACAACGGTTTTTCCGTCCTGAGTGCCAATATAGATAATGTCATTTATATGAAATAAAACGATTTTTTCATCAATTGAAACTGCTAGTTTTTCCAATCGCTCATTTTGAAACGAATGCGGATTAGATAAAAGAGGTATATTCTGCTCACTACTGTCCGCAAGCTTATAAAGCTTATCAATCGTTTTCTGGATTCTTTTTTCATCCATTGGTTTTAATAGATAATCAACAGCATTGAGTTCAAAAGCTTTAAGCGCATATTCATCAAATGCCGTAGCAAACACGATCAAAGGCGGATAGTCTAACTGATTTAATTTACTGGCTATTTCAATACCACTTTCATCTGCAAGCTGGATATCTAAAAAGATGACATCAATATCTAAGTTTTTCAATTTCTCGAGTGCTGCTTCGACACAATCAGCTTCTCCTGCTACTTCAACCTGCTTACTGCGTTTGAGCAAATAGGAAAGCTCGTCTCTCGCAAGCGGTTCATCATCCACGATAAAGGCTTTTAACACTTTCTTCCCCCCACTTTTGCCCTGTTAATGGCAATTTAATCACAACCTTCGTTCCCTTATCTAGTATACTATCAATCTGTAACGATGCATCCGGCCCATAAAGTTCTTCAATCCTTTTCTTAATATTCCATAAGGCGGTACCTGTTCCATCGGCTGAATCGACTGTTTCATTTCCTAGTACTGCAAGTTTCTCCTCTGTAATCCCTTTTCCATCATCCTCTGTAACCAGAACCATTCTCCCCTCAGCTTGAAAAGCCCGTACTCGAACAGTTCCCGTTTTGGTTTTTGAAAAGGCATAGCGAATCGCATTTTCCACCAGCGGCTGCAAAGTAAATGGTGGTATTAAGACCTCTTCTAATGATGGATCAATCTCTACTTGCACACTATAGCGGTCAGGAAATCTTGCTTGTTCAATCGACAAATAGGCCTCGACATGCTCAAGCTCTTTTTCAAGCGGAATCAACATTTGACGTGCACCTTGGAGATTACTGCGAAAGAAAACACTTAACTGAATTAATAGCTTTCTTGCTTGGTCTGCGTCTTTTCGGACAAGGCTTGAAATGGTATTAATCGCATTAAACAAGAAATGAGGGTGCACTTGGGCTTGTAGTGCTTTTATTTCAGCATCTTTTAATAAGCGCCTCTGCCGTTCTAATTCAGCCATTTCAAGCTGGCCAGAGAATAATTTCCCTAAACCTTCTGCCAGCTCCTGTTCAACACGATCTAGCTTGCTAGAATTAGTAAAATAAAGCTTCAAGGTTCCGGCCGTTTTATCATCTACCTTAAGAGGTAACACAATGGCCGCTTCTAATGGGCAATTGGGATTAAAGCATTGAATTTCTTTGGCTGATTTTGCAATAATGATTCTGCCTTGATCCAATACCTTTTTGGTTAATTCGGTGGCCATCGTTCCGGACGGAAGATGGTGATCGGAAGCAGCTCCAACATGGGCTAATACTTGCTGTTGATTTGTAATGGCGATGGCATCTGCCCCCGTCCATTTCAAAATAATCTCCGCCGCTTTTGTACAAGAATCCTTATTCAAGCCCTGGCGAAAAAATGGCAGCGTTTGATTGGCAATATATAAAGCTTTATGTGTCTGTAATGCCCGTGTTCGTTCCTGTTCATAAAAAATATCCTGGATAATAAGTAAAAATAAAAGTGTCCCAAAACCATTAATTGCAATCATCGGAAAGGCAATTAGTTTTACAAGATTAAGGGCTTCATCAAAGGGCTTTGCTAATAAAAGAATAATTCCCATCTGGAGACATTCCATCAAAATCCCCATGATAACGGCTTTCCAGGTAGAGCCGCTTTCCTCTATTTTAAAACGCTTACTTAAAAATCCCGTGACGACTCCTGCAAAAATGGTCGAGACAGCACAGGCAACCGCGGTGAATCCTCCAAGCGATAATCGGTGCAATCCAGCAATAAAGCCTACTCCGATTCCAATCATCGGCCCGCCAAGCAAACCGCCAATCACGACACCCATGATCCTTGTGTTCGCAATAGCACCGGCAGTATCAACGTCTGTCAGCCAATCTTGTGATGTGACCATCCCATGACCTATTTCTACACCGGTATAATTGCTGATAATCCCGAAGGCACCAAATATAGCAATTATGGTTACTTTTGCTGCTATCCCCCGCTCATTATGGATTACCTGCCGAAACGATTTCATTCTTGATAATATAAAAGCAACAATAATTAAAATACCAACCCGCTCTAGCATGAGAGGAATTAAGGTAAGCATATCATCCCCCACTTTCATCCTTCTCTCCGGAACTACAATTCTATAGAATTACTATAACAAAAAATGAGACAGGAGATCATTTAAAGATACTAGAAGTTATGTTTAAAAGAAAAACCACAGTTATCTTTGACTGTGGTTTACTAAGCTTATATTGTTTTTGCGGTAATTTTCTCTTTAGGCTGCAAACCTCGGTCATAAACTAAAGTTGTGCCGAATGCGATTATAAATAACAAAATTAATACAGTAAATAAAGTGGACATATTATAGTGGTCGGCCAGTAATCCGCCAAGCACTGGACCAATCATCCTTCCACCAGTGGCAGTACTGTTCACGATTCCTTGATAATAACCTTCCCGGCCTTTTGGCGCTAACGCAAAAGCAACCGTTGGAACTGCCGGCCAAATGAACATTTCACCGATTGTTAAAATAACCATAGCTACTAAAAAGCCTGAAAAAGCACTGGCCTTCCCTGCAACGATAAACGAAATAATAAAGATTCCAATACCGATCAGAACTTGTAGTTTTAATGATGAGTTAAGTGCTTTGAGGATCCCGTTTAAAAGCGGTTGACCCAGCACGATAATCGCACCGTTAATGGTCCATAATAAACTATACTGGGTGAGTGTGATATTGATTTCCTGTGTATAAGATGCAATCGTTGTGGTCCATTGAATGTAGGAAACCCAGCAAAGCAAATAACCTAAACACAGAATCATTAATGCCTGGAGATTCATTCTGCTAACTGCCTTTACATTTACTTCCTTGTGTTCTTCATGTGCTGGTTCTACAGAAATCCCTTTATATCCAAAGACAGCAATCAATAAAAAGATGACATACATGATGGTGTTTGCTAGAAAAATGAGTTGAAAGGAATAGTCAGCGACAATTCCGCCCAGTGAAGCCCCAATTGCAACCCCCACATTTTGGGCCACATAAAGAGCATTGAAAGATTTACGGCCTCCCTCTTTCCATATGGAACCAGCCATCGCATACATTGCAGGAAAAATAATTCCTGTTCCAAAACCCACGATGGTTAAGAAAACGACGTATTGAGGCCAGTTATGCCAGATGGATAACCCTATAAGGGCTAATAAGGAGATTCCAATTCCCAGAATGATAGATTTATAGCCACCCATTTTATCAAACAAATGACCGCCATACAGGTTACCAATCACATTTGCTCCAGAATTAAGCATCAGAACAATACCGGCAACAGATAAAGACTTTCCCAAATGATCGTGAATATAGATTGTATTTAAAGGCCATAAAAAAGAAGAGCCAATTACATTCACTGCCATCCCAATAATTAATAGCCATAAGGCACGTGGCATGAAAAACGCTCCTTTACGATTAACATTTCATTTTCCAAAGATACATTGTATTCCATTAACAGGATGGGTGCAATCTTTTTCGTTTTACTCTCTTTTTTATTAAAAATTCTGTTTTTCCGAAAGATAAGAGCGGTTCATAACAGATAAACACCAAAAAGACCTCTCCACAAAGTGAGAGATCCTTTTCATATCTTATGAAGATTGTTCTGGTTCTTGATGCATTTTGGATTTAACGGGCTGTCCGCCAGTTTTCTCGTATTTCTTTTTTGCTTCTTTTATTAAGTCACGGTCCTGGCCGAGTTCAAGGTCTTGATTATTGATACCATTACGGGTTTTTTGTTCGGGATTATTCTTTTTCGAACGTTTCTTCAAGAAATTCTCCTCCTCTTAATGTACTTCAATAATCATGGAATTTTGAAGCTGCTGTATCTGAAGTCTCATTCGATGGAGTTGTTCCCGCTGCTGCGGGTTCGCACTATGGGCCAACTTACAAATATCCTGATAGGTTTGCTCAAGCTGTTGCAGCGCATTCGTATAACCATCGTCATTATACTGCTCTTGAAGGCTGCTTTGCTTATATTGCTCTTCAGCATAGCGGATTGTGTCCTCAACTTGCTGCATTAAATTATCCATTGAGTCGCGAGTAGCCATCTAAGAACCCCCCTCATGTTATGAAGCGCACGCTTCATTTCTTATTTTGTTCTCCATTTCTATTCCTATGACTCAGGAGTGGTGGATAATTATTACCAAGAATGCTTGTGACAATTGCAATTGGATAAAGGGTTACTTCATGTTAAAATTGAGGTTATGCAATCTTAAAAAAGGAGGTTTTCTAAGTGATCCAGACAAAACCTTTTCACTATGCAACAGACGATAAACGATACCACACTTGGAATTACCACCTAAGGAACCATTTTGGTCATAAGGTGTTTAAAGTAGCCTTAGACGGCGGATTTGACTGCCCGAATCGTGATGGTACGGTCGCACATGGCGGCTGTACGTTCTGCAGTGCTGCAGGTTCCGGGGATTTTGCTGGTAACAGGGTCGAAACCTTGGAAACACAATTTAATGAAATTAAGCAAAAAATGCATACTAAGTGGAAAGACGGCAAATATATGGCCTATTTTCAGGCGTTTACCAATACCCATGCACCAGTTGAGGTACTTAGGGAAAAATACGAGACTGTCCTGAAACAAGATGGTGTCGTTGGTTTATCCATCGCTACTCGTCCGGATTGTCTTCCTAATGATGTAGTCGAATATTTAGCTGAATTGAACCAACGGACGTACTTATGGGTCGAGCTTGGGCTGCAGACGGTTCATGAGCGAACGGCATTACTCATAAACCGTGCCCATGATTTTCAATGTTACATCGAGGGAGTTAACAAGTTACGAAAACATGGTATCCGGATTTGTTCTCATATTATTAATGGGCTGCCGCTGGAATCCTATGACATGATGATGGAAACAGCTCGTGAAGTGGCAAAATTAGATGTACAAGGAATTAAAATTCATTTGCTGCATTTATTAAAAGGCACTCCCATGGTAAAACAGTATGAAAAGGGAGTACTTGAGTTTCTATCCCAAAAGGATTATGTAAATTTAGTATGCGACCAGTTGGAGATTTTACCGCCGGAAATGATTGTTCATCGGATAACAGGGGACGGTCCGATTGATTTAATGGTAGGTCCTATGTGGAGTGTTAATAAATGGGAAGTACTAAATTCCATTGATGCTGAATTAAAACGAAGGAACAGTTTCCAGGGTAAGTTTTATCAAAAGAATGCGGGGAATCTATCATGAAAATGGATCGCATTCTTCCTTTTGCCAAAAATTTACTTATAAAAGCCATCAAACCGGGTGACATAGTAGTGGATGCCACCTTAGGGAATGGACATGACACCGTATTTTTAGCAGAGTTGGTTGGAGAACTTGGTAAAGTTTATGGGTTTGATGTCCAGCAAGAAGCGATTAACGCTACCAAAAAGCGCCTAACCGAACATAATCTGAGCGAGAGGGTCTCCATTTTTCATGCAGGCCACGAACAGGTTTCTGTAAAAATCCCCGTTGAAGAGCACGGAAAAATAACAGGAGCAATATTTAATCTAGGCTATTTGCCTGGCGGTGACAAGAATATTGTCACCCATTCTGAGACAACCATATCTGCGATAGAGCAGTTATTGGAGATCATGGCACCAGAAGGAATCATCGTCCTCGTGATTTATCATGGGCATGAACAAGGCACAGTTGAACGTGATGATTTATTGCGCTATTGTCAAAAGCTCGATCAAAAAAAAGCCCATGTTCTCCAGTATCAATATATTAATCAACAAAATAACCCGCCATTTATTATCGCAATCGAAAAAAGATAAACCAGGCTGTCTCGCCTGGTTTTATTTGGTAAAGGATCTTGTTATAATTGCTGGTATTGATTTTTGCAGGGAGCGATAAGCAAGTCCATTAAAATAAAAGAAATAACTAATCCACCCACCGGATTTTATAATTCCTCTTGCCAGTTTACGGACATTTTTCTGTTTACGAACCTTTGCATCTGATAAATAAATCCCTAACAAACCGCGATTAATCATTTGGTGGAACTTCTTATGGGGCAGGAATTCTGTATGGCGGTCGGCTTCATTAACGAAATGTTTTAATCGTTTAAAAAGAGTCTCTTCACTATTATAATAAGTGCAGAAATTCAAGTCACCGCCAATAATGTCTTCCTCTTGATCAATAAAATAATCCAAAAGTATATGTAACCCCTGTATATAGGGAAAGTAACCCTTGCGAATATTTCTTGCATCCTCTAATTGAAAATCTTCCCTCATCGCATACGATACTAAACAAAAGATCCCCAATGTTGAACCGGAACAAGCGGAGAATTCATACCATTCCATCTCAGGCAGCTTGTCTTGATAATAGTTAAACCAATTTTTTAAACGCGGTACCCGTTCCTCTTTTACCACATGCTTATTTACTTGTAAATCACAATAATATCGGCAAAGCTCTTGAAGATAATCCTTGATAAAATCATAGTGATCTAACTCTCTTAAGACGGAGCGGCAAGTCTCGGATAAATCATGTAAATATCCATCGTCATCCTGGTCATCCCGAAGGCGATAATAATTTTTCTCTTCTGCCTGCAGCAAAAGCGCATCAGACATAGACTCATGGAGAGCTGTAAAATCGGAAGGATCTAGTGAGGTGCTCCGATCACAAAGATTATCCAAATAATCACTGATTGTTTGATAAGCGACGATAAATTTTACAGCTTTTTGATAATCTTCTTTGGCTGTTAGAGCAAGAATTCCCCCTCCTTCACAATGGAAGGTTTTATGTTCGATACTAGCAAGCGCCTGATTTCTTAATTCTTGATTGGGAATTTTCTCAGCCCGGCTTTTCCAATAAGCCAATTCTTGATGGACTGCAGGAATGATTTTGCGATAGACCCTAGACATAAGGGTGATTGGCATCATGGAAAACATCTACCTTTCTATACAATATACCCAATTGCTTTTAATTGACTATTAACAAAATCCTTCGCGTATTCAAATACTTCTTCCCGCTCCGGTTCATTAAAAATTTCATGGTAGCACTTGGGCCACTCCTTAAACCTTTTCTCTGATAACGGAACATGATTAAACCATTCCTTTACCGTGGCTTTATTGACAATTTTATCGTCTCCGCCCTGCATGACGAGCATTGGGAGATCCTGTGTATCTTCCAGATTTTCGAATGCCTCTTTTATAGCACCTACAAGTTCACGATACCAGCGAATCGAGATCTTTGTCACGTAAAGTGTATCATTAGCATCCGCTTCGCGGACATCATCGTTTCTTGTGGCCATTTGTACCGACAAGCCAGAATTCATTCGAAGGGATGGATACACTACATTTAATAGATGTGATAAGGCGTTCAAAAACTTAGATGGAGCTTGAAGCAATCCCAGACATGGCGAAGAAAGAATTACCCCGGCAACATTCAACTGTTCTTCCTGCAATAAACGAATGGAAATCAATCCGCCCATGCTGTGGCCTAATAGAAACACGGGGAGGTTATACTGATAGGCGGCCTGCACCCAGTCCTTTACCTCCATAATGTACTCATCAAAGGAATCGATATGGCCGCGGCGGGACCTTGTCGTCATCCCTTGCCCCGGAAGGTCGCCCATGATGACATGAAAACCGGCTAAACGCCACATTTCAATCAGCCATCCGTAACGGCCATGATGTTCCATGGCACCATGCACCATTACAATTACCGCTTTTGCCTCCCCTTCAGCTTCCCATTTCCACATAATTCGTCCCCCTAGAAAAAGATATCTTTATTGTTAAATCCCAGTAAGTTTAGACTTATTGGTTATAACAGATTTATTTTTTGAAAACCACTTATACTATTCGCTAAAATATACTTATCATTTAAAAAGGAGCGATTCCAATTGATATACCCCTTTAAAGACAAATACCCGTTAATTGCCGAAACCGCATTTATTGCCGATTATGTCACAATAACTGGTGATGTGGAAATTGGCGAACAGTCCAGTGTCTGGTTTAATTCCGTCATTCGAGGCGATGTCGCCCCAACTAGAATAGGTAATAAGGTTAATATTCAAGATAATTCTATCTTACACCAAAGTCCTAATAACCCGCTAATTTTAGAAGATGAGGTTACGATTGGGCATCAAGTCATACTTCATAGCTGCATTGTAAGAAAAAGAGCCTTAGTTGGTATGGGATCGATCATTCTCGATCAAGCAGAGATTGGAGAAGGTGCCTTTATTGGAGCCGGAAGCCTTGTGCCTCAAGGAAAGAAAATCCCTCCTAATACCTTAGCATTTGGCAGACCAGCAAAAGTTATTAGGGAATTAACCCCGGAGGACAAAAAAGATATGGAACGTATCTATACAGAATATGCTGAGAAAGGCCAATATTATAAGTCTTTGCAATCTTAAAGATTAACAAAAGCACCCACATTTTTGCGGGTGCTTTACTCTTAATGCTTTACTGATTGTAATTCCTTTTGCAGGGCATAATCACGTTGAAACGTATAGACATTTTCCACATATACCTGATGCCAAACCATAAACATAAGCACTGTCCAGATCTTCCGGCTGTTATCAGCTTTGCCCTGACAGTGATCTTCGAGTAAGCCCAAGACATATGATTTATTGATCAGATGGTCTGTGTTGCTTTCACGGATAATCTTTTTCGCCCATTCATTCATTTCATTTTTTAGCCAATGACGAATTGGGACAGGGAATCCTAACTTCTTACGGTTTAGAACATGCTCAGGGACTACGCCTTCAGCTGCTTTACGTAAAATGTATTTGGTTGTACCATTAGCTGTTTTTAAGCTGGTTGGAATTTTCGAGGCCACTTCAAACACTTCTTTATCTAGAAATGGCACCCTTAGTTCTAGTGAATGAGCCATTGTCACCCTATCAGCCTTCAGTAAAATATCTCCTCGCATCCAAGTATGGATATCAATATATTGCATCCGGTCTACTGGGTCATAACCTCTTGACTCATGATAAAGCGGCTTTGTTACATCCATATAGTTTAAACCTTCACGGTAAACACTTAATAAATCTCGCTTTTCTGTTTCAGTGAACATCTTGGCATTACCGATATAACGCTCTTCCATTGGAGTTACGCCGCGCTCAATAAAGCTTTTACCCTTCATTCCTTCAGGCATCATCCCGGCAATTCCTCTTAATAAAACTTTACCAACCCTCGGTATTTTATTAAATACCTCTAATGACTGCGGCTCCCGGTAGATATTATAACCGCCGAATAATTCATCAGCCCCTTCACCTGATAGGACTACGGTAACATGTTTACGTGCTTCCCTTGCTACAAAATAAAGAGGAACACAGGCTGGGTCAGCCAAAGGATCATCCATATGCCACATGATTTTAGGAATTTCATTCATATATTCTTCAGGTGTAATGATGTAACTGATATTTTCAACACCAAGCTTTTCAGCTGTTTCCTTAGCTACATCAATTTCACTGAACCCGTTATGGTCAAAACCAACAGAGAAAGTTTTAATAGCAGGATGAAATTCTTTTGCAATCGATGCAATAATTGAAGAATCTATTCCCCCTGATAGGAATGACCCTACCGGAACATCACTGCGCATATGCTTTTCGACTGAATCAAATAATACATCACGAATTTCCTTAATAAAATCAGCTTCCGTTTTCTGAACAGGCTTAAAGTGGGCCTTCCAATACTTTTTCATTTCCATTGGAGCACCGATTTTTTTGGTAAAATAATGGCCAGGCTCTAACTTTTTGATTCCCTCTGAAAGCGTATCTGGTTCTGGAACGAACTGATAGGTCAAGTAATGCTGTAAAGCATCATAATTGAGGACATCATTTTCTAATGCCAATAAAATACTCTTTTTCTCAGATGCAAAAAAGGTTCTTTCGCCATCTTGTAAATAAAAGAACGGTTTTATTCCAAACGGATCACGTGCACCGTAAAGGGTTTGTTCCTGCTTATCCCAGATCACGAAGGCGAACATTCCGCGCAGCTTTTCAACCGCTTTTTCTTTTAAGTGGCTATAGAGTGCAATGATTACTTCTGTATCCGAACTTGTAGCGAATGACAGTCCTTCTTTTAATAACTCTTCACGAAGTTCAACATAATTGTAAATTTCTCCATTAAAAATAATCCAATAACGCTCGTTCTCATACGTTAGCGGCTGATGACCACTTTCAATATCGATAATACTCAAACGACGGAAGCCAAATTGGATATGGTCATCGTAATAAAAACCATCATCATCCGGCCCGCGATGGGTAATTAAATCGTTCATATTTTTAAATTGTTGTTTTTGTTCATCACTATAGTTTTGTGTTTTGTCGTGTACACAACCGATAAAACCACACATTATGTACCTCACCTACTCCAATTCATATTAAACGTCTTCTAAAAAACATCTCTCTAATACTACCACTATTATAAAAAAAATGGCACTGTGAACATTAGGAAAATTTTAAACACCCGCAGGACTCTTTTTTTCTCTCTCGGTCGTCAATAGCGTCCAGTGACTGCGGACAAATCCGCAATCACCAAAGTTTATCATGTTTATCCTTTATCGCCAAGATATCCTTCATTTTTCACTTCTTTGTACCTACCTAAACATAGTTACAAAATCAATTTAAATGACGATGAAACGAAAAAGGGAGTTACATTCTAGATGCAACTCCCTGCTTACTTATAGATTTGCTTGCTCTCTTAACGCATCTGCTTTGTCAGTGCGCTCCCAAGGAAGATCAATATCTGTCCGACCAAAGTGGCCGTAAGCAGCTGTTTTCTTGTAGATTGGGCGGCGAAGGTCAAGCATCTTAATGATACCAGCTGGACGAAGATCAAAGTTTTGTTCTACTAACGTAACTAATTGCTCTTCATTAACTTTGCCTGTTCCAAACGTATCAACTGAAATGGAAACAGGTCTTGCTACACCAATTGCATATGCTAGCTGAACTTCTACCTTATCTGCCAATCCTGCAGCCACAATATTTTTGGCAACATAACGAGCAGCATATGCCGCTGAACGGTCAACCTTTGTTGGATCTTTACCAGAGAATGCACCGCCGCCATGGCGAGCATAACCGCCGTAAGTATCCACAATGATTTTACGGCCTGTTAAACCTGCATCACCTTGCGGCCCGCCGATAACAAAACGGCCAGTTGGGTTAATAAAATATTTAGTGTTTTCATCAATCAGTTCTTTTGGAACAACAGGATTGATAACATATTCCTTCACGTTACGCTGAATTTGCTCCAATGAAATTTCTGGGTGGTGCTGCGTTGAAATGACAATCGTATCAATTCGAACAGGTTTATCGTTCTCATCGTATTCAACGGTTACTTGTGTTTTTCCATCCGGACGCAAATAAGGCAGTAAGTCCTCTTTCCGTACTTCCGTCAATCGGCGTGCAAGTTTATGCGCAAGTGAAATCGGAAGAGGCATAAGCTCTTTTGTTTCATTACACGCAAAACCAAACATTAAACCTTGGTCCCCTGCACCGATTGCTTCAATTTGCTCCTCTGACATTTGACCTTCACGAGCTTCAAGGGCTTGGTTAACGCCCATCGCAATATCAGGAGATTGTTCATCAATAGAAGTTAAAACCGCACAAGTTTCGGAGTCAAAACCATATTTTGCACGATTATAACCGATCCCTTTGATTGTTTCACGAACGATTTTAGGAATATCTACATAAGTGGATGTCGTGATTTCTCCTGCTACTAGAACTAATCCTGTTGTTACTGAAGTTTCAGCGGCAACTCGAGCATTAGCATCTTTAGCTAAAATTGCATCTAAAATGGAATCAGAAATTTGGTCACAAATCTTGTCAGGATGACCTTCGGTTACTGATTCAGAAGTAAACAAACGACGTTTTGTTGACATCTGAATTCCTCCTTATTATGGAATAAAGTGAGGTTAGCTGTATGGGTTTTATGTATACCTGCCTTTTAACCTCGAATTGATACGGAACTCATTCCCTTAGTAGTATGAAATAAACATGGGATTATTATTATAGAAATGTAAAAGTGCCTTGGTGCTTGAACCAGACTATTTTCTCATTTCGGATAATGCCCTGGCAGTTTATACGATGGAATAAAAAGTACATTTATGTAGCAAGCACGTAAAAACAACAAAAAACCTTTCCATCTAATGAGGAAAGGTTGATAGCAAAAGTTCTGCGTGCCTTTCACTCTTATCGTTCAAGGTCAAGCCTTGCTTCAGGTTTAGCACCTTTGCCCGAAATAGGGGATTCAACTAAAATCCGTTTTTTCGTTTGCAGGTTGCTGGGTTTCATAGGGCCTGTCCCTCCACCAGCTCGGGATAAGAGAGTATCCGTTCAAGGGTAAATCATAACCTACTATTTCAAACAATGTCAATGAATTTTTATCAAATTTTTCCTTAAAAGAGTAAACTGTTACTTTAGATCATTTTATTACTTCCTCTTATTATTAATCATTAATCCAGGACTATTTTCTTATCACAAGAATAAACTCTTAAATATTCACATAATTTTATATATTAGTATAGACTATTATAATAAATGTGTTATACTATTGAACAAATAATCAATGTAAAGGAAGGTTTCAGTCAATGAATTCTGTTCATATTCCAACCGAATTAAAGCACTTGTTACAAGAAAGTCATGTCCAGGTTCAACTATCCGTTCCCCAATTAGTCGAAAAGGTTTTAAGAAGAAATGAAGGAACTCTAACTTCCACCGGCGCTATCAGTGTTTCCACAGGTAAATATACCGGACGCTCGCCACAGGATAAATTTATTGTTATGGAAGAGTCTACTAAGTCAAAAGTTGCGTGGGGCTCAACAAACCAGCCAATCTCAGAGAAAGCTTTTACGAAACTTTATCATAAAATGCTTGATTACTTAAGACAACAAAATGAGATTTTTGTTTTCAAGGGCTTTGCCGGAGCAGATAAAAAGTCCCAACTGCCCATTCAAGTAATCAATGAACTTGCATGGCAAAATCTATTTGCACATCAGTTATTTATCCGCCCAACAGAAGAAGAATTGCTGACACATGATGCCGGGTTTACGGTCATTTCCGCACCCAATTTTAAAGCGGACCCAGTGATTGATGGAACAAATTCTGAAACCTTTATTATCATCTCTTTTGAACAAAGAACTGTATTAATTGGCGGCACAGAATACGCCGGGGAAATGAAAAAGTCCATCTTTTCTGTCATGAATTATTTGCTTCCGGAAAATAATATTTTCTCCATGCATTGTTCAGCTAACGTTGGAATTGAGGGCGATGTGGCTTTATTCTTTGGATTGTCTGGAACAGGAAAGACCACTCTTTCAGCAGATCCAAATCGCCGCTTAATTGGGGATGATGAACACGGCTGGTCATCTAATGGGGTCTTTAATATTGAAGGCGGCTGTTATGCCAAGTGCATTAATCTTTCCCATGAAAAAGAGCCGCAAATTTTTGATGCAATTCGGTTTGGTACCGTTCTAGAAAACGTAGTCCTCAATTTGGAGTCAAGGATTCCTGATTATGATGACGGCACCCTAACGGAAAATACGAGGGCTGCCTATCCGATGGAGGCCATTGATAATATTATCCAGCCAAGTATTGCTGGTCACCCTAATACGATTGTCTTTTTAACAGCAGATGCCTTCGGAGTGTTGCCTCCGATTGCTAAGTTAACAAAGGAACAGGCTATGTATCACTTTTTGAGCGGCTATACTTCTAAGCTTGCCGGAACGGAACGCGGAGTTACCTCTCCAGAAGCCACTTTCTCAACATGCTTTGGTGCACCGTTCCTTCCACTTCCAGCGACACGCTATGCGGAAATGCTTGGCGAAAAAATTCTAGAGCATAACGCGAATGTCTTTTTAGTTAATACCGGCTGGACGGGCGGAGAATATGGAATTGGAAACAGAATGAAGTTATCCTATACACGAGCAATGGTGCAAGCAGCCCTAGAGGGAGAACTCAACCATGTAGAAACGGTGAGAGATCAAATATTCGGACTAAATATACCGGTTCATGTTGCAGGAGTTCCAGATGAGGTACTTCAACCTAACAAAACATGGGCAGACCAACAGGCCTATGAGAAAAAAGCAAAGGAATTAGCGGCGAAATTCCATGAAAACTTTAAAAAGTTCGCCAATGTCCCGGCAGAAATCGAAGAACAAGGCGGACCACTTAAATAGTTCAAGGAACAAAAGCACAAGCGCCTTGAACAGCCTCGACAAGCATAAGACGCTCAGGGAAAGAAGGCGTTCTTTGCCTTCATTCCCTGAGTGGCTGTAGACCATCGAGGGGCTAGGCGCTGGAGCTGGACGTTGACAGTCCTTTTATTAGCAGTTATCCACAAGCGAAAAATTTTATAATTTCTTAAACGATAAGAAAGCCCATATCATATGCGATATGGGCTTTTTTTCCTGCACTATCTAAAAAAAGAAGTATATCTCCAAGTTTAATTTGTAGTATTTAAGGATACTAATTGATAGGTTATGGATGTGGTGTTTTTTTGCCATTCCACTTTTTTTATCAGCGCCGTTCCACTTGAATCACAATCGATAGTTTTTTTGACATCAATCGGAATTTCAATAGGGTAAAGTCTATAGCCTTCTTTAACTAACTCAAAAAGATTCTCCTCTATCCTTTGCTCCCTTCCTTTAGTCACAATCATCGTATTCATTTCAAGAGGCATACCCATACATATCCGCTCCTCCGCTTATATTACCTTTATTTTATCATCTTTTAGACTGACTTTTCATCCACTTTGATAAATCATGTACGACTTTTCTGTTTACGGCAGGAGGAAAATAGTGGGTAAACTCTTCAAAGTACCAGCATTCTACTGATTTATCTAGTGATCTCAGCCTTTTCTCCAGCCGATGAGCGTGCTCCACTGACACATTTTGATCCTCTACTCCATGAATAATGAGTGTAGAGGCTTCCATTTTATCAAGCTCATAAAGGGCGGTTCTTTCTTTATAACGTTCCGGATACTTATCAGGTGTCCCTCCGATCACCCTTTTCATCATTCTCCTTAAATCTTTTCGTTCCTTATAGGTAAGGGTCATATCACTCACACCCCCCCAGGTAACGATAGAGGCGGCTTCCGGAAATTGGATTCCCGTCCATAATGCCATAACACCCCCGCGTGAAAAGCCAAAGATATGAATATCCCGTACCCTTTGAAGTGATTTCAAAAGTTGATAGGCGGCGTATGCATCTTCTTTGTCTGCCCCAGCAAAATCTTCATTCCCTTCTCCCCCTTGGTTTCCCCGATAATAAGGAGCAAAAACAATAAAACCTTCTGAGGCAAACTGGGCAATTCTTGCCGGCCTTACTTTCCCGACGTTCTTAATTCCGCCTCTCAAATAAAGGAACCCGTCCAGATTGCCTTCATGAATGGGTTCTGCAAGCATCCCCTTTACTTTTAGCCCGTTTGAGAGATAGGTAATGACTTTTAATTCCACATTCGGATTGGGAGACGGAAATCGATTAATTTCAAGGATTTTGCCATTATTTATGTCCATCTGTCATCCATCCTTTATAGCATTTTTAAAAGTTGAATGTGTTAAACTTGGATGTTGATTTCCGCTTCAGGTGCTCGCTTTCCGCGGGCGGTCCGGGGAGCTTCCTCGGCGCTTTAGCGCCTGCGGGGTCTCCCCTGCTCCGTACTCCCGCAGGAGTCTCGCACCTTTCGCTCCAATCAACATCGTTACAAATTCAACAATGATCCTTAACACCTAAAAATTAAATGTAACTGGGCATTCACACATCTTTCTTCCCTACATACGATATCTTAGGCAATTAGCCCAGATTTATTAACGTGTATTAAAGGGGGTAACTTTTATGAAACAGTGGGTAAAAATGAGTTTCTCTTTACTTCTCATAAGTGTTCTTATGATTTCATTGGCTGCTTGTAATAGCGATTCGCAAACAAAAACAAAAAAATTAGAAAAGGTACGAATTGCGGAAGTGACTCGGTCGATATTCTATGCCCCGCAATATGTAGCCCTTGCAAAAGGATTTTTCAAGGATGAGGGGTTAGACGTTACCTTAACCACCACTCCCGGCGGCGATAAGACGATGACAACCCTAATTTCAGGCGGAGCAGATATCGCACTTGTTGGTTCAGAAACATCGATTTATGTTTACGCACAAGGGTCCAATGATCCGGTCATTAATTTTGCGCAGCTCACCCAGACCGATGGAACGTTCCTCGTGGCCAGAAATAAAATTAATAATTTTTCATGGGATTTATTAAAAGGGAAAACATTCCTTGGCCAGCGCAAGGGCGGCATGCCGCAAATGGTTGGTGAATTTGTGTTAAAAAAACATGGAATTGACCCGCATAAGGACCTCACTTTAATTCAGAATGTTGATTATGCAAATATAGCCAACGCCTTTGCATCCGGTACAGGCGAATTTGTACAGCTGTTTGAGCCAACGGCCAGCATTTTTGAAAAACAAGGGAAAGGCTACATTGTTGCATCCTTTGGTAAGGAATCCGGTCATGTACCTTATACCACTTTTATGGCGAAACAAAGCTATATAAAAGAAAATAGTGATACTGTTGAAAAATTCACTAGAGCGATCTATAAAGCTCAGCAATGGGTGCAAACGCACAGTTCTGAAGAAGTGGCCAAAGCTGTTATGACCTATTTCCCAGATACCGATATAGATATTATGACAACAGTTGTAGATCGTTATAAAAGCCAAGGCTCCTTTGCAACAGACCCTATATTGGACGAAGAAGAATGGAACAATCTCCAAAACATCATGAAAGAAGCCGGTGAGCTTCCGAAAGAAGTAGACTATAAGACGCTTGTTAATACAAAAATGGCTCAGGATGTTATGAAAAAATAATTTGGAAAGGGAGGCCGGTATCATGAGCTTCTTGCAGGTTCAAGATATTCATCACACTTATTTCACTAAAGCCTCTGTCACCACGGCCCTCTCCGATATTTCACTAACTGTTGAGGAGGGAGAGTTTGTCTCCTTCCTCGGCCCAAGTGGCTGTGGAAAGACCACTCTACTCTCGATCATATCGAGCTTACTTAAACCAACCCAAGGGACTGTCCTGTTAGAAAACAAGCCCGTTTCAACCTCAAAAAATGAAATCGGCTATATGCTGCAGCAGGATTATTTGTTTCCTTGGAAAACGATTGAAGAAAATATATTATTAGGCCTTAAGTTATCGAAACGGCTAAATGAAAAAACAAAGTTCGCAGCACTAAACTTATTAAGCCAGATTGGCTTAAAGGGTGTAGAAAAACAACTGCCTAAGCAATTATCAGGCGGAATGAGACAGAGGGCCGCCCTCGTTCGAACACTGGCAACAGAACCAAAGCTTCTAATGCTTGACGAGCCATTTTCTGCTCTCGATTATCAAACCAAGCTAAAGCTTGAGGATTTAGTTTCACGGACATTGGATGAGTTTGGAAAGACAGCTATCCTTGTTACCCATGATATTGGCGAAGCCATTGCTATGAGCGATCGCATCTTTTTATTTTCATCAAAGCCTGGAAAAATCCACAAAATTTTTGAAATACCGGAAGAGCTTAAGAGGCTTTCTCCTTTTGAAGCGAGAAACCATGAAGCATTCCAAGGTATTTTTCAAGCGATATGGAAGGAGTTGGAGTCCCTTGAGCCAAGAAAAGACTAGTGTTGAACTCCTCCATAAAAAATATTTGAGATCTTTAAAAATCGAAAAAAGATGGGTGCGCCTTTATCAACTGATTATTTTCCTGTTCTTATTTTTGAGTTGGGAATTTTTAAGCAGGATGCAGTGGATTGACCCGCTCCTATTTAGTTCCCCTTCAAAAATTTGGGCCTTGTTTATTGAGAAAATGCAAGACGGCTCATTACTAACAAATTTAGGGGCTACTTTAATAGAAACGATCATTGGCTTTATTGTGAGCACCATCCTCGGTGTCATCATCGCCGCCGTTCTCTGGTGGTCTCCGATGATTTCTAAAATACTTGACCCTTATCTAGTCATTTTTAATGCAATGCCCAAAGTTGCTTTAGGACCAGTAATCATTGTCGCCCTTAGTCCAGGATATACCTCAATTATCGCTAATGGCGTGATAATATCAGTTATTATAACGGCGCTTGTCGTGTATACATCCTTCAAAGAAGTGGACTCCAACTATCTAAAGGTCCTTCAAACCTTCGGAGCAACACGCGTACAATGCTTTAAGGAAGCCATCATGCCGGCCAGCTTCCCTGCGATTATTTCCACATTGAAGGTGAATGTTGGGCTATCATGGGTAGGGGTGATTGTTGGCGAATTCCTTGTATCCACTAAAGGACTTGGATACTTGATTATCTACGGATTCCAAGTATTTAATTTTACGCTTGTTTTCTTATCGCTCTTGGTGATCGCCGTATTTGCCACGTTTATGTATCAGCTCGTAGATGTATTAGAAAAGAAATTAATTAAAGAATAGCAGGGGCTAAAAAACCTTCTGCTATTTCCTTTCATTTTGCAGCTGATTAATAAATTTTAGACATTCCTCAATGACTTGGTCTTTCATGATAAAACTGTATTCTTCAGCAAAGCGGAGCTGCAAAATGTCACCCTCGATAGCAACCGGCCCATTTGTTTCAAAATAAGTTTTGGTAGGCACCACTCGATCCACTTCCCCCCAAAAAACAGCTTTAACAAAAGCCCCGTTGGTGTCATTCACTTTGTATTCAGCAATGTATTGTAGGTCACCAAGGATGCCCCCTGTCTCCTCAAAGGTTTCTCTTCTCGCTGATTCCTCGAGGGTTTCACCCTCTTCTACTTTCCCACCTGGAAATTCTAAACCTCGAAGTTTATGATTGGTTAAAAACCAGCGATTTTCAAATTGACAAATAACTAAAACATGTTTAGCCTTCATAGTAAAGGCATGATGACCAAAGGCAAGTTCAATCGTATTTCCGTTGCAGTCGAGAAACTCTTTCATGTTTATCCGCCCCAAATTTTCTTTAATGGTATAATTATATATAAAAAAGGAGAATCCTTAAACCTTTGGATTCTCCTCACAGTATTACTGATTTTCCGGTAAAATGTTCATGCTTTCAATATGTTTTTTTGCCTCTTGGTCCCCTAATTTGTACAGCATACCGTAAACCTGTTGAATGGTACTATCGTAGCTGTCATTTTCCCTGTCATAATGATATTGAACAAAAGGGACATGGGCTCTAAAAAAGTTCTTCCACTCTGTGGAATAGTTTTGATTAAATAGCTCTCTTAACTGGGTTATTTCATCATCTGTTGCATCAATTTTATAGCTCCACGTAGAACTTGAAGCATTACTGAGTATTTGACCGGTTCCTACATCAATATAGTAGGTTTTCTTCTGTTCGTCCATTACTTCAACCCCTTTTACTGTTTAGTAATGTGCCAATAGAGAATTTTTTATTCTTTTTCACATTTCGACTCATTTTTTAGCGGATGATACTATATAATAAACGTACAACCAAGAAAACAGATTTTTCAGTCAATTTGTTAATTCAAAGGGAGGGATGATATTATTTGTTTATGGGTATTCAATAAGTATAGAGAATTTCAAATCAAAAAATCTTAACAGGAGGTGGAAAAATGAAATTAGTCGATGAATTATATGCAATGTATCGAAACAAGTTAACGGGTGATGAAGAGGACATTGATATGCTGACATTTGCCTTTTTAGAAGAGATGTCACATGAAGATTTGCTGGCTTTAATTCAAGAAATGGATAAACAAGAATTATATGATTTAATGGGACTCTATTTGATTGAAAGCTTAAAAGGAAAGTTTGCTCAAGAAGAGTACGGGCAACATCGTTCACATACTTATTATCCTAGGAATATACATTGATTTTACATAACACCTGACACACGGAAGCGGAAGCGCTTCCCTTTTTATTGTATTTTTTCAAAATTGCCCTTTTTTTCATGGTACAATATTAAGGAAAGGAGGATGAAATATGTTTACGGTCATGGTGGTTGGCATTATTATTGTCATTGTCGTTTTGGTTCTAGCAGTTACAACTACTTCTAAAGCATATACTTATAAACATACTGTTGATTCATTGGAAAACAATCCTTATGTTGATCAGGAAGAAAGCAAGAAACTAGAAGATGAGCATAAAGCATAAAAAAATTCCTATTCTTCAGTTGAATAGGAATTTTTAAAGCTTTAAGCAAATACTTGTTTTAAATCTTCTTTACTATGCTCAAGCCAAAAGCGCATTAACCGTTTAGCACCATCTAAATCATGTAGTTTAGCTTGGCCGCATTGTCTTTCATTTGCAGCAGGAACCTCAATGATTTCAACCGCATCTTTCATTGTATCTTCTAAAAGATCAATGATTTCCTCAACGGTTGGTTCCCCGCTCACAACCAAGTAATAGCCAGTTTGGCAACCCATAGGCGAAATATCAATGATATCAAAATGGTCATACTTTTCGGAATGCTTGCGGATATTAAAGGCCAGTAAATGCTCTAATGTATGAATGGCATCTGGTTTCATTGCCTGTTTATTCGGCTGACAAAAACGGATATCATATTTATTAACAATACCGTCACTGCCCACTTTATGAACACCACAATGTCTAACATATGGGGCTTTAACAGCATTATGATCTAGATCAAAACTTTCAACTGAAGGCACGTTATTCACTCCTTTTTTATAATCTCTCTTTATAATACAATAAAATCCGACTTATTACATCTCCTTAGTTACAATTAGCAATTTAGACGCTTATTACTATTTATGGTATGTTGTAAGTATGAATCCTGTATTCAAAAGGAGTAAATAGTATGCTAAAAAAAATCTTTATTTTGCTTATTCGCTTTTATCAAACAGTCATTTCACCCATCAAACCGCCTACATGCAGATTCTATCCTACATGTTCCCAATATGGACTAGAGGCGGTTCAACGTTTTGGTGCCATAAAAGGCGGCTGGCTGACTATTAAGCGAATATCAAAATGCCATCCCTTCCATCCAGGGGGAGTTGACCCTGTTCCGGAAAAGAAAGAGAACTAATTTAGAAAAGCGGAGGCGACTGTTCAACTTCGACAGACGTTGGAGAGCCGGCACTGCAAATCCTGATTTTGGATTTGTAGGGACGGATCGAAACAGCCGAGAAGTTAGGAGCCGCAGCTAGCCAATCTTATAACCGTCTACAATTAAATCAAGCTTGCCTGTCTTAGGATCAATAACTAAACCGTGAACCGGGATATCCTTTGGCATTAATGGATGATTTTTAATCATATCCACACTGTGCTCGACGCTCTCAGTCACATTTTCAAATCCACGCAGCCACTGTTCGATATCGATTCCGGAATATGTAAGAGTTTTTAGCGTTTCTTCAGAGATCCCTCTTTCTTTCATATTCTCAATCACCGGTTCTGCCTTCATCCCGCTCATTCCACAATCGTAATGGGCAATAACCAAAACTTCTTGCGCTTTTAATTGATATAACGCGACTAAAATACTGCGCATGACACTGCCAAACGGATGTGTTACCAGTGCTCCTGCATCTTTAATAATCTTGGCATCGCCATTCCCCAAATTTAAAGCTTTAGGCAAAAGCTCTAATAGCCGAGTATCCATACAAGTAAGGATGACCATCTTTTTGTTAGGGAATTTGGTTGTTTCATACTTCTCGTATTCATGGTCCTCTACAAATTTTTGATTGTAATCTAAAATGTCGTTTAAGATTGTACTGCTCATATAAATCCCACCTTTCCTATTAAGCATACATAATATGCCTTGTATGTAACAAATATTATACTTGCAATTAGGCGATTTTTTTTATAAGATACTAAAAAATCGTAATGGTTACGTATTATGCACTGTTTATTTTTAAGAATTCAAAAAAATTTTTTATTAGCAAATCGTAATAAATCCTATTTAGTATATTTTTGAAGGAGTATATATGAAAAAAATCATCCTGATTCTCACTTTCTTTCTGCCATTAAGCCTCATTCTGTCTGGCTGTGCAAATGAAAAGAATCAATCTAAAGAAAGGAAAGATCAATTAACCATTTATACAACGGTCTTCCCCTTGCAATATTTTGCAGAACAGATTGGTGGAAAATATGTTAACGTAAAAACCATCTATCCGCCAGGGGCTGATGAGCATACCTTTGAACCATCTCAAAAAGATATGATGAATTTAGCAGATTCAGACTTATTTTTCTATATTGGTCTTGGCTTGGAAGGTTTTGTGGAAAAGGCAAAAGACACTCTTAAAAATGAAAATGTTGAGCTTGTTCCAACAGCAGCTCACCTTAAGCTGCCAAAAGACCCTCACTCAGGAGAAGGAAAAGAGCTCGGTAGAAATAATGTAAACCCCCATGTTTGGCTCGATCCAGTTTACTGTAAAGAAATGGCCGAAGTCATTCGTGATGGCTTGGTAAGCAAAATGCCGCAAAACAAAAAACTTTTTAATCAAAATTATGATAAACTTGCTGCTGAATTAGATGATTTAAATAATCGATATAAACAGACCATTTCAAAAGCGAGTCACAAAAAAATTATGGTTACTCATGCTGCCTTTGGTTATTGGGAAAATCGTTACGGACTTGAGCAAATTAGTATTTCAGGTCTATCCACAACCAATGAGCCTACGCAAAAAGAACTTGAAAAGATCATTTCTATCGCGGAGCATGAGGGCATCCACTATATTCTTTTTGAACAAAATGTTCAATCAAAACTAGGCAAGGTTGTCCAAAAAGAAATGGGTGCCAAAGCCCTTCATATTCATAATTTAGCCGTACTTTCCAAAGATAATCTAAAAAATAAAGAAACCTACTTTACTTTAATGGACGCTAACCTTAAAACAATAGAAATAGCTTTAAATCAGTAATTAAGAACCTCTCGGGCATTCGGGAGGTTTTTTCGCAAAAAAAATTTAACGGTATTTTGGAAATTATTACATAGGAATCCTTTCCCTGCAAACAATAAATTCATATGTGTCTGCAGAGAAAGGAAGAATTACATGAGTGATTTAGTGATTGCAAGGAGTTTATTTGGAACAACTATGGGGTTTCATATTATTTTTGCAACAATCGGCGTTGGACTGCCTTTTATGATATTGACAGCAGAGCTTATCTATCAAAAGACAAAAGATATCGAGTATGTGGTCATGGCCAAAAGATGGACAAAGGCCTTTGCCGTCCTGCTTGGAGTAGGAATTCCAACCGGAACCATTGCAGGGGTTCAATTATCATTACTCTGGCCGGGGTTCATGGAGGTAATTGGAAGAGTCATGCCGCTACCCTTTCAAATTGAGATCTATGCCTTTTTTATCGAGGCACTCTTCATGTCCATTTATGTTTACGCTGCTGAAAGAATTGCGCCGTGGATGAGGATTACAAGCCTTGTTCTTGTCGCGATTGGGGCAATGGGATCGGCGGTATTAATTACAAATGTCCATGCCTTTGAAGGAACACCTGCAGGTTTTAACATTGTCAATGGAAAGATTGTTGATATTGATCCTTGGGCCGCCTTTTTTAATCCAAGCTTTTTTGTGACAGCCGGACATGTGGCATTGTCAGCCTATACCACTGGAGCCTTTATCGTGGCTACCGTGTCGGCGTATAAAATGTTAAAAGCAGAAGGTACGTCTAGGGTCTATCGTTTCCATCAGAAAGCCTTGCTGTTAAGTTTGGTTGTCGGGGGAATATTTTCTTTATTAACCGCCTTGAATGGCCATGAGTCAGCCCAATACTTACATAAATACCAGCCGGAAAAGCTTGCTGCGGCTGAGGGGCTATTTGAAACGCAATCCCATGCCCCCCTAACGATTGGCGGTCTTACAGATAGAGAAACACAGGAAGTTAAGTATGGACTAGAGATTCCCTGGGCCCTGAGCTTTTTAGCAGGAAACAGCTTTGATACAGTTGTGAAAGGGCTGAACGATTTCCCTGAACCATATTGGCCGCCGTTATTCGTGCATACTTTATTTAATGCCATGGTTGGGGTGGGGTCTCTGCTGATCCTTATTTCCTTCCTTGGACTAGCATTAAGAAAGATTTTTAAAAAGGATACTTTCCCAAAATGGCTGATGTGGCTGTATGTGGCCTCGGGTCCTCTTGCGGTTTTAGGGATTGAGTTTGGCTGGATTTTTGCTTGCACAGGCCGGCAGCCTTGGACGATTTATCGAATTTTGTCTACAGCCGATTCCGTCACGACTTCGACCAATCTTGGCATCCTTTTTGCCTTGTTTGCTTTGGTATATGCTATTTTGGCTTTCTCAGTACTCTTTGTACTTAGATATTATTTTAAAAAGAATTCCGTTGTGGATGATCTAAACCGGGCCGATCAAAAGGGCGTGCCATTATTTAGCTCAAATTCTTAAAGAGGTGGAACCAACATGTTGGATGTTTATCTTGCGGTAACAGTCTTATGGGGATTTGTGTTTATCTACGCTGTTATGGCAACAATGGATTTTGGGGCAGGATTTTGGTCCATGTTTTATATTAATCGGGAAAAAACAAAGGCAACAAATATTGCTAATCGTTACCTCTCTCCTACGTGGGAGGTAACAAATACTTTTATTGTGGCCCTGGTCGTAGCTGTTTATAGTTTGTTTCCTAGGGGAGCTTATACGCTTGGAACGATTTTGTTAATACCAGGTAGTCTCATTTTGTTATTGCTCTCCATTCGAAGCGCATTTCTTGTTTTTTCTAATATTGCAGATGAATATAAAAAGCCGCTAACCTATATTTCCGGAATTTGCGGGATTTTAATTCCCGGCTTATTAATCAGTGTCCTGCCTATTACACATGGCGAATATGTTAATTTTTCTAACAACCGCCAAACATTAGATCTAGCTGGACTATTCTCGAGCCCGAACGAATACGCTTTTTTTGGCTTTGCCATTTCGAGTACATTGTTTCTTTCCTCCCTTTTGTTAGCGGATTACTCTAAAGCTTCCGAGGAATTTGACGCCTACAATGCCTACCGTCGGGATGCTTTGTTTATCGGTCCAATCTCATTATTAATGGCTTTTTTGATCATGATTACATTAAAATCAGAAGCTGCTTGGATTTATAATAAAATGATGAATGACCTGCCATTCCTCTATTTATCATTGGCCTTCTTCTTAATTGGAGGAGTGGGTTTATTACTTCCTTCCAATAAATCAAAAATTAAGGGATGGCCTCGTTTATCAGTCATTGCAATAACGATCCAGTATTTACTAGCCAGTTATGTCTATGGTAAAGCCCATTTGCCCTATATTGTCTATCCCAAAGTAACGATTCATTCGGCGTTTACTGACCCTAATTCTTTTCGTGCTATTTTTATCACCTATATTGTCGGTTTCGCGATCCTTTTTCCAGGGTTTATTTACTTTTGGAGCCTGTTTATGAATGATAAACGATACTTAAAACAAATCAAGCTGGGCAGAAAGTAATCTCCCCATTTATGGAAGGGATATTATCCGATCATTCCTCAAATGCTATCTATGTATCCTAATTTAAGGAGTGATACTAAATGGCAAAAGATGTTTTGTGTGAGGTAAATAACTGTACGTTTTGGGCAAGTGGAAATAGATGCAGTGCGGATCAAATTTATGTTGTTAGCCATACAGGCGAAACAGCTGATAATAGCAGAGAAACTGATTGTAAAACATTTGAACCTGTTGAGCTGTCCTAAATAAAACATAAAAGGTGAATCAGCATCTGCTTGATTCACCTTTTTTCAATTTAAAATCGAAATGTTCTTGTTGATAATAACGTTTCTTTCAGTCTCTTTTCATTAAGGCTAAATCCAATCCCCGGCTCATCAGGCACTTTAATAAAGCCACCTTTCACTTGCACCTCCGGCAGGATAATATCTTCCTCCCAAAATCTGTTGGATGCAGATATATCTCCTGGAATCGTGAACCCTGGCAATGAGGCCAGAGCAATATTATGGGCACGTGAGATTCCAAACTCGATCATCCCCCCACACCAAACAGGAATTTGCCGGGCAAAGCAGTAATCATGAATTTGTTTGGCTTCATAAAGACCGCCCACACGGCCGACTTTAATATTAATGACCTGACAACTTCCTAGTTCGATGGCCTTTCTTGCATCATCAAAACTTACAATACTTTCATCTAAACAAATGGGCGTGCTGATTTCTTTTTGAAGTAAAGCATGTTCAATGATATCGTCATGGGCGAGCGGCTGCTCAATCATGAGCAGATTAAATTCATCTAACGCCTTTAGCCGTTCGATATCCTTTAAGGTATAGGCGGAATTAGCATCTGCCATAATCGGCAGCTCAGGATATACTTTTCGTATTTCGGCTAGAAAAGAATAATCCTGTTGGGGGTTAATTTTCACCTTTATCCTTTGGTACCCCTCCTCGAGATACTGCTCAATTTGTTTAAGGGCATTTGCAGCAGAATCTGTGGCAACGACTACACCCGAAGCAATTACCTGACGGGTCCCGTGAAGAAGGGCGGATAAGGGGGATGAGTTTTGTTTTGCGTATAAATCCCATAAAGCCGTTTCAAGGGCTGCCTTCGCCATATGATTTCTTCTAATCGATTTAAAAAGCAGGGCAGCTTCCTCTGGCTGCTGAATGGGATTCTTTTTCAACAAGGGAATTAATATATCTGTAATCATATGTAAACTTGTCGCAACTGTTTCTTCTGTATACCATGGTGTCGAAAAGGCCACTCCCTCTCCCAGTCCAAAGCAGCCATCCTGATCCATAATCTTTACAATAATCCCCTCACGGTGGGCTACTGCACCTAAGTGCGTTAAAAATGGGGATTTTAGGGGCATTTGAACAATATAAAGCTCAACCTGAGCAATTTTCATCCCCTTACACCCACTCTCTCAGTTTTCTTCGCAATAATTTCTTAGCTGCATTTCTGGGCAGCTGTTCCGTAAAATAAAAAGCCTTAGGCAATTTGTACTTCGCGAGACGCTCCATACAGAATCGCTGCAACTCCTCACCTGATAGATTTGTGCCTTTCTTTTTTACAATGAAGGCAATAGGAACCTGTCCCCATTTTTTATCCTCGATTCCGGTTACGCCAGCTTCCATTACATCTGGGTGTGCCAGTAGGATTGCTTCAAGTTCAGCAGGATAGATATTTTCTCCACCGGAGATAATCAAGTCACTTCGCCGATCTTTTACATACAAAAATCCTTGCTCATCAAGATAACCAATATCGCCTGTATATAACCAGCCCTCACGTATCTTTTCTTCGGTAGCTTCCGAGCGGTTTAAATACCCAGGAGTAACATTTGGACCTTTAACCACAATTTCACCAGGCATTCCCGCTTTGGCTGTCTCACCATTTTCAAGCTCAATTCTGAGCTGGGAAGGGAATAAGGGTTTTCCTGCAGAACCAAGTTTTTGCAAACTGTCTTCTGGGGATAGTGTGACAATTTGTGAAGAGGTTTCCGTCATTCCGTACGATTGAAAAACAGGAATATCCTTTTTCACACATGCTTCTAATAATGGTAATGGTGCTGGCCCGCCGCCTAACAACATACAACGGAATGAGGCGGTTAACCGTCTGTCCTCCAGCGCTTCAACGATTTGGGTTAACATGGTACCCACTACTGACATAATCGTTACCTTTTTTAGTTGAATATCTTTTATCGTTTGCTCCACATCAAAATGTTCATGAAGAACGATCGGCATCCCATAAATAACACTGCGCATTAAGATCGAATAACCACTAATATGGAAAAGAGGAACCGCACAGAGCCAGCAATCACTATCTATTGTTCCGAGATTAAGGGCTGAGCCTGTTGAACTCCACCAATGATTTCCGTATGTCTGAATTACTCCTTTTGGATTCCCCGTTGTACCTGATGTATACATAATAGTACAGATATCAGTGAGACTGATTTCTTCTTGTATATAAGGTTCTTCTGGCTTTATTTGAGTTAATTTAGTCTTAGTAATGGTTGTCAATTGGTCGATTTGTTCAGTAATCACTGCTTCGGTTTGAGTAAAGGACTCCTCTAGAATCAGAAAGGTCGATCTTGAATCCCTTAATTGAAAAACAAGCTCTGCTGCCGTCAATCGATTATTCAAAATAACCGCTCGAGCTCCAAGTAACTGAAGAGCAAATAAAATCGTAACCGTATCCAAATGATTTTTCAATAATACACCCACGAACTGCCCTTTCCGAATGCCCAGCGCTTGAAGTCTCCCGCTCACTTTTAAGGAATACTCATATAAGTCATGAAATGTTAACGTTTGGTCTTGAAAATAAATAGCAATCCGATTTGGAGTTAAAAGAGCACGTTTGATTAATAAATTAGGCATTGATTCATTTTGCATTTTTGCACCCTCTTTTTTCTATATAAAAACAACAGCCTGATGGATACCATCAAGCTGCAGAAGGGAATCTTCAAATCAAGGGAAACGCGGGAATTGACCAAAGTCAGGCTTCCGTTTTTCTTTAAAGGCATCGCGGCCTTCTTTTGCTTCATCAGTTGTATAATAAAGCAATGTAGCATCACCGGCAAATTGTTGGATACCAGCTAAACCATCTGTATCAGCATTAAATGCAGCTTTTAAGAAACGAAGAGCAGTTGGGCTTTTCTCAAGCATTTCTTCACACCACTTAATTGTTTCTTCTTCCACTTGCTCAAGCGGAACAACCGTATTGACTAAGCCCATATCCAATGCTTCCTGTGCATTGTATTGACGGCAGAGATACCAAATCTCACGGGCCTTTTTGTGACCGACAATTCTTGCTAAATAACCAGAACCATACCCTGCATCAAAGCTGCCTACTTTAGGACCTGTTTGACCAAAAATAGCATTATCCGCCGCAATCGTTAAGTCACATACGATATGTAAAACATGACCGCCGCCAATCGCATAGCCTTTTACCATTGCTACTACCGGTTTTGGAATTACACGAATTAAGCGCTGCAGATCTAAAACATTTAAGCGAGGAATTTGGTCTTCTCCAACGTATCCTCCATGACCTCTTACCTTTTGGTCTCCACCGGAACAAAATGCTTTATCTCCGGCACCAGTTAATACAATAACGCCAATCCTTGAATCATCACGGGCATATGCGAAAGCATCGATTAATTCCATAACAGTCTTCGGTGTAAAAGCATTATGTACATGTGGACGGTTAATGGTGATTTTTGCAATCCCATTGTAAGTTTCATATAGAATTTCTTCATATTTTTTTCCTGGAACCCATTCTACTGCCAAAATGATGTCCTCCTTTTATTATTGATTTGACAAAAAGTCACTTACTATTGTACCAAACTTTTCAGGTTCTTCCACATGAATTGCATGTCCGCTATTTTCAACGACCATCCAGGTGGCTTTTTTTAACCTAACTGCCATCTCTTCTGCAATTCGACAAAACTTCTGATCCTCACTGCCTGTAAGGAGCAAAACATCACAGCTTAATTGGTCAAGCTGCTTCCACCAAGATGGCTGTGAACCGGTCCCCATTCCAAGCAAACTATTTTTAAGTCCCAAGGGAGAATTCATTAAGCGCTGTTCTCTTATTTTGTTTTTTACTGAAGCAGGAAGTCTCTTCATTGTTTGAAACAAGGAAATATCTTCCCAATAATCAACAAAAGACTCCAATCCCTCGTCTACTATAAAGTTTGCAAGTTTTGCATCATTCATACGGCGAACTTCTCTCTCGCTCTCGGTTTTAAGACCAGGGGATGCACTTTCCAAAATGAGCTTTCGGACTCGGTTCGGGAAAAGCAGCGCAAAAGTTAGAGCAAGCCGGCCGCCCATGGAATACCCGAGCAAGTCTACTTGATCAACACCTGTTTTCTCCAATATGGTATTTAAGCTATTTGCCATGGATTCGATTTGATAAAGTCCTAGTTCTTCAGGTGATCCTGTTTCGCCATGTCCAATGATATCAGGAACGATCAGCCTCGAGTGGCTGCCCCATTTGTCAAAAAAGGATGTCCAGGTAGACCAATCGCCCGTAAAGCCATGCAGTAAGATTAGCGGAAATCCTTCACCACTAACCTCTAGATGGTAGCGAATCCCGTCGACAACCACAATCATTCCTGCGCTCCATCGACAAGATTTGATATTTCCTGGGAAACAGAACGCCAAAGTTCACGATGTTCATCACGATTTCTGTCTCTATTTGTTTCAATCTCATAAACATGGATCCCTTTTTGATGAAGGCTTTGTTTTAATAAGGTTCCAAGTTGATCCCAAGTTGCTATTTTGTTGTAATTTCCATTAAACATTTTAACAGCATGCTCAAAGTTTATATTCAATGGGGTACCAAATAATAGTTCAAAATGCTGAGGATGCTCGGATTGTGGAAGAAAAGAAAAGATTCCCCCGCCATTATTATTAATGAGAATAATATGAATATCAATATCATAAAGCTTGGCTGCAATCAAACCATTTAAATCATGGAAAAAGGTTAAATCCCCCAACACTAAGTATAAGGATTTTGTATAAACAGCAGCACCGATTGCTGTTGAAACGGTCCCGTCAATCCCATTGGCCCCGCGATTGGCCATTACTTTAATCGATTTATGATTACTTAAAAAAAAGCTATCTAAATCACGAATAGGCATACTGTTACCCACAAAAAGGGTAGCTTCTTCTGGAAGCTGGTCGACTAATTGATAGAACAGCTTTCCTTCACTCAATTCTTGTACATCACGGATAACCGCCAAATTTTCTTTTGTCAGCTGGTTCACCTTTTGCCAATCATCTAAAAACGTGGAAGAAGAGTTCGCGTCCAAATACGCAACTAATTTTTCACAAAACATCGTTTCATTACAAAAAATCATATTCGATGATAATGCGGAAGGGTCACGCCAGCCGCCCCCGCCGTCTATTACAAATTGATCTGCACCTTGATTCTCTTTTAGGAATATCGTTAACGCTTTCGAAACTGGCATTGCTCCAAATCGTAATACAACGTCCGGCTTAAGAAAGGACTTCGCATCTTCATTCCTTAAAAAGGTATCATAAGCATCGATAATATTCTCAAGCTTATGGCGTCCACTTCGTAATTGTGATAAGGGGTCGGCTAAAATAGGAAAGTTTAATTTGGCTCCTAGGTCTGTGACTGCTTTTGCAAATTTTTCATCCGTTATATTACCACAAACAATTATTCCCTTTTCTTTGCCTGTCAAATCTTTCGCAATAACCTGGACCTCTTCGTCGTTTATCGTAATATCGCCATTATGAACCTTGACATACCCCTTTGGCCGTTCTGAAAGCGCAAAGAGACTTTCGTCTATCTTCGGGATCAGTGGTTCCCGGAACGGAAAATTCAAATGTACAGGTCCTGCAGGTGCTTGGGTTGCAATAGCTGCGGCTCTTGCACAAATGGTTCTCGCATAGCGGAGCATCTCATTGCTGTTCTCCGGCAGTGCCATATCAGCAAACCATTTTACATGCTGGCCATATAAATGCAGTTGATCAATGGCCTGAGGAGCTCCCACTTCTCTTAATTCATGTGGTCTGTCAGCTGTTAGGACAAGCAAAGGAACACGGGAATATTTTGCCTCCACTATCGCGGGAAAATAATTAGCTGCTGCCGTACCAGATGTGCACAAAATGGCGACAGGCATGTTTTTTGCTTTAGCCATCCCTAGTCCGAAAAAAGCAGCTGAACGTTCATCAACATGGATATGAACTTTTAAATCAGGGTGTTCAGCCATGACCATTGCCATCGGAGTTGACCTCGAACCAGGGCTAACGACTACATCAGTGATACCAGTTAAGACAAGTTCTGAAACAAAGGCTGCAATATAAGCAGTTAATGATTCTTGATGATTCATAATTATTTTCCTCCAAGAGCGCGAAGCATTGGTCTAAACTTTAAAGCAGTTTCCAAATACTCATCTTCAGATTTTGAATCAGATACCACACCACACCCGGCAAACAAGGAGACTTCTTGCTCCTGGATAAGCCCAGAACGGATAGCTACAGCAAATTCACCATTTTGCTGATAATCGACCCATCCGAGTGGTCCGCCAAATAGTCCTCGGTCTAGCTCTTCTACTTCTCTAATCTTTTCTACCGCTAAAGTTTTGGGAAGCCCGCCAAGAGCAGGTGTTGGATGAAGCTTCTCTACAAGTAACAAAAGGGATGTGTTTGGACCACACTTTCCAATTACCGGAGTATAAAGGTGCTGAATATCCCTCATTTTCATTAATTGCGGTTTATCAGGTAAAATAACCTCTTTACACGATTGCTCGAGTGCTTCTTTAATCATTTCGACTACATAACCGTGTTCAATCAGATTTTTTTGATCAGCTAAAAGAGTCTGTCCTAATATCTGATCTTCTTCTTCTGTATTACCACGAGAAATCGAACCTGCCAAACAGGTCGAATAGACTTCATCGCCTTGTTTTTTTATAAGCCGTTCTGGTGATGCTCCTATAAAGCAATCTCCATTCGATGCAAAAGCAAAAATATAGCTTGCCGGCTGCTGTTTATATAAACTTTCAAGGACTGTTTCTGCTTCAACCTCCGAACTAAATACTAATCTTAGCTCACGAGCAAGGACTACTTTCTTCAATGGTCCATTTGTTAATTCTTTCACAACACCATCAACCGTTTGCTTCCATCTTTCAGGAAAGATTTCATTTTTCCTCATTAATGAGGGAGATTTTGTGCTAATCCTTGTTTTTAATGAATCAAGCAGTTGATTTCTTTCTTCCAAACTCTTGCTATAAAGTGATAAATCATCATTTGGTGTAAAAATAATATTTGTGGTTAAAAAGGTTTCACCACGGGCGATACTCAATAAGAATTTGGGGATGTGAAATAAAGAATCTGCAAATTTGGACCAAAGTTCTGTTTTTTCTTTAAAAGGATCAAATGAGAAGCCTCCAAACATAAGAGGTCCAACACCGTCAACTTTATATTGATTAAAAATAAAACCGTCTTTTAAAAAGCTTTTCCACTCTTTTTCAACATGAAAAAAGCGGTCAGCAGCCTGATCCGATTGAATTTGCTTTGAAATTCCTAGTCCAACTAAAACCATATCGTTTGTCGGGTCTTTCCAAAAAAAACGTTCCCCGCAATAACGGTCTTTTCCAGCATTAAAAAAGGATAAAGGATTAGTCGTGTCCATCTTATGAACTACACTCATTAAAATGGGCCGGCCTAATTCTCGCGCCCGATTTACCCCTAAAAGACCCCTTTCTTTTATTTCTGTTTCTTGAATGGTAATCAAACAAATCCCTCCAAAACAGCCGAAATGACTGTTATCCATTCATCTTAAAGCCTATTCTAAGATACTACTCCCATTGTAAATAAGTCAATAATTCTAATCACTACCTGCACAGCTTTATACCTTATTATATATCAAAATTCTAAAAGAGAGTGAAAATCGGTTTTTATACCTTCAGTTTTCCACGAAAAGCAGATAATAATCGAACAGGGATTATCTTCTAGTTTTGAAAACAAAAATTAATTGACACTAAATAGGGGATTCCAATACACTTAGGTGTGGGAAACAACCCTAAACGCTAGTAAAACTTCATAATATAGAGAGAAAATTTACAAGGGGGAGAATATATGCAGTCAAATTTACAACAAAACTCAAAGCAGGACATTGAAGCTAACCGCGGTTTTCAAGTTTGGTGGAAAATGACCCGTCCTCATACACTTACAGCATCGTTTGTTCCAGTTCTGCTTGGAACGGCATTAGCTCTTAAGAACGGTAAAATTCATATCGGCCTTTTTCTTGCCATGCTGGTTGCTAGTATGTTAATACAAGCGGCTACAAACATGTTTAATGAATACTTCGATTTTAAGAGAGGCTTGGATACAGCAGAATCCGTAGGAATTGGCGGAACCATTGTTCGGGATGGAATCAAGCCAAAAACCGTCATTAATCTTGCTTTTGGATTTTATCTCATTTCTTTATTGCTTGGAGTATATATTTGTGCCAATAGCAGCTGGTGGTTAGCCATTGTGGGGCTCGTTTGTATGGCCGTCGGCTATTTCTACACAGGAGGCCCTGTTCCAATTGCCTACACACCATTTGGTGAGCTTCTTTCAGGGTTCTTTATGGGCATGCTGATTATTTTAATTTCTTTCTTTATCCAAACTGGAACTGTTGATCATTCAAGTATTCTTCTCTCCGTACCTAGTATGGTTTTAGTAGGTATGATTATGCTTTCTAATAACATCCGCGACCTTGATGGTGATAAAGAGAATGGCCGTAAAACAGTAGCGATTTTATTAGGTAAGAAGAAGGCGATTTATCTATTAGCTGGTATGTTTACCTTTTCTTATCTTTGGATTTTGGGACTTATCATCAGTGGTATTGCTCCATTCTGGACAGCTATAGTCATATTGAGTGTTCCAAAACCAGTTAAAGCAATAAAAGGGTTTATTGAGAATAATGTGCCACTTAAAATGGCACCTGCCATGATTGCAACTGCTCAAACCAATACCATTTTTGGATTCTTACTCGCTATTGGCATTTTTATCGGTCATTTCTTTTCATAAGAAAAGCGGAAGCGCCTTGTTCAGGGAAAAAAGTAGTTCATTTTTTCCTAGGTGCTGGACAATAGAAAAAAAGCTTCTGCCCAATGGCAGAAGCTTTTTTCTTACTTAAGAGACTTAATCCCCCAAATTTCATCCGCATATTCCCGAATGGTGCGATCACTCGAAAAATGGCCGGCATGAGCAATATTAGCTAAACTCATCCTCTGCCACCCGCTCTTGTCGGCAAATTGTTGACCTATTTGTTCCTGCACTTTTGCATAAGAAGCGAAATCCTTTAAGACAAAATATTGATCATTTTCTTCTAGCAGCGAATCAAATATCGGTTCAAATTCATTATTAACACCAGGAAAGAATCCATTGACGAGTTGATCAACTGCCTGCCTGATTCGATAATCATGATGATAATACTCGCGGGAATTATAGCCGCCATGCTGATAATAATGTAGGACTTCGTCTGAAGTTAATCCAAATGTAAAGATATTTGATGGGCCAACTAATTCTTTAATTTCTATATTAGCTCCATCCAAAGTCCCCACAGTTAAGGCACCGTTAATCATAAACTTCATATTCCCTGTACCTGAGGCTTCTTTACTAGCAGTTGAAATCTGTTCACTAACATCTGAGGCCGGAAAGATTTTTTCAGCTAGGGAAACCCGATAATTTTCAAGGAAAATCACCTTTAGTTTATTTCCCACCCTTGGGTCATTATTGACTTGTTCAGCCACAGTGTTAATTAATTTGATAATCTTTTTTGCATAATAATACCCAGGCGAAGCTTTAGCACCAAAAATAAACACCCTTGGGACAATCGGATAAGTTGCATCTTCCTTTATCCTGTTATATAGGTGCATGATGTGTAGAACATTTAAAAGCTGGCGCTTGTAGGCATGAAGCCGTTTTACCTGTACATCAAAAATAGCTTCAGTATCTACTGCCACTCCTGTTTTATCCAAAATGATATCCGCAAGCCGCTGTTTATTTTCATTTTTTATCTTTAAAAGCCGGTCTAAGAACGACGAATCATTTTGATAATTTTGTAAATGATTAAGCTCCTCAGCTGAATTCATCCAAGAGGGCCCAATTGCGTCAGTGATGAGCGAGGATAATTTCGGATTTGCCTTTAACAGCCAACGTCGGTAAGCAATACCATTCGTTTTGTTATTAAATTTCTCCGGGTATAGTTGATAAAATTGATTCATTTCCCTCTTCTTAAGTATCTCAGTATGTAGCTTGGCGACACCATTTACACTAAAGCTTCCTACAATAGCTAGATGTGCCATCTTGACAAAATTATCGGCTATGATGGCAAGATCACTAATCCTCTTCCAATCACCAGGGGTTTGCTCCCAAAGTTCCCGGCAAAAGCGCTCATTGATCTCTTCTACAATCATATAAATCCTTGGCAGTAATGGCTGAAAAATATGAATCGGCCATTTCTCAAGCGCCTCCGATAAAGTCGTATGGTTGGTATAGGAGATGGTATTTTTCGTAATGTGCCATGCTTGGTCCCACTCATATCCTTCATCATCAATTAGGATCCTCATAAGCTCTGGGATAGCCAAAACTGGGTGTGTATCATTAATGTGAATACACACATGTTTATGCAGTTCATTTAAGCTGGGATGTTGTTTTCGGTAAGTTCTTAAGATAGATTGTATACTGGCTGATACTAAAAAATACTGCTGTTTTAGCCTTAAGATTTTACCCTCATCATGGGTATCATCAGGGTATAGAAATTCGGAAATGGATTCTGTCTCGCGCTTATATTTTAATATATCGGCATCAATAGGAAATTGTGATGGCTCGGCATTCCACAACCTTAATGTATTGACAGTTTGTGTGTTATAACCGATAACAGGCATGTCATGCGGGACCGCTGTAACCGTTTCAGCATTCAAATGGTGAAAGACGAGACGTTCTTTCTCTATCCTCGGTTCAACCTTTCCCCAAAACGGAACTTTTACTGCACTGTCAAGTTTACGAATTTCCCAAACATTTCCGCTTCTCAGCCATTGCTCAGGAAGTTCCACTTGATAACCATCGACTATTTTCTGCTCAAACAATCCATGCTTATAGCGAATGCCATGACCATGTCCCGGCAAATTAAGCGATGCAAGTGAATCCAAAAAACAGGCGGCTAATCTTCCTAAGCCGCCATTTCCTAACCCTGCATCACTTTCTAACTCCTCAAGCTCATCGAGGTCAATCCCTAATTCCTTAAGTCCTATCTGTACGGTTTCCTCAACGCCTAAATTTATTAAATTCTGTCGTAACAACTTACCTAATAAATATTCAATTGAGAGATAGTAAACCTGCTTTCCTTGAGCTGCAAGATATTGTTCATTTGTCGCAATCCAGTCATTGCTCACAAATTCCCGAATCATGCTGCCAAGGGTTTGATACTGATCCCGTGCTGAACTTTCAGAAAAGCTCTTCCCACATAGCATCTCAAGTCTTTTCAGGAAGGTCTTCTTAAAACTAGCTTTACTAGAAAACATGAGTTTCACTCCTTGAGACGAGCTCTGCATAAAGCTGGCTATAACTAAATGCTGATTGCGCCCAGCTGTAGTCCTTTTCCATAGCTTGCTTCACAATTGATTTCCAAACTGGTTGATCATGATAAAAGCTTAGTGCTCGCTGAACAGTATAAAGCATGTCATGGGCATTAAAGTTTTGGAAAGAGAACCCATTTCCTCTGCCTGTAAATTCATTATATGCCTTTACAGTATCATTTAAGCCCCCTGTTTCGCGAACGATAGGTATAGCACCATACCTCATGGCAATCATCTGTCCAAGGCCGCATGGTTCAAATTGAGACGGCATTAAAAACAAGTCGGCTGCTGAGTAGAGCTTATGGGCAAGTTCCTCGCTAAATCCGGTATAAACTTTTAATTTATCAGGATACACCCGTGCTGCTTGGCGGAGATATTCTTCATATTCAAAATCTCCCGTTCCCAGTATAACGACCTGAACATCCTCTTGCAAAATTTCCCTGAGAACACACCTTACCAGATCAAGCCCCTTTTGTTTCGTCAGCCTTGTAATCATGACAAGTAATGGTGTTGCAGCACTCTGCGGCAAGCCGAATTTCTTTTGAATCTCTTTTTTGTTAACTGACTTTTTAGAATAGGTATCCACCTTATAATTTTGATCGATTAATGGGTCAATTGCCGGATTGTAAAAATCCTCATCAATTCCATTTAAGATCCCGATAAGGTCCTCTTTTCTTGCTCGTAAGAGTCCATCTAGTTTCTCACCAAAAGTTGGGGTTTGAATTTCCTCTTTATAGGTTGGGCTAACGGTCGTGATTTTGTCAGCAGCCACAAGGCCGCCTTTCATAAAATTGATATTTCCAAAGAACTCTAGATGGCCTGATTGGAAGGATTGATAATCCAATCCCAATAAATCCTCCAATACTTCTTTTGGAAAAATTCCTTGAAACTGTAGATTGTGGATTGTAAACACAGTCTTAATCAAACCATACCCTTTTCGCTTGTAGTACTCCGTTCTTAAAAGGTAAGGAATCATCGCTGTATGCCAATCATGACAATGCAGGACATCGGGATAAAAATCTAATTCGGCGATCGCCTCAAGAATAGCCCGATTTAAATAGGCAAATCTCTCCCCGTCATCAAAATAACCATACAAACCTTCTCGTTTAAAATAGTATTCATTATCAACAAAATAATAGGTAATCCCTTGGTGTGTAAGCTCTTCAAGACCACAATATTGATTTCTCCAGCCTACAGATACAGTAAATTCCTTAACCTTCTTCATTTTCTGTTTATATTCTTCTGAGATAGTTCCATATTTCGGAAGAATTACTCTGACATCAGTACCAAGGCTCTTAAGTTCTTTTGGAAGTGATCCTGCGACATCCGCAAGTCCCCCAGACTTGGCGAATGGGCCACATTCCGATACAGCAAATAAGATTTTCACGAGTTCATCAGCGCTCCTTGTTTCGTTCCTTTACGAATAACGTAAGGGGCATGTGCAGTGCCAGCCAAATAAGTACCTGCCTCCACCTTAACGTCCTTGTCTAAAATAACAGAATCTAAATAACAGTTCTCCTCGATTTGGCACTTTTGCATAATAATGCAGTTCTTAATAACTGCCCCTTTGGCAATCTTCACCCCACGGGCGATAATACTGTTTTCGACCGTCCCGCTAATGTGGCATCCGTTTGCAATCATCGCATTTTTCACCACGGACTCTTGCACATACTTAGTAGGCGGTTCATCCTTTACTTTTGTAATAATAGGCTGGTCTTTTAAAAATAATTGCTTCCATACCTTTGGTTCGAGCAATTTCATACTGGTAGAGAAATAGTTGTCAATCGAATCTATTGTTACGGCATAGCCGTTATATTCATAGTGACAAATCGTATACGCTGCATTTAGATCTGTTACAACATCCTTCATACAGGTGTAACCTGTCTCATGCCTTGTTTCAATTAATTTGATCAGCAGTGAAGTTTTAATTAGATACATTTCCATCGAACGTCCATCTTGATGACGGATTTCAGTGATATCGCATTTTGCCTCATTATGCCACTCTAAGATTGGCCTAATGTTCATATTAACAATAGTGTTACAGTTAGAGATAATAGCATATTCTTGGCTGCTTCGGTAAAAATAATCCATATTAGCCGCAAAATGTTCAAACGAACCAACTTTATTACTATCACTTTCTACAATCGGGGATGGGAAAAAGAAAAGTCCATCACGTTTACGATTTAAATCCCAATTTTTTCCCGACCCTAAATGATCCATGAGGGAACGGTATTGCATCTTTGGAAAGATTGCCACACTGCGTATACCTGAATTGACCATACTTGAAAGAATAAAGTCGATAATGCGGTAGCGCCCCCCAAATGGCAATGCTGCGAGTGAGCGGTGGATTACTAAATCCTCCAAATCTTCGTGGTAGGTTGTTGCATCAATTACGCCTAATAGCTTTCTTTTCACTCCAAATTCCCTCCTGAATTTTCTATTAATTAACCAACCTTTTTTTATACTATATGGCTGGATAAAGACCGCTTAACATCTCTTCCGTTACGAGGATGATCTCATCATCAAAGGAGCGAATCACAGTCCCGTCCGGTATTTTAACCTCACCAGGTACAATTGCTTTTTCAATTAAACAATTTTCACCAATCTCAGCATCTGGCATGATAACAGACTCTTTGATAATCGAGTTTTTACCGATTGTCACACCTTGAAATAACACAGATTTATCTATCTTCCCTTCAATCGTACAGCCCTCATTTATCAGAGACTCTCTGACAATGGCATCTGGAGAGATATATTGCGGAGGTTGATTTGGGTTAACGGAATAGATTCTCCAATCATTTTCAAATAAATCTAAATCACAATCTTCTCCCAATAAATCCATATTGGCTTCCCAAAGACTTTGGACTGTTCCAACATCCTTCCAGTACCCTTTAAACGGATAGGCATACAATTTTTTATTTTCGTCTAATAGCAATGGGATGATGTCTTTCCCAAAGTCATGACTGGAATTAGGGTCACGTTCATCCATCTCTAAATATTCCTTCAATATGCTCCAGTTGAAAATATAAATGCCCATAGAGGCAAGATTATTTTTTGGATTGCTTGGCTTTTCCTCAAATTCCGTAATTCTCAAATCTTCGTTTGTATTCATAATGCCAAAACGGCTTGCTTCAGCCCATGGAACCTCTATTAAAGAAATCGTAGCATCGGCTCTTTTCTCAATATGATAGTCAAGCATGCTCTCATAGTTCATTTTATATATATGGTCACCTGAAAGGATTAAAACGTATTCCGGCTGGTATTGCTTTAAATAATTTAAATTTTGAAAAATGGCACTGGCGGTTCCGGTATACCATTTAACCTCTGAAGATTCGGCATATGGAGGCAGAACTGTTACACCACCGTCTTTGCGGTCAAGGTCCCAAGCACTGCCTATACCAATATAGGAATTTAATAAAAGCGGCTGGTATTGGGTTAACACCCCAACAGTATCAATACCAGAGTTGGTACAATTGCTTAATGTAAAGTCGATAATTCGGTATTTCCCCCCAAAAGGTACTGCAGGCTTCGCTAATTCTTTCGTAAGGGAATTAAGTCTGCTTCCTTTCCCTCCTGCTAATAACATGGCTACGCACTTTTTCTTTACCATTACCTTTTCTCTCCTTCCGCTTTTTAACTGGCCTTATGATTTGAAAACCGAACGGGGGAATTGCAATCTCAAATGAAGATGGCTGACCATGATAAGGCTCTTCAGAAGCTAAAATGGTCTTCTTATTCATTAATCCTGACCCACCGAACTCTTGGTAATCACTATTAAAAATTTCCCGATATTCGCCTGCTTTTGGAGCACCAATCTTATAAACCGGGTACTCTACTCCCGTAAAGTTGCAGACAATAATTAAGGTATCTTCTTCCTTTTTTCCTTTTCTAATAAAGGAAAAAATAGATTGGGTACTGTTGTTAGCATCAATCCACTCAAAACCATCCTGCAAATGATCCAATTCATAAAGTGCTTTTGAGCGTTTATATAATTTAGTTAATACTTTTACATATGTGTTTAAATTGCGGTGCATGTCATAATCCAACAAGTTCCAATCAAGTTGTTCTTTATCTTTCCATTCCGCAAATTGGCCTATTTCAAACCCCATAAATAATAATTTTTTTCCAGGGTGGGCAAACATATATCCTAGCAGCAGCCTTAGTTGGGCAAACTTTTCCTCATATTCTCCTGGCATTTTATCTAATAGTGACTTTTTCCCATGAACCACTTCATCATGTGAAAATGGGAGCATAAAGTTTTCAAAAAAGGCATAGAAAAGTGAAAACGTTACCTTTGAATGGACTTTTGATCGGAAATAAGGCGGTGTTTCCATATACTCGAGCATGTCATTCATCCAGCCCATGTTCCATTTGTAGTCAAATCCTAAACCGCCGTAGTGTACTGGCGCTGTTACATGAGGATATTCCGTAGAGTCCTCCCCAATCATGAGAAAATGGGGATCGAAATCATGTACTTCTTTATTTAATTTTTTCAAGAAATTAATTCCAAAGGGATTTTCGCGCTTTCCGTTAGTGGTATCCGGCCAATAAATGATATTTGCTACCGCATCCATCCGGAAGCCATCTATGTGGAAGTAATCGATCCAAAATAACGCATTTGAAATTAAGAAACTTTGGACCTCTCCTTTTCCTAAATCGAAGTTGGCCGTACCCCATACTACATTTTCTCTGTCATATTCAGTGCTGTATGAATAAATGTGGGTGCCGTCAAATCGGTAAAGTCCGTGAGCATCCTTGCAAAAATGGCCTGGTACCCAGTCAAGTATGACGCCGATCCCTTGCTGATGGCACTGGTCCACAAAGTACTTAAAATCATCAGGTGTGCCATACCTGGATGTTACAGAGTAATACCCCGTCCCCTGATAGCCCCATGAGGCGTCAAGCGGGTGCTCGATGATAGGTAATAGTTCTATATGGGTAAATCCATGCTCTATTACATATGGGATAAGTTCTGCTGCAAGTTCCTTATAGGTTAAGTAACTGCCATCCTCTTTTTTCCTCCACGATCCTGTATGGACTTCGTAAATAATCGCTGGCTCCGATAAAACATTCTTCTTTTCTTTACGATTCTGCCAGTGACTATCCTGCCAATCATAATCATTTAATGAATATACAATAGAAGCGGTGTGGGGCCTTAATTCTGAATAAAATGCAAACGGGTCAGCTTTAAGGAGCTTTTCACCTGAAGATGTAATAATCTCGTACTTATAAATGCAGCCGTCTAGATTTTGATTAATTATAATGATCCAGACTCCCTCATTGTTTACCTTTTGCAGTTCATATCCTTCACCATTCCAGTTATTAAAATTTCCCGTGAGCCTTACCTTAAAGGCATTAGGAGCCCAGACGCAAAATCGTGTATAGACTTTATCGGAATCTTTAAAGATATGAGCGCCAAAAAGCTGATGACTCTGGAAGTAGCTGCCTTCATGAAACAAATGCAGCTGATAATCTGTCGGAAAAAGTGTATTCACCGTCATGGCTCTCCTCATCTCATTGAAAATATGTATTTCTTGACCAATTATAATTGCAAATGGCCCAGATGCCTCGTAAAACTTTTTTATCTTTTCTGACATTAACTGATTAATCTTGTCATATAATTTCAATACCCGACATCATACGACAGTAAACAACAAAATATCCTTCGTTATTCGACAATAATCTAGTATCTTTTTTAAAATTTTTTATTGATTGAGAGCAATAAAGTTATTTTTTTAATAATAAAATTGAAGTAAAAAAATTAAGTGAAAAGAAGCAAATGTAAACGGTATCAATACTCCCCAAAATATTAGAATCTGAATTGAATTATATCGATATAATGAATCTGAAGAGGAAATGGTACTTTGAATGCAACTTGGAACAGAAGCAGGATGAGTTTTAAACAGTCCTTTTTTCCCTTGGGCAACTTGAGATCAATTTTATTGGTTAGAAAAAAGTACACAAAAAAAACTGATAACTTTTGTTATCAGTTTTTTTATGACCCCTACGGGATTCGAACCCGTGTTACCGCCGTGAAAGGGCGGTGTCTTAACCGCTTGACCAAGGGGCCATTTATTTTATGGCGGAGAAGGAGGGATTTGAACCCTCGCGCCGGTTACCCGACCTACACCCTTAGCAGGGGCGCCTCTTCAGCCACTTGAGTACTTCCCCATAAAATAAAATGGCTCCGCAGGTAGGACTCGAACCTACGACCGATCGGTTAACAGCCGATAGCTCTACCACTGAGCTACTGCGGAATAATTACAAGTTACTTTGTTTTCGTAAAAAACAATGGACTATTTTACTTTCGTAAAAAATCATGGTGGGCCTAAATGGACTCGAACCATCGACCTCACGCTTATCAGGCGTGCGCTCTAACCAGCTGAGCTATAGGCCCATATGTTGGAGCGGGTGATGGGAATCGAACCCACTACATCAGCTTGGAAGGCTGAGGTTTTACCAGTAAACTACACCCGCAAATTATTTTAAAATGGGGCGGCTGATGGGAATCGAACCCACGAATGCCTGAACCACAATCAGGTGCGTTAACCACTTCGCCACAGCCGCCATAACTATTTAATTTATTAAAACAAATGGTGGCTCAGGACGGAATCGAACCGCCGACACAAGGATTTTCAGTCCTTTGCTCTACCGACTGAGCTACTGAGCCATCAAATGG